>JAGQMN010000010.1 GCA_020428645.1 Patescibacteria group bacterium
TTACCGTGTACGAATACTCTGACTATGAGTGTCCATTCTGTAAGCGTTTCCACACAACAATGAAAGAGGTGCTTGAGAAGTACCCAAATGATGTGAATTGGGTTTACCGACATGCACCACTTGAAAGTTTGCACCCGGTAAAAGCACAGCGTGAAGCGGTGGCTGCTGAATGTGCCGCTGAGCTTGGTGGGGATGATGCCTTCTGGACATTCTCTGATCGTTTCTTTGAATTGACTCCATCGAATAACCGAACAGAACTTGAAACAGTATTCCCTCAGATTGTAAAAGAAATGGGGCTTAATCAGTCTCAATTCAATGAGTGTCTTGAAAGTGGTCGTCATGATGAAAAAATTGCATCGGATCTTGAAAACTTTATGGAAACTGGAGGTCGAGGAACCCCATGGAGTATCTTGGTAACTGAGTCAGGAGAGAAATTCCCAATCAATGGGGCTCAACCAGCGGCGGCGATCAGTCAGATTATTGAAGCTGCTACTAACTAACATTATTAGCTATGTATCTACAGAAGCTCAAAGATATCTATAGGGGTCCGCAAAGCTGGATTCTGACAGCCATAGTACTTTTTGCTTTCCTTACCTTAATAGTTGTTCTTCAAAATATTGAACTCATTGGGACGGTTTTTGAATCAGAGATATTATCTTTGAGCCAGAAAACAAAGACCCTACTGAGTTTGTACGGATCTCTTGAAAGTAATGCAACAATTTTTTCTCTGATAAGCGCCCTTGTGCTTGGTATTCTTTTTGCTGTTCACACAGTGGTATTTATCAAGCTAACAAAAGAACGAAAGAAGCTAACAGGAGCTACAGGAATATTAGGAATGATTACAGGATTATTCGGCGTTGGATGTGCAGCCTGTGGCTCACTCTTGATTACTGGTGTTTTTGCCACAGGAGCAAGTGCTTTCTTGGCAGTTCTACCATTCGGAGGTGAAGAGTTCAGTATTATTGGTATTGTATTACTTCTTGTATCTTTATGGAAACTTCTTCAAAACTATCAGGAACCTATTGTGTGTACTGTAGATAACTAAACAACATTATTATGAAACTATTAAAATATGGATTACCTCTACTTGTTGTAGCGATTATTGCTATCGTATTGATAAGTCCAGGAAAACAAAAAAATTCTTCTGTTGTTCAGACAAATGAATCAGAGAGCAAAGCAACAGATATTGCATTCGGACAGACAATAGATATTGAAATTCAAGGCCAAAACCACGTTAGACCTGGCACAACCGACTACACCGCTCATAACTCAAATCCACCAACATCAGGAGATCACTACGCTCAAGCTCCTGGGTGGGGCGTATATAAGAAAGAAATGAGTGACCTGTCGGCCGTGCATGCATTGGAGCATGGTGGTATTTGGATTTCATACCAAGGTTCTCTAGACGACGAATCAGTAAAGGAGCTTAAGAAAATTGCAAACAGTAATGCTGGAGCTGTTATTATGTCACCGCGTGATGAAAATCCAGCACCGATTGCAATCGCATCGTGGGGTAAGCTTATGTATCTAGAGACACCAGACACGGCAATTATCAAGAACTTCATCGACGCCAACAAGAATAATACACACGAACCTTTTGCTCGATAGCGTATGAAAAACAAAAACGTAAAACAAAATATGAAGTTCAGTAAAATTCAAAAACACATACCAGTAATTATTATTGCTTGTGTCGTGGTAATTACGGGAGCAATTCTCTTTTTCAGTAGTGATGATATTGATAAAGTAAAAGTGAGTCGTGAGGCACTTGTCTCAGAATTCACAGGTGCGTATGTCGAGGACATTGAACCTAATGGGAATATTGTAGAAATGAATATGACAGCAAGCGAAAGCGAAGTGGAAATTTTTGATGGGTATAAAACAAAAGTGTGGAGCTATAACGATACGGTGCCTGGGCCAGAGGTACGGGTAAAACTCGGTGACACGCTAAGGTTGAATTTTACCAATGACCTACCACAAGAAACCACTATTCATTTTCACGGTGTGCGCGTACCTAATGCAATGGACGGAGTGCCAGGAGTTACTCAAGACCCAATTAAACCAGGTGAAAGTTTTGTATATGAATTTACACCAAAAGACGCAGGGACATTCTGGTTTCACCCCCATGTTCGTACCTCAGAGCAGGTGGAGCGTGGACTCTTTGGAACCCTGATTGTGGAAGACGATGTAGATCAAAAGTATTCCCAGGATATTGTTTGGGTCATAGATGACTGGCGAATGACTGAAGACCGACAAGTCTACGAAGAGTTCAATACCCCAATGGATTTGATGCATGATGGTAGGTGGGGAAATGTTATGACGGTAAATGGAAAGCTTAATGAGGTTTTGGATGTAAAACCAGGAGAAAGAATTCGTTTGCGTATGGTGAACGCTTCCAACGCCAGAATTTATATGCCGAGCTTCAAAAATCTCAATGCAAAAATTATTGCCGTAGATGGAATGTACGTAAAAGAAGTTTTTGACTTTGGAGAACTAGAACTCTCGCCAGGTAACAGGATTGATATAGATATCACTATTCCACAGGACGCTGATGGTCAGGTATTTGAATTGGTAGATAATTTTGGTCGAGAAGAAATTAAACTCGCACGAATAGAGGTAGCAGGACAAGCTGTAGCAACTCCAGAGTTTAACTTCCCCGTAAACAGCGAGGTTCCTGATTGGACTGGAGCAAGCGACATTGAGATCGATAAAGAGTATCGTCTCAATGCACGTAGAAAAACAGGTGAAGGAATGGGAATGATGGGAGGCATAGAATGGACGATAAATGACAAGGCGTACCCAGACTATGATCCTTACACTTTCAAGTACGCAGAGTTCAATACAATGCGCTTTACGAATGAATCAGTACGACTTCACCCAATGCACCTACACGGACAATTCTTCAAGGTTATTGCACGAGATGGTGTACCTGTTTCAGAGCCATACTTTCGTGATACCGTTTTAGTGTATCCTAGGCAAAGTGTAGATGTTGCATTAGTTCCCTTGGATAAGGGTCTATGGGTCAATCATTGTCATATTCTAGAGCATGCAGCTGCAGGCATGCTAACAGCAGTGGAAGTGAGGTAAGAAAATTATTAACTAATGTATAAGAAATTATGAAAACAAATACTATCACCATAGGTATCATCACAGCACTTGTGCTTGCAGGTGGAGCTGTATTCTTCGTCGCCAGCGACAAAAAAACAAATACAGAAGTTGTTCAATCAGCAACTCAAACAAAAACGGCTTTTGCAGATACGCGTGCAGTTGTTTATAAATCGCCAACCTGTGGTTGTTGTGAGGGTCATGCAGATGCGATGAGAGAAGCAGGAATAGATGTTGAGATTGTCGAGATGCAACAAACCGAACTTTCTTTCTTTAAGGAAGATAATGGAGTCCCTACGAACATGCAGTCGTGTCATACGACAATACTCTCGAAAGGTGACACAGAATATGTAGTAGAAGGACATGTTCCACTTGAGGGAATGAGTAAACTCATCACAGAGCAACCTGATATCACAGGGATTGTGTTGCCTGGAATGCCGAGTGGAACCCCAGGAATGCCGGGACCAAAGATGGAATCGTACGATGTGATGACACTTGAAGATGAGCCGAAACTTTATACATCAATTTAGACAAACAAAAAACATCCTCGTGGATGTTTTTTGTTTGTACTACGCACTTCGTGCTAGCGTTATGATGCTCCCCGGGTAGGATTCGAACCTACGACCAATCGATTAACAGTCGACCGCTCTACCGCTGAGCTACCGAGGAATACAGAGAAAATAGTATCACAGGAGGTCAAAAATGCAAAAAGAAAACCTCTTTCTGAGAGGTTTTCTTTAATATCGTTGATATCCTACTGGTTGTGGTTGATAGTAACCGTTTGGTAGTGGTACATATTGATAATTCGGATTCATACGTGATCGTTGGTACTCAACCCGTCCACGCTTACGCATGGTAATACGCGCAAGCACAACAATAACGACCAACATGAGAATGACAAGGAGGAGCGCACCATAGTTTACCGTTGATCCTGATGATACCGCGAATGCCTGTCCTACTGATGCGGTTACGTTTACTCCTTTAGTCTTCCCTGCAATAACGATTTCACCATTCTCATCATCGTTCGTAGCACTGTTTGGGAAATTTGAACGCTCAGCGTACTGTTTTGGGACACGTTCGTTCACCACGAGCTGTGTCGTATTTGAGGTAATACCACCGTGATTCGAATACCCTGGTAACCCAAAATACGTCGGATTCGTCATCACTAATCCGAGGAAAAAGAGTACAATAATAACTCCAATAATTTGTAATCCATCTGACATATTCTATATATTAGCATATATAGATATATATGTCAATATATCATCACAAGTGGTATTCACCCACGTGGGTACGGTGAATACGAAGTGCGATTCCACCTATCCCAAGTTGTTGCCCTACCTTATGTGCGAGCGAGCGCATGTACGTACCTGACGATGCGTAAACACGAATACGGTACACCTGGTAACTATTATCCGTATGATTCTTAAAGTATTCGTTATAACGAGCACGAATGTCGTTTTGACGAAAATCTCCTCTTACCACATTACAGGCTTCTTCTACTAACCTGATGAAGTCAGAAACATTAAGTTCGTAGGTTGAGAGTAATTCAATACGATAAATCTCAATTTCTCTCGTAGGTAGCTCAATAGTCGACAGTGAACCTTCACGTGCCCAACGCCATAAGGGTTTTCCTTGCACGGTCTTTGATGAGTATGGTGGATAGGTTTGTGTACTCTTACCTACCAATGTTCCTAATACTGCATGCACAGTATCACCATCCAACAGCAAAAGTTCTTGAAATGTCCCATCAATCATACCAAGTATATCGTAGGTATCAGTCGTCATACCGAACAACACGTCAACTTCATACACCTTATCGAGTTTAAGATACGATTCTTTGTGGTATACATCCTCACCTGTTAACAACAGCATAAGTCCATGAGCAAGCGGATCAAGCCTCCCTGCATACGTGACACGCGCCTCGCTGTATTCAGGATACGTTAATCGAAAACGTTCGAGTGTTTGCGTGAGCGTTTCTCCATATTGTTTGTTCCAAGGAATTACTGACATACATGTATTCTATGGTGCACCGTTGTAAATGCAATTAATTGACATAATTTTAATTTAAGTTTAAATGTATACAAAACAGTAATTAACGCAAAAACCAAGCTTATATGAAAACAATTAAATATTTTATTATCCTTATTTTTGTTGTGTTCGCATCATCAACAGCAATGCAATCACAAGAAAAAGAAACCAGCATCAAAGACACCGTTGTAGTAGCCAAAGGTAGACCATACTACTGGGTCCTGCGCGTTAGCGCTGATCCGAGTATGGCCATTAACGGCCCATACTATGAAAAAATGGGATATCCAGATCCAGGATTTAATTATGAAATAAACGTTGGATTTGAGCAGCGCAAATACGCAATTATGGTTGGATACGAGCAGTTCAAGAAAATTAACTACTCGGAGCTAAACCTCAGTGGTTACTGGAAAGGAAATGATTTTATCGATCATACGATAATGTTTCTATTTCCGAAATTTGATGCCGAAAAGTTACCGGGGATCATCCGGTGGATAGCTAATCTCGATGGATACATCGGACCTGAGGTTCTGTGGATTACCAGAGAGCATCCAAACGCTACGTACAGCCAACCAAACAACTATATCAAAACTGAAAAAACTCGAATGTTGTGGGGATTCCGATCAGGGATTGAAGCAAACCTATTCAAAACAGTTGATGGATTTGTCGAAATGACCCTCGAAGAAGCCGAGGCAAGCCTTGATGGTAAGGACTCAAGGTTTGGAGTCAAAATCGGACTTAAGTACCGATTGTAACATATCTTAAAGTAGGAAAAAGGAGGTAATTGCCTCCTTTTTTATTGACATTGTTGCCCACAGTGCTGGCACAATAAGAACTGTTCTTTTTGCATACGTCGGTATGAGAGCGCGTACGTTACAATAAATATCGCAACGACAACATACGCGAGTCCTGCAAGAATGCGCAGTATCGGGTATCCTTCGATCAGTCTCACAATATTGAGTCCGAGCGCAAGCGTTATACCGAGCACCATCATATCAAGCCCAACAATAACCAGGAGAATACGAAACCACCGTTGGTGGTACCACGAGGTGCATATTTTTCTATGGTGCGTACGCTGTTCCATACACACAGTATACCAAAATAGTTCCGAGATACGCTAGTATATTGACTTATAACGGTATTTCGATAGTATCATAGGTATATGAGTGGCTACTGAGTAGTCCTTTTTTATTGAATGTATTCAATAAAAAACTGCATATAGTTTATTCACCATACCGTTAATTTACGTACTAAAGACATTGAGTAATACGAACAACAATAACGACCGATTGAAAATCAATGAGGGTATTCGAGCACCTGAACTCCGTGTGCTTCTCGATGATGGATCATCAGAAGTCATGAAGCGCGACGATGCGCTGAAACTCGCCCACGACCAAGGACTTGATCTCATTGAAATTACCGCAAAGGCAAATCCTCCTGTTGCGAAAATCACTGACTACGGAAAGTACGTCTATGACCAAAAGAAAAAGCAAAAGGAAATTAAATCACGCCAAAACATCGTAGAGGTCAAAAATATTCAGGTACGGGTAGGAACCGGCGAAGCCGATCTTAAACTCAAAGCTGATCGCGCGAGTGAATGGCTGCGTGAAGGTCATCGCGTCAAGGCAGAACTCTACATCCGTGGTCGTACCAAGTATATGGAAAAAGATTTCCTGCATTCACGTCTTGAAAACGTATTGAAAATGATTGATGAGGAATACAAAATCGTTGAGGACTACAAAGAGAGTCCCAAAGGCATTGCTATTCTCATTGAACCGGTAAAGAAGAAGTAACATTATGAAAACGAACAAATCATACACCAAGCGAATGAAACTCACCAAAAATGGAAAAGTGAAGGTTCGCAAAAAAGGTCAAAACCACTTCAACTCGAAAGAGAGTGGTAATACCACCCGCGGAAAACGTGGAACGAAAGAGAATTTTATTATTTCAGCTAAGAAGCTTGCACGCTTCATGCCACACAAATAGCCTATGCCACGAGTAAAACGAGGAACGATCAAAAACAAATCTCGAAAGAATACCCTCGCCCAGGTGAAGGGATACCGTTTCGGACGATCAACCAAAAAGCGTGAAGCAACAACAGCGATTGCTCATGCAGGAAATCATGCGTTCAATCACCGCAAGCAAAAGAAATCAAACTTCCGCCGACTGTGGAACGTCAAGATTAATGCGGAGGTACGAAAACATGATCTTTCATACAGTACATTCATCGATGCCTTGAACAAAAAAGGTATCGGTTTGAACCGAAAAATGCTCGCTGATCTTGCAGAAAACGAACCAGCAGCATTCAAGCGTGTTGTCGACGCAGTCAAATAAGTACACGTAGCACACAACCACCCACATGAGGTGGTTTTGTGTTGAAAATGTGGTGTAGTATACTGTTTACAGGAACCAATTAAATATTTCAATCATGAAAAAAATCTTCTTTTTGTCCGTTATGCTTTTGTTGTTTTCCATACACACAAACGCTCAGGTAGAGATCTACCCAAATCCGACCAATGCCAAAGAAATGATTAATATCACAACAGATGAATCATCTATTGAAGCTATTCAGTTTTACGATATGCTTGGCAATAATGTAAGTGCAAAGCTATCAACCTGTACCCATACAGGAACCACCTGTACCCAAGATGTTTCAAAACTACTGAGTGGTGCATACATCGTAAAGATCACATTGAAAAACGGAAACCATAGGTCAGCAAAATTGATTAAGATATGATTATTAATTACACATAAAAAATCCTTAGAACTACGCTAGGGATTTTTTATACGTGGTAACTCTGTACCTTTTCTTGGCGTGCGCGTTTGATGAGCTGTTCAACGAGACGTTGCGGATCATCATCAAAAATAATTCGATTATGATCAAAGGTTGACTCATTACCACGAAGAAGTCCGAATAGAATTTCGTCTGTCTCCCACTGCCCTTTGAGAATACCAATAGGTTTATTTTCCTGGAATGCCACCCAAAATTCATGAACGGTTTCGAGTCCTCCGTAGCCAAAAATAATAGCGTCAGACGACCGTGAAAGAAGAAGGTCAGCACCAGCATACCCGAATCCTGAATAAATAATCGTGTTCATATAATCAGTTGGTAGATTATACACCTCAACGTGTTCTCGCTCGTTAGCAGCTGGTGAAAATCCAACAACCTGTGCCCCACTATTGTATGCACCTTTGGCTACCCAAAATGGAAAACCTGTCGTAGCCGGAATAGTTACCGTACAATCATGTTGAGCGATAATAGTTCCTAAGGTTTCAGCTGATTCAAGTACCTCAAATGATTTATTGTGAGTATCACGAGCACCATATACCGAGATCGCAATTTTTTGAGCGTTGTGTTTCATACCCTGCATTATACAAAAAATCGCCCAAACGGGCGATGTTTTTATCCATGAATGGTATGGATATCTGTAAACGTTTTCAAAATTTGATGATCAGGGAGCACCGTTCTGAGCGCATCGTATCCGAGGTAGCCCCACGCACAGCCAATGATTTTTGATGTATCCATGATTGATTGGAGTTCCAAGACATCAGTAATAGTATCGGTGAAATAGTACGCATTCCCAACATCAATACCCCAATCCCGGCAAATATGCTCTACTTTCTCTTCTTTGGAATGGTGGTCTTCGTATGCGAGAACGTGAGTAAAATCAATATCAACCTGGCGCAGGAGTTTACGAATAACAATACCTGGACCACTTGAAACAATAGCGAATTGGGCGTTTGGTATTTTTGTTACCTCATCAATAAACTCTTGAAACAGTGGAATCTCTTCGTATATGAGGAAACTGGCATACCGTTCAGTCCAACGATCAGCAGTAATAATCTGTTCTCGGGAACTCGTACGGAGGTGGGTATGAGGGTTACTCGAGTATTTGATGACATGTTGTGCTGCGTCCTCAATGCTCTCTCTCGTACCCATATTAAAATTTGCCTGTACGGATGCTGTAAAGCTATCAGCAAAAACACCATCCCAATCAAAAATGTAGTATCGCTGTTCCATACTACGACATATCGAGCACTACTGATTCATCAACGTTCGGTGCGGTAGCTTTCACCCCGAGATAATCGCGAATACGCTGCACAAGGAAGAGAGACGACTTTGTCTCCCCCATTGCCACGAATACTTGTTGTAATCGGTGTGCTGAATGACTCACAAACTCAACAAGGTGTTCAGAGTCCTTGTGTGCCGAATATCCCGAAATCGTTTCAATACGAGCCCGAATACGTACCTCCTTACCAAGGATCGTAATTTTTTTGGCACCATCTTGAATAACACGACCACCCGTACCCACCGCTTGGTATCCAACAAATAAAATAGTGTTCTCTCGGTCATCGAGGTACTGTTTCTCATGGTGAATAATTCTTCCTGCATGACTCATACCCGCACTTGAGATAATAATCTTTGGGTTGGACGCCTTCATAATTGCCTTTGAATCGTTGACTGAGTAGGTTTCCTTGAATCCAGGGAACGAGAAAATATCAGTATCATGTTGCAACCGTTCCTGTGCATTCTGATTAAAGAGATGTGTATGTTTCCTAAACACGTTGGTAATGTCGATCGCTAGCGGTGAATCAAGAAACACCGGAATATGTGGTACTTCACCCTGTTCAATGAGATCATTCAATATAAAGAGTAGATTTTGGGTACGTTCAAGAGCAAATGATGGAATCATCAGTACGCCATGCTTCGCAATTGTTTCCATAATCACATTCTTGAGTTTTGCGATTCGTTCCTCACGTTCTTCGTGATTACGATCACCGTACACAGATTCAATCACCATGTAATCAACATCATCAATGATTTCAGTGTCGCGCAAGAGTGGATCAGGTGAATTTCCTACGTCACCGGTAAAGAGAATCTGTTTGTTTGCATATGTGAATTTTGCCATAGCAGATCCGAGAATATGTCCTGCATCATACAACGTGCAGACAAAACCACCAGGGAGCGTGAGGGGGTTATGGTATGGAATATGTTTCCAAAGATCAAGCGCGTGCCGAACGTGTTGTTCAGTATAGAGTGGATCACTATTTTTTTCTTTAGCTTCGTAGTTAATAATTTCTAAACTATCAGCGAGCATAATACGCGCTAAATCGTACGTTGCCTCGGTCGAATAAATCGTTCCACGAAAGCCGTCTTTAACGAGTTTCGGAACCCGACCGATATGATCTGCATGGGCATGGGTAATAATGAGTACATCAATCGTTGCTGGATCATAGTGAAAAGCTTCATGATTCATAGTGGTTGCATTATCACCTCCCTGGAACATCCCACAATCAACCATAATTTTTGTTAGTTGTTCCCCTTCACCAACAATATTTTCAAGTAAAAAATTCGCACCCGTTACCCATCCCACACCGCCATAAAATGTAACGCGTACCTGTTGTGTATGATTCATGCGTCTATTATACACAAAAAAATCGTCGTGGATGACGATTTTTTTGTGTAGCCTTGAACAGCAAGAACATTGACTAAAAGTCAGGTGGGGTTCAGAAAGTATACGCCAAAACGTACACCTATCAAGATTCCCATGTTCATAACGTTTCAAAGTCTTTTCGTTCAAAAGACTACACTTCTAGTATACCGTATACATCTACCTTGTCACGTATGCATGAGATCGAAAACGTATGATAAATTTGGTACAATACTACCTAGGTAATTACCTACTACTATTCAATTAACGATTATATTACATGTCACTATACACAGGAGTTGGACAATCAAACAACACACATGAAGAACGTGCGGGAGCAGAAGCGTGTCTTAATGCACGCACTACACTACGTACATCAACAAACATAGAACCCAAATTAGCTATTATTTTTGCATCGTCACACTACGATCAGCAAACATTACTTTCAACGATACGGGGTACTTTACCTACATCGTGCTTACTCATTGGTTCATCAACAGCCGGTGAAATTACCAACGAGGGATCAGGTCACCATTCAGTAACCGTTATGTTAATGACAGCTGATGATGGTGTTCAGTTTTTTGTCGGGAAAGGTACTGATATTAAAAACGTTGGACCATTTACGGCCGGTGCTGATTTTGCCAACAACCTCTTATCCCAAGCGTCGGCTGCAGAAACCACCCTCAAGAGTGTGGTCATGTTCCCTGATGTATTGTCGGGAAATGGATCAGACACGGTTCGTGGAGCACTGTCAGTGTTGGGTGAAAATTTTCCATTGGTTGGAGGTGCATCAGGTGACAATCAAGAATTTAAGGTAACCTACCAATACATTGGAGACGAAGTACTCTCAGGTACGGTGGTTGGATTTGGTCTATCGGGCGAACTTGCGTTTGGTGTTGGTGTGAGACATGGATGGGTACCGATTGGTATGCCTATGGTGGTGACGAAATCTACAGAGTCCACAATAGAAGAAATTGATGGAAAACCTGCTCTCAATGTGTATGAAACATATTTTGGCAAAAAGAACTCAGACCTCTTGAAAGGAAGTAGTAGTGTCGCATCAACGAAATCAGTACTTACCTATCCGTTTGGTATTTCAGAACCTGGGCACGAGGAAATTCTGATTCGATTTGCCACCAATGTCGGAGAAAACGGGTCTATTACATGTGCTGCTGAAATACCTGAGGGTTCTGATATTCGACTCATGATTGGAAGTAAGGAACGTGCCATTGAAGCTGCCCGAACGGCAGCATCAATGGCGATGAGTAATTTATCAGGTAAGAAACCGAGTGGGGCAATTATTTTTAACTGTATTGCACGGAATAACCTCTTTGGTGAAGAAGCGTCACACGAAATACAGGCGATACAAGAAGTTATTGGAAAAGAAACTCCACTCATTGGGTTCTATACATATGGGGAACAAGCCCCAGTAAACGGAACTACCAAAAATATAGAGAAATGTGAAACCTCGTTCCACAATGAAACCGTTGTTATCTATCTTTTTGCGTAACCACAGAATCATGACACCACAGGAGAAGAAAAAACTTGAGCACGATATTCAAACGATTGAGAAAATCAAGCACGAGATGGAAGTGGCATCAAAGATGCTCATTCAGCGAGATCTTGAGCTCACGCGTACGAATGATGAACTCAAAAAAATAAATGAAGCAAAGTCAAACTTTGTTTCAATGGCAGCGCACCAACTCAGGACGCCACTCTCGGTCATTCAATGGAATGTGGAGATGCTCTTATCTGGACGTGCAGGTGAACTCAATGACAAACAGATACTGTACCAAAAGAAAGTACATAGGGGTACGCAGATTCTGATTGATCTCGTAAATACGCTCCTTCATATTTCACAGCTGGAACTTAACACCAAGGTTCACAACAAGAGTGTGTTTAATATACAGGGGGTTGCGGAAGAGGTTCGTGAAAATTACGAAACAACTATTCAAGAGCGCAAACAAACGGTCACGGTCACTACTGAACCATTACACTTATTTGGTGATCCTTCCCTCTTTAGAATACTCATTCAAAATTTACTCTCAAATGCATTAAAATATTCCTATGAAGGTGGGACAATTGATGTCACGATCTATCAAAACAAAACACCTGAGATAGTTGGAGGTATCGAAGTAAAACCTGGTTGTATTGTATTTTCTGTACACGATACAGGTCGCGGTATCCCCCAACAGGAACAAGATAAAATTTTCTTGAAACTCTTTAGAGGTAAAACAGCACTTGATAACAGTATTGATGGTATGGGGTTAGGATTGTACCTCGTTAAACTTATTGTTGATTCATTTAATGGACGCATTTGGTTTGAGAGCACAGAAGGTGTGGAAACAACATTTTATGTCACCATCCCAGGATCAATTATTACCACGGGTATACCTGAAACACATTAAACGTTATACTATAGTTAACTATTATGGAACAACAAAAACATATTCTTATTATTGAAGACGAAAATGCAATTGCAGAAGTATTACAGGAACTCTTAACGGAAGAAGGTTTCAAGGTAACATGGAGCGTATCAGGAAAAGAAGGGCTTGAACAAGCACAACGTGAACAACCTGATCTCGTAATTCTTGATGTGATGCTGCCTGAAATGAATGGAAAAGAAGTCCTTAAACATATGCGAGAAGACGAACGGCTCACTGATACCCCTGTATTTGTGATGACAAACGTTAATGATACCGAGAATATCGTCAACATGTCTGAAGTCGGAAAAACATCATACTTCTTGAAAGTTGATATCTCACTTGAAACCCTGCTTGGAAAAATTAAAAAGCAACTTAACCTTCAATAAAAAGAACCCGCTCGGGTTCTTTTACACTATTACGACGTCCAATGACCATCTGCAGAAATATCGTACAGAATCCGTTCTTGGGCAGTGGTATACTCCATCAATTCTGCATCGCCAAACCAAATAGCTGTTTCGCGACGTGCTTCGTCATCACTCTCTGAACAGTGAATAAGGTTGCGTACCGCACGATTATCAACGGTTGCCATGTAGTATGAATCAATCGTGTAATCACCGCGAATCGTACCAACATCAGCAGTCAATGGTTCGGTGCCACCTACGAGCGAGGTTACGACAGCTGGTGCAGCGTGTCCTTCGAGGACCATCGCAACAACGGGTCCTGCAGTCATATATTTTACAACGGTTCGAATGATATCTCGTCCATACTCAATAGCTTCTTTTTCAACAGGTAGGTTGTCTTTTTTAAGATCTTCAACAATACCCTCCCCTTTTTTGGTAAACCACGCGTCGTCCTTATTATAGTGTGATTCACATTGCTCAACGGTTGGCACGAGCATTTTCATTGCTTTGATCTTGAGCCCTCGTCGTTCAAAACGATTAATAATGTCTCCAACGAGTGAACGTTGTACGCCATCAGGTTTAATCAACACGAGTGAAATGTCTTTGCTTGCTTTTGTTGTCATATGCCGACCATCATAACAAAAAAACCTTGTTTTACAAGGTAATTGTTTATATGTACCGCCGCATGATATCTGCCTCAACTTCTTGGCGATCTTTACCGTACCTCAGGTACGAGAGTTGTTTAATCTTATCAGCAATACCTTGTGGGTTTTTTGTTCCAACCGCTTCAAGTGGCATCGTTTCAATATTAAACGGTGAAAGCGGTTTACCATTACCAATCATCTGAATGTACGCATTACGATTTGGGATTTTCATAATATCGCTACTGCTGAAGGTTGGCAGGAATCGTTTTTCGAGGTACTCGGCGTCTTCCGATGATACACGGAAGGTTGCCATTGACCCCACGTTTCCGAATACGGCATCTTTGATCTTTTCATCAAGCTGTGCGATGAATTGGTGCGCAATAGTGAGTCCAAGTCCGTACTTTCGGGCTTCCGAGAGAATTTGCGAAATCGAATCAGTCGTTACATTTTGAAATTCATCAATGTACAAGTAAAATGGAGGAAGTTTTTGTCCTAACGAATCAACACGTGAGAGTGCTGCCATGAGAATTTTACCAACGAGCACCAGTCCAATGAGATTTGCATTGATCTCACCGAGGCGTCCTTTCGAGAGGTTCACCAAGAGAATCTTCTTTTCGTCCATAATCTTTCTAAAATTAAACGATGAGGTCTGCTGAGCAACCACCGGTCGCATGATTTCGTTTGAAATGAAGACATCGAACTTTGAGGTAATGTACGGAATGAAGTTTTGAAGACCTTGATCACCCGTAGTCTTCTCTGCGTTCACCCAAAACTGTTTAATAATTGGATTATTACAGTAGCGTAGTTTCATATCACGAAACGCCTTGTCACCCAAGACCCGTCCAATTTCAAGGAGGGTATTTCCAGATTCCGGGTGTTCCATAACCAGTCCTGCCGAATTTCGAAAGTACTGTTCAAACATCGCTCCCCCACCAACTTTCATATCAAAGAGCTTGTTAAAGATGCTCATAAGCTCGTTGATGACGAATGATTTTTGTTCAGGATACCGTAGATCGTACTCCAGCATGTTGAGCGCCATCGGGCGTTCGGTATGTGCCGGGTCAAAGTAGATGACATCGTCAATACGTTCTGGAGGAATGTGATCGAGAATATCTTCAATATCAGAACCATGTGGATCAATGAAACACACTCCATCCCCATTTTGGATATCTTGAATAATCATCTTTTTCAAGATGTGTGTCTTACCGGTACCTGTTTGCCCAATAACATAAAAGTGTCTGAGGCGGTCTTCGGGAGTCATGCGAATGAGCGTTTCTCGATGACGATACACGTTCTTACCGAGAATAATACCCTCTTTAGGTACACCTGTTGGTGCTGGCGCGGTTTTTGCATTGTCATGTTTTAACTGTGAAGCTTCTGAAATCTCAAGTGGAAAATGATACATCGTTGAGAGTTCCTTGAGGTTGAGTCTAAATGTATGCGGTTTGCTAAAGAGTCTGAAAATGTACTCGTGCACCGTATCTTCAAGATCATGTCCCTCAGGTCGTTTGAAACGAATGCTGTTTCCTTTGGTATTCCCAAATTGCTGAAACGCTGATTCGAGATTATGGAGAATTTCAAGAGACCGTTGTTTTGTCCCGGCTGATGCAACAATACGAATATTGGTTTGGACAATAGTACTGTTTAGTTTTTCGGTAATTGATGCAATAGCGTCATCGTCGAGTTCTTGTTTCTGTTCTGCTTTCTCTTTCTCTTCATCTTCCTTCGTTTTATTAGTAAAGAAATCTTGGAACCCCTTACCGAAATCACGGAGTACTGATGTGTTGGTTGCTTCTTTGAGCGATTGTCCTTTTTTGAGGTTGTCGAGAACTTCCCCATACTCTTTGATGTGATAGTCACTATTTGGCATGATCATGAACTGAATTGCCGCACCTTCACCAGTATTTTCTAACTTTGAAAATACATTCACAATAACATTCATCGGATCGTGTTCAAAATCTTCATAGACTTTGGTTTGGAGTACCTCGTGACTCGCAGCAACACCATAGGCAACTGAGGTAACACCACTGTAAGAGAAAATATTGTAGTCATCGTACACTTCAGTGATACGCACATCTTCAAAGAGACCGAGGAGTTGTTTCTCAAAGAGATCACCACGTTCACGCGGTACCGTTACGTACATTGCCATTTCATCAGTTCCCTCAGCAAGTGAGAGTTCAAGCGTATAGAAACTGCGCTCCTTATTTCGGGGATCATTGGCAACAGACTGCATACCCGCCATAAACTGTTCCATCAATGCTGCGGTTTTCTTCCAATCTCGCTCTTCCCCATTTTTCTTGTTTGGGAGAAGAATTTCATACATCCGCAATCCTAAGGATTGTGCGAGGTCTGTTTTTGGTTTAAGACCAGGAACCTCATATTGACCAGCGAGATACTGTACTAAAAATCGGTGAAAATCATCCTCAATATGGGGATTATTCATGCGCATAATCACCTCTAAAGTGTTCTTAATTCCTTGGTCCATCATCATGGCATAGAGTTCTTCCATGACGTTGTCGTGCTGTTCAGGAGCAAGACGAAGCGTAATTCCCTCGATATCTGACGTATCGAGGTGCACTGATTCATGGATAACATGTTCTCTGGGTGTTTCCGTATAGACATCAACCATTGTTTCGGCAATGTCTTCACGTTTCTGTTCAACAGGAAGTGATTCCTTATTGTCATCAACGTGACGTTCGAGTTCACCGCGTAAAAATGCAATCTCCTCTTCGGGAGTTTTGAATGTAGGGGTTTTTTTGAGATTATCAGCAAACGATTCTCGCATAGAATCATTATACAAGAGGAGGAGTAAAAGAAAAAACCACGAGCGGTTTTAAAAAACTAATTAATGACCTTGTCTTCCCCCCACATCGAATGAGTTTTCGTAATAGGTCGTAATCGACCGTAGAGGAACATTCCAATAGCAAGAAGCGCAAGATTTTTAAGAATATATTGACCAGTTAATGTTGGTTGCATAAATCCGTACCAGGTAATGTCACTCAACACAAAGAGTGGGAACGCAGTCGCAATAAAATGGAGGAATAAAATGATGAAGGTAATACGTTCAAAACGAGGTGAAAGAATCAAAAATCCTGTGACTGCCTCAAATCCGCCGAACAAGATCAAGAATTGGTGAGGTGAAACGGAAGACCCAAACATCACGTCGACAAGGGATACGACCAAAGGCCCTGCTGGACTCGCTCCGAAGACCTTTAAAATACCGAACCAGAAGAAAATAATGAACAGAGCAATACGTGCGGTCATATTCGAGTTACGCCAAAAGAACGTAATGAGGTTTTCGTCGATTTTTTCAATGACATCCGGAATCCCGTTCCGATTAGCATCGTGGGTGGTGTGGTGGTAATTTTTTGGTTTCATATATGTAGTATACCTTGATGTCAATGGAATAGTATTGCCCATCCTAAATTTCTATAATTTATTAAATCCATCGAGGTGTTCTTTTTTTATAAACCTCAAACGTATTCTTAAATTTAATTTGCATACGTTTTTCCTCTTTTTTGCGAACCCACCAATCACAAAACAAAAATGAGATTATCCAAAGGAAGATTCCAGTCATTGACCCATATAAGAGAACAATTCCTAAGAAGATAAGAATAATACCGATATAAAGTGGGTTTCTTGATATTGAATAAATACCATCTGTTATTAAAATATCTTGAGGTTTAAGATTCAATATTGATAGATTTCGACTGTAAAAATAAAGAGAGGATTTAATACGAAAATATAAACCCATTAATAAGATAAGAAAGCCGAGTGTAATAGAAATATTTGAGGAGTAATTTCCAAATTGAAGGACGAAATCAATTTCCATAGATAACCATGTAAGGACAATAGAAATACCTATGATCAAAAGATTGAGAAATAAAATTTTGATATATTTCATATATTAAGTATAACAAAAACAAAAAACGAGATGAAGTTCGAGGCAGTGAAGAAAATCTTTATGAGCCGTATTCAACATACGGTGAATAAACAATTTTCTGAAACTAACGACGAAATTCGCCCGTTTTTTGTTTTGTCTTTTAGGTCCGTGATTTTACAATCTCATCTGCTACGTTTCTCGGCACCACATCATACCGTGCAAACTCCATCGTGAAGTTTCCACGACCAGATGTCATTGAACGAAGATTATTGATGTATCCGAACATCTCAGAGAGTGGTACCATAGCGCTCACCGCTTGTACCATTCCCTTTTCTTCAACACCTTCAACAAGTCCACGTTTTGATGAGATATCTCCGGTAACGTCTCCAATATATTCTTCTGGAACTACAACTTCAACTTTCATCATCGGTTCGAGGAGAACAGGATTTGCCATCTTCGCGGCATCTTGGAACGCCTTTGATGAGGCTACCTTGAAAGCAATTTCAGACGAATCGACATCGTGATAGGTACCATCGTAGAGGTCAACTGATACGTTGACCATTGGGTATCCAGCAACAACTCCACGTTGCATTGCTTCTTTGAATCCTTTTTCACAGGCAGGAATGTATTCGTTAGGAATGACTCCTCCCTTGATATTGTTCACGAATTCAAATCCGTCTTCATCACGTTTTACGTTCTTTGGTAGCTCGTCTCCCTCAGCAAGAGGTGTCAGTGGCGCAATATTAATCTTTACGTGTCCGTACTGACCACGACCTCCTGATTGTTTAATGTATTTCTCTTCTGCTGAAGCCGTTCCCTGAATCGTTTCACGATACGCCACCTGAGGCGCACCAACATTTGCCTCAACATTGAATTCGCGCTTCATACGGTCGACGATAATATCAAGGTGGAGTTCTCCCATACCTGAAATCACGGTGTCGAGTGTTTCAGGATCAGTTGATACTTTGAATGTTGGATCTTCCGCTGCCAAACGTGAGAGTGCAATTCCCATTTTTTCTTGGTCAGCTTTTGTCTTTGGTTCAATTTTGAGTGACACTACAGGTTCTGGGAATACAATTTCGTCGAGCACGATTGGTGCATCCGGTGTACAGAGAGTATCTGAGGTTCGGACATCTTTGAGTCCTACTGCTGCAGCGATTTCTCCTGCGTACACTTTTTTCACCTCTTCTCGTTCGTTCGAGTGCATGCGGAGGATACGTCCAATGCGTTCCTTGTCTCCGGTTCGGGTATTCAATACGTATGAACCAGCTTCGAGGGTACCTGAGTACACACGGAAGAATGTGATTTGCCCTACGAAGGGATCAACGGCGAGCTTAAATGCAAGTGCAGCAAACGGTTCATCGTCAGATGCTTTTCGTTCAATGATTTCATCAGTTTTTGGATTAACTCCCTGTACTGGAGGAATATCAATTGGTGCTGGCATGTAGTCAACTACCGCATCGAGCATTAACTGAACTCCGATGTTCTTGAAGGCTGAACCTCCAAAAACGGGTACGATGTTGTTTGCAATAACCTGCTTTCGCAGCTCAGACTTGAGCTCTTCAAGAGATAGCTCTTCTCCCTCGAAGTACTTATTCATCATGTCTTCGTTATTCTCAACAATTTTTTCAATAAACACACCTCGCTTCTCTTCTGCCTTGGCTTTCAAGTCTTCTGGAATGTCAAACTCTACAATTTTGTTTCCCATGTCACCCTCGAACTTGTAGGCTTTCATCTTCAAAAGGTCGACAACACCAGAGAGTGCCGATTCAGAACCAATTGGGAGTTGCGCCATTACCGCATTCGGGGTGAGTCTATTGGTAATTGAGGCAAAAGCCTTATCAAAGTCTGCTCCGATCTTGTCGAGCTTGTTAATGAAACATGCTCGTGGAACTCGGTACTTGTCAGCCTGTCGCCACACCGTTTCTGACTGTGGTTCTACTCCTGCCTGACCATCGAACACCACGACTGCTCCGTCGAGAACTTTCAATGATCGCTCTACCTCAGCGGTAAAGTCAACGTGACCTGGGGTGTCGATAATGTTAAACCGGTGTTCACGTTCTTTGTTCACCCCTTCGTAGGTTGGCGTCCAAAAACAGGTGGTCGCAGCAGAGGTAATGGTAATTCCTCGCTCTTGCTCCTGTTCCATCCAGTCCATGGTGGCAGCACCATCGTGCACCTCACCAATTTTGTGTGATCGTCCGGTGTAGTACAAAATACGCTCGGTTGTCGTTGTTTTTCCTGCGTCAACGTGTGCTACGATACCGAAGTTTCGTACTTTTTCTAGTGGATAGTCTCGATTCATTGTGTGTAAAATGTATAAATTAATAATTGAGTAATGTTCGTATAGTGGTAGAGAAATCAATGATTAATGATTGCAGAACCAAAACAAAAAGCCAACAAGAAGGCTCATTTGTTGGTGTTCATATTACTACAACAGATTCATTTTGCAATGGATAGACACCAATTATATACTATTTAATAACACCCTTCTCTGCAGATACATTGATAACATCATCTTCAAAATTAGGATTTTCGGCAAGAAAACCAGCTTCAAATCCAAACGTACCGCAGTACTGGGAAATACGTTGTTGTTGCGATGTTTCATATGATTTAATAAAACTGGTAATATCGTACACTGTTCCATTAATCAATACCCAACAATCTTCTGAACTACTGTGCATTTGAAACTCTTTTGATGAAACAGTTGGATGAACACTTCCTCCTCCAGTGCCAGTGCCACCACGACGTGAACCACCTCCGCCACCAGATACCGTACGTTGTATTTCCTCATCACGTTTTTCCATCGTATCGGTAAAATCTCCAACGATTTCTTCTTGAATTTCTTCGGTCTTTCCTTTAAAAATTTTATCTTTAAAAAGGATAATAGCTGAAACTACTGCTACAGCAGCAAGAACCTTGAGTAATGTTTTTTCTCTCTTTTGTAATGCCATAATATCTTTTGATTAACTACATGATTCAAAAGGAATCACAATGGTAATATCATCTGCGGTGAATGCAATACGATCTGCACCTGGTGACGTGAGCGTATCGTTACGACATGGGTTTGCCAGTATTTCATCTTCATTCTCATCGAGCAGGTACGGTGATCCCCACGCGTCTTCATAAAATCGAGATGCATCAAAGGAACTATTGTAGTTGGCAACAATGGTGTCGAGTGCAGTACGCCACGTGCTCACACACAGGTGAGCCTCGGACAATCCACTGAGGTCAGTCGATGTTGGACAGTTATTGTAGGTGCCAGGGTCTGCTGCACCAGTCATAGCAAGGATGGTTTGATTCGTCTTAATTTGGGCCGAAACGAACATGGTACGAAACTGAGTAAGTTCTGATTGGGTTTTTGCATTTTTGGCACGAGCACGAGCTGAACTGAGTGATGCACCAACGGTGGCCGCAAGAATACCAATAATAGCAATCACCACAAGGAGTTCAATGAGGGTAAATCCTTTTTCTCTCATATACCTACAAGTATACCCTATATTTGTAAAAAGCTCATAATTGACAAATAAAAAAGCTTTCGCCTTTAGTATTGACGCATTGCTACCTGTGCGTCGAGTTTCTTGATGAGATCGAGTACTACCGATACAACAATGAGTATCCCTGTTCCTCCAATAGCAACGGCTGCGTTGCCTGTTGCTGAAAGAAGAATAATTGGGAGTACTGCAATCAAACCAAGGAAGAGTGCACCAACAAACGTTAAACGTGAGGCCACCTTGGCAAAATACTCTTCGGTTGATGCCCCTGGACGAATACCGGGAACGAATGCTCCTGATTTATGGAGATTTTCACTCATAGACTCAGGGTCAAAGGTAATAGCAGTATAGAAGTACGTAAAGGCAAACACCAATACAAAGTAGATGACTGGGTACCATACATTGTGAGTCAGTACCATGTTGATAAACTGTGCTGCGTTTGCAAGCCATTCGGTGCTTGATGTTGCGAGCCATCCTGCAATCATTTGTGGAAAGAGAATGATCGAGAGTGCAAAGATAATAGGCATTACTCCTGCTTGATTTAACTTGAGAGGTACGTAGGTATCAGATCCACCGTACGTCGATATTCCTCGTACTTGTTTTGCATACGTAATCGCAACTCGCCGTTCAGCTTCGTTCACTAACACTACAGCAATAATCACTACGAGTACAACAATACCATACAGTACGTAGTTAAAAAGTTCCGAAGAAACGTACGCCTGGGTAAGTTGTGCAAGTACTCCTGGTAGTGACGCAACAATTCCTGCAAAAATGAGGAGTGATACACCATTTCCTACACCAAACTCAGTAATAAGTTCTCCAACCCATGTTACCAAGAGTGCTCCTGCAGTGACCACGAGTACGTTGGTAATCATACCAAACGTTGTGAGTTCTGGGAGTGCTCCTTGATTTGAGAGGAGTGTCAAAATTCCTGCACCCTGAACAAGTGCGATCGGAACCGTGAGTAACCGTGAGTAGTTATTGAATTTACGTCGTCCAATTGATCCCTCTTCATGAAACAATCGTTTCAATTTTGGTGAAACGGTCGTCATGAGTTGCATAATAATTGATGACGTAATGTATGGACCAACTCCTAACACAATAATAGATAATTGTGACAGTCCTCCTCCTGAGAAGAGGTTGAGAAAACTAAAGAACTGGTTACTCTCCAAAAACTGAGCAAGTACACCAGGGTTCACACCAGGTACAGGAATAGATGCCAGAAAACGAAACGCAATCAACATGAGTAAGGTAAAACCAATACTCGTGCGTAAACGTTTATCTCTGAGAACAATGTTAAATTTTTGTTTCAGTGAACTCATACTCATCTATTATGCCACCTTACCTCCTGCCTTACTAATTTTCTCCCGCGCAGTTTCAGACACGAGACATCCTTCAACATTAACCTTTTTCGAGAGGTCTCCATTACCAAGAATTTTTACTGATGCTGTTCGTGACATCGCACCTCCAATGATACCTCGCTCCTTGAGCGTTAGTGGTGATACAGTATCACCTGTACTAAAGTGTTGTTCAATCACCGCAATATTGACAGCAATGTTATCTGGTTGAATTGATTTGTTTCCGTGTTTTCCACGACCACGGAGTTTTGGAAGTTTTTTAATCTGATCTCGAATCTCAGCACGAATACCGTGTCCTCCGTGTTGCTTCTGTCCTTTATGACCACGTCCTGATGTTTTACCGCGAAGTCCCCCACGTCCAATACGCTTTGCTTTCTTGTTTGGATTCTTCCGTTGTAGTTGATTCATCTGCATGGTAGTTATTGGTTAGTTGGTGTACGTCGAGGTCGATTATTTGGTCCTCGGCGGTTGTTGTTAAATCGGCTTCGCTTCTCTTTCTCTGGAGCATCCTGAACAGGATCCATAGCTACACTAAACTGAGTGAGTGCCTTCATAGCAGCTTTAGCGTTGTTTAATTTGTTCTTTGAACGAGAGTGAATACGTCCGGTTACATCAGTAATACCAGCAAGTTCGAGGACTGTTCGCAGTGTTGAACCTGCAACGAGTCCGCGTCCTTTGTTTGGTCGCATTTCGAGTCGTGACGATGTCACTTTTGCCTCAACCGCATGAGGAATTGACTGTGTTTTGGTCAATCCTACCTTAATGAGGTTCTTACGAGCGTGGGTAAATGCTTTTTGGATAGCGAGTGATGTATCGGTTGCCTTCCCTGATCCGAGACCAACGCGACCTTTCTTGTCACCAATAACCATATCAACGCGGAATGAGAGGCGACGTCCTCCTTTTACCACACGGGTTACGCGACTGATGTTAATAATTTTTTGTTCGAACTCAGGTTTTGGTCGATCACTCGATCGAAACCGTGAACCTTTCCGTCCGTCTGGTTTTCGTCCACCAAAACTGCGGCGAGCTCCTCCAAAACTCTTTTGTGAAGAATTTTTGATATCTGCTCCTGCCGGTGTAGAACCTGTATCTGATGAAGTATCAGTAGGTTCAGTAACCGCTTGTTCTTTTGTTTGTTCTTCTGACATTGTTGTTAAAAAAATAATGAGTAATAAATATGTGAACTCGTTAGAATGTGAGTCCCGCTGCTCGTGCTGCTTCAGCAAGCGCCCGTACCCGACCGGTATAGAGGTAGCCACTACGATCGAATACGACCATGGTAATACCTTTTGCTTGTGCTGCTTTAGCTACATTTGTTCCAACTTTTGCCGCACGTTCAACTTTTGATCCCTTAGTATCTTTAAGGTCATCTGCCTGGGCAATAGTAACTGCATTGGTATCATCGATCACCTGTGCATAGATGTTCTTGTTTGATCGAAATACGGTCAATCGTGGTCGTTCGGTAGTTCCTGAAATCTTGGCACGAACACGTGCGTGTCGACGATTTCGTTTCATTGTTTTGTACTGTGAATTGTTCATAGTTCTCTAATTACGAAACGCGCACCTACGCAGATTTCTTACCTTGTTTACGGCGAATAATTTCTCCTTCGTAGCGAATACCTTTTCCTTTGTACGGTTCTGGTTTCTTCTTCGCTCGAATTTGTGCTGCAAACTGCATGGTTTGCTCTTTGTCGGTTCCTGAAACGGTGATAACGCTCTTCTCAACGGCTACTGAGAGACCTGTTGGAATGTCCATAACCACCGGGTGAGAAAATCCAAGTGCCATTTCAAGAGTAGTTCCCTTGACCTCAGCACGGAATCCCACACCTTCGATAACGAGTTTCTTCTCAAATCCTTCGGTCACCCCATGAATCATATTCATGATATGTGACGCATAAGTTCCGATAAGTGCCCGCGTAAAGACAGTATCAACCTGCTTCTCGAATGCAATGTGTCCCCCCTCAACAGTGATGGCGATCACATCATCTTTGAAACTTCGTGACAATTCTCCTTTTGGACCCTTGACGGTCATAGTAGTACCGTTTTTGGTCACTTCTACCCCAGATGGGATAGCGATTGGTTGTTTTGAAAGTCGTGACATAAATGGTGTCTTTAAAAAATAATAAATGCGTACGAGCCTACGAGATCTCAAAGAGAATCTCTCCTCCTACCTGTTCCTTCTTTGCCTGATCACCGGTCAATACACCTTTTGGTGTAGAGAGGAATACTGAACCGTGCCCCTGCTTTATCGGAGTAATTCCTTTCATATTCGTGTACAAACGACGTGACGGTTTTGATACACGCTTCACCTCAGTAATACGAGGTTTCCCATCTTTGTACAAGAGATCAATTTCAAGGACATCTCCTTGTTGGGTATCTTTCTGTGAGTAGGATTTAATGTACCCTTCCTGAAAAAGTGCCCGTGCGATGTTCATCTTGAATCCAGAGTATGGAATGTGAACGGTTTTCTTTCCCGAAGTTCCACCATTTTTAATGGTGACGAGCATGTCTCCAATTTTATCCATAATAGTTGTTAATGCTTACTGCTAATAATCCAAAATTACCAAGATGATTTTCGTACCCCTGGGATCTTTCCCTCGTTCGCAAGTTCACGAAAACAAATTCGACAGAGATCAAAGTCGCGCATGTACGCCTTACCTCGTCCACATCGGAAACATCGATTTTTCTTGCGGGTAGAAAATTTTGGTTTTTTCTGAGATCGAGCAATAACTGATTGTTTTGCCATATCTAAAAGCTATGAGTTACGAGTTACGAGGTATACACATCACGAAGCATCATGATTACTGAATAGGTACCTCTGTAACTTACAATTTAATAAATTTTGAGCGTATCCTGGCGGATGCTCACTACCGTGATATCGCACGCACATTCTCGAAATTCCTCAATACGAGGAACCTCAAGGAGAGGCACGGATCAACCGTAGTTAGTGAATATACTACTTATTTTACTACTTTGGGCAAGTAAAAATCACCTGATAGATATCAGGTGAAATATAATCGAAACCATAGGTGTTTAGGCTACCGCGCTCAAACAACCGTAATTAACTTTTTCTTCAGGTGGCACAAATAAAGTGACATCGAAGTTTAAGAGTGAGTCGCTTGAATAGTTGTGCGGACCGTATGAAATAGGACTACCGATATATCCAATTCCACCTTCTTTGAGGTTAAACAAAAGACCGCGTACGCCAATCTCTTCAAGTTGCGAGTTGGTAATGGTACAACGGAGCAACGCTGCATCTTCGTAGGATAACCCTACGCTACTGTTTAGACACCTTTCTGTTTCGGACAGATCTTCGAACGACGGAACTGTTGGTAATATTATTTGAAATCTAACTTCTTTACCAGAAGTTGGGGTAATCTTACTTAAATTCTTTTTAACGAAGGTGCCGACAGCATGCCCTTTTTCCTTAAGGATTTTTAACAACTGTTTACCAGGATAACCAGCTGTTGTCGGAAATGGTATTGATAAATTTATAGTTTCCACAATCTCTGAAATTAAGTTTATAGTGAGTACACGATGCACTCTTTTGTATTTATTTATACATCAAAACAAAAAAATAGCAATTACTAGCTATTTTCTTTGATAACCTTCGCAGATTGTAATGCCGCCTCAGCAGCATCTCCTCCAACCCGAATACGGTCAGCGAGCTGGTCGTGATTCTCAAGCATGAGCACACCAAACCCAATAGGAATGCCATAATCCATTTGTACTCTCAAAATACCCTCGGTCGCGATCTTTGCCACGTAGTCAAAGTGAACAGTCTGACCTCGAACGATAACCCCAATAGCAACGAGTGCGTCATATTTTTCAGTAGTAGCTAGGTGTTTCAACACCACTGGTAGTTCAGCACTGCCAGAAACCCGAAACACATCGACGGTATCATCAGATACCCGGTACTGTGTTAATTTTTCCTTGGCATTGGCAACGAGGAGTTCGCAGGCCTCGGTATTGAATTGTCCAGTAACAATACCAATTCGATAGGTCGATGCATCAAATGGTGTCCATGAAGTTGAGTGTGTGTATTCTGCCATATTAGTTCTGAGTGTATTGCATGTAGCGCGCAATATATTTTCCTATCATATCATACTCGATATTAACGATGGTATCGACCTGCCAGTATTCTCCTGCGATAGTGTTATCGAGGGTATAGTCAACGAGTGAAACAGTAATCTTATCCTTATGAACATCAACAACCGTTAAACTAATGCCATCAATGGTAATAGAACCTTTTGGTATTACAAGTGTTGGGTTAATATTCGATATACGCACGGTAATACAAGCTGAACCACCACTATCAGTCCGGGCAATAATGGTGCCTGTAGTATCGACATGTCCTTGAACAATATGTCCATCAAGGAGACTATTGAGCGTAAGCGATGTTTCAAGATTAACCTGTTCTGGAATAGTTGTACCAAAAGAACTTTTCGTTAGGGTTTCTTCCATGAGCTCTGCAGTATAGGTAGTATCACCAATATCAGAAACTGTAAGACATACCCCGTTGGTGGCAATAGAATCACCAAGACCTATACCCCAACCTTTGGGTTTGAGAAAAGTAACCACGAGGAGATTATTGTGTGTTGTATGATCGAGTACGTCAGTGGTCGCTCGGATAATACCAGTAAACATAGTTGGATCATATGCTGATAGTGTAAAAATGACAAGGAATACTGTCTTGATGAATCACGAATAGGTAGTATACTGACCAGCATATGAACGTATACTTATACCAATACCTGTTAGCGGTGCCAACAATGCTTCTGCAGGCAGTGCTCGTAGTGGTGATTATTTTAATGCTCCTTGGAAAAGATCGTGGTCTCCGAAAATACTTTCAAAAACACGGAATGACCTATGGATTACTCGCTGGGATTGTGGCTGTTGTTGGGAGCCTTGGATTCTCACTTGGATACAATTATCCGCCGTGTGATTTCTGTTGGTACCAGCGGATCTTTCACTATCCAAACGTAATCTTGTTTGCTGTTGCTATGAAGTACCATGATGCACGGGTATGGACGTACTCTATCTGGCTATCGGTGATCGGTGTAATCATTGGGGGATATCAAGTGCTGATTCAGTTTAGCCCAAGACTTGCAGAGTCTTCATTCTGTAATGTAGTTCCCGCCGCCAATAGCTGTAGCGACATCCTCATTCAACCATTTGGATACCTGAGTATTCCAGTGATGTCGGTAACACTCTTTACCTCAATGATTGTTTTATATTTCCTCCAAAAGAAAAAAGAAGCATAAGCTTCTTTATTTCTTGAATGGAACTCCGAGGAATCGTAGGTACGCTTCCGCTGATTTCTTATCCTGTGCAGTCGTTACAATCGTAATTGATAGTCCAAATACGTTTGAGAGTTCTTCATCTCCTGTTTCAGGGAAAATAGTGTGTTCCTTAATACCAATGGTGAGGTTACCCATACCATCGATTGATTTGGTGCTGAGTCCACGAAAGTCTTTGGTTCGTGGAAGTGCAATGTGAACGAGTTTATCAAAGAATGATGCCATCCGTTCTCCACGGAGAGTAACTGCCTGACCAATGACTTCTCCTTCGCGAGACTTAAACCCTGCAATTGATTGCTTTGCTTGACGACCTGAAGGTTTTTGCCCAGTAATGATCGCAAGCTGTTCAGCGATGAAATCATTTTTCTTTCGATCACGTTTCTGAGCTGAACCGGTACCTACGTTCACCACAATTTTTTCAATCGTTGGTGTTTGCATAACATTGGTAATGCCAAGTTCTGCCTTGAGCGCATCGAATACGTCTTTCTGTTTTTCTTTCAATGATTTCATAGCTACTTGAGTTCGGTCCCACTGGCTTTTGCAATGCGAACCTTCTTACCGTCTTTGGTGACGTATCCAACACGTGTTCCCTTCTGAGTCGTGGCATCATACAGTAATACGTTTGAAGCATGAATCGGGAATTCAATATCAACCATGGTCTTTTTTCCATTTGGATCACGGGTTACTTTTTTCTTCACATTAACACCTTCAACAACAACACTGTTCGTTTCCTTGAATGTTTTCAGTACAGTTCCTTGTTTATTCTTGTCTTTTCGTGATCCTGAAATCACGATGACCTTGTCTCCTACTTTAATCTTCATAGGCCTAGATAACTTCGGGTGCTAGAGAAATAATTTTTTGGTAGCCACGTTCTTGTAGCTCACGTGGAATAGGTCCGAAGATACGTGCTCCACGTGGTTCACCTTTCGCATCAACGATAACAACAGCGTTATCATCAAAACGGATGTACGAACCATCTTTTCGGCGGAATTCTTTTGATTGCCGAACAACGACTCCACGCACAACGTCTTTTTTCTTGACGAGTTTACGTGGCTCAGCTGTTTTA
Source organism: Patescibacteria group bacterium (assembly GCA_020428645.1). Lineage (GTDB taxonomy): Bacteria > Patescibacteriota > Minisyncoccia > Phycocordibacterales > UBA1006 > UBA1006. Next base: position 29,135 of record JAGQMN010000010.1, read on the forward strand.
ATTGACAACACAACGAGATCTCCGAGGCGAGCGTAGCGACGCTTTGAGCCACCGAGAATCTTGAAGACGCGACCAGTTTTGGCACCAGTGTTGTCAGTAATTTTCACATTTGTTCCTACTTGGATCATGATGAATTGAGTTACCGAGATTGCGGACTACCCTGTTTGAGGATCTCTACGCAAGAGCTCGTATTGAGTAAATAAATGAAGTGTCATTAGTCGTTGTATACGACAGTAAAGCTCTTCTTTTTAGAAATCGGACGTGTTTCGACAATTTCTACAACGTCGCCAACCTTGTACTGGTTACGTTCGTCGTGGGCGTGGTACTTTTTCGAGATGGTGTAGAACTTTTTATATTTTGGATGCTTTACAAAGCGACCAACCTCTACCACTACGGTTTTATCCATTGCATCTGACACAACGGTACCTTGCAATGTTTTTGTATTTGTTTCGGTCATACGTGTATGTGCAATGAACTAGTAAATATCGTGTTTGTGTACGATTTTTGAGGTAAGCGGAAGTTTTGTTCCTGCCTTGCGAAGTGCTTCGCGTGCCCGTTCGTCAGTCACGTTTCCGACTTCAAACATGATACGACCTGGTTCTACCTCAAAACAGAATCCTTGTGGATCTCCTTTACCCTTTCCCATACCTACCTCGGCAGCTTTTCGGGTAATCGGTCGGTCTGGAAAAATACGAATGTAGTACTTTCCAAATTTACCAACTTCACGGGTGAGCACCTTACGTGCAGACTCGATTTGATTTGACGTAACGCGTGCCCCCGTCGTTGCCTTGAGCCCGTGAGTTCCGTTAATAATTTTCGTTCCACGTGTTGCATGTCCACGTTTCTCTGGATGTTTGCGTCCCGTTTGCCACTTTCGGTGTTTTACTTTCTTTGGAAACAACATGGTACTTATTGGTTAACGTGTTCTTTGGTATTCGCAAGCGAATCCCCCTTGTAAATCCACACCTTCACACCAATCACTCCGTACGGAAGGTTAGCGCGATAGGTAGCGTAGTCAACATCTCCACGAATGAATTGTAGTGGAATTCCACCGCGTTTCACTTCTTCGCGTCGTGACATTTCATTTCCTCCAAGGCGACCAGAGAGAATAATCTTTGCTCCCTTCACGCCACGAGTTTGCATTACTTTGTCGAGCATTTGCTTCATCACCCGACGGAATGGCAAACGACGTTCGAGTCCTTCGGTAATCTGTTGTGCAACAATCATTGCGTCAGCATCTGGATTCTTTACCTCAACAACATCAATAGAAAAATCAGGTGCAACGGCAATGTTCTGTCGCTTCATTTCTCGAATGACCTCTTTGGTGAGTTCTGCAATACCTTCACCTGACTTACCAATGATAAATCCAGGTCGTGATGTTGCAATAACAATTTTGGTTGATTTTTGATCGCGCAAAAATTCAATCGAAGCAACGTACTTTCCTCGAAGTTTCTGTTCAAGAAACTCTCGAATCAAAATGTCGTTCTTAAGAAAATCGCGATATTTTTGACCTTTGGCGAACCACTTTGATTTCCATCCTCGAAGATTTACCAATCGGTGTGCGTATGGGTGTACTGTATGTGACATAAATTACTTATCGTTGACTGCGAGTGAGAGCTCTATGTTGCTCGTTCGCTTGTTAATGCGTTTCGCTACTCCTCGAGCCCGCGGACGGTAGCGTTTCAGGGTAATTCCCTGGTCAACCGAGATCTCTTTGACCACGAGATCGTCCGGGTTCACCTTGAAATTTGTTTCTGCATTGGCTGCAGCAGAGGTGATGAGTTTCGTCATTACCTGTGATGCACGCTTTGGAAGGAATTCCAATTCAGTGAGTGCATCGTTCACCTTTTTACCTCGAATGAGGTCTGCGACGAGTCGCACCTTACGTGGTGACTGTCGGTAGTTTTTCAGACTTGCTTTCATGGTAGTTTGGCTTAGGCGTTACGCGCTGCTTTAGCAGCCGCAATTTCTGAGTCTCGTTTCTTTTGGTCAAGTTCTTTTTGCATCTTTCCTCCGTGTCGGTGGAAGGTACGGGTTGGTGCAAACTCACCAAGGCGGTGTCCAATCATATCTTCTGATACGAGGACGTCGATGTGTTTGCGACCGTTGTGGACGGCGAAGGTGAATCCAACCATTTCAGGTGCAATCATAGATGCACGCGCCCAGGTCTTGATAGCTGAAGTGTTGATTGGATCTTTTCCTTCAATTTTTTTGAGGAGCCGTTCATCTACGTATGGCCCCTTTTTCATTGATCGTGTCATAGTGTTGATCAGCTTGGATTCTCAATTATATTACGTCGTCTTTCGGATAATTTCTAGCTACACCTTGAAATTAAATTTTCATATATGCTCTGCATGTACTCAAATTGAATTTCTTCGGCTCGCTCAAAAATAATCTCGAAATACTCGTAAATAATTATAGAACCCAAACTTTTTTTAAGGGTACGAGTACCATGTTTCAGGCACCAGTAATTAAAATTAAATAATATCGGCAAAGGGTAAATTCGCCAGACGAAACAAACGCTTTCTATAAAAAAGCCCTTGAAATTCAAGGCGTTTCATACTGGGTATACTACTTTTTTAATAAAAAAGGTCAAGCGTATGAAGTATTATACATATGTACGCAAAGTTGTGAGTTATTAGTTTCAAGTTAAAAGAAAAAGACCCTCTCAAAAGAAAGGGTCTAAAGTATTAAGGATCTAAGAGTCTAGCTCTTAGCTTCCAAGGTTTTTGTAGCAGGTACCACAAGCCG
>JAGQMN010000011.1 GCA_020428645.1 Patescibacteria group bacterium
AACACATCAATAAATTCTGCAAAATATATACAATCTAAGATCACATTTGCGGAGTCTGAAACTTTTTTGTACCCAGAAGAATTTGATAATTTTTTAGAACGATCAAATAACTTCGATTTAGTTGTGCCTGCTATACATGGTCATCCAGCAGAAGACGGATACTTACAATCTATTTTAGATCAAAGAAATATAAAATATATTTTTTCAAATAGCTCTGTTAGTAAACTTTGTTTTCATAAAGAAAACGCCAAAACAAAAGTTTCAGAAATAGGTTACCGTGTACCAAGGACATATTTATTTGATGATGATATAAACTTTCCTATTATTGTAAAACCCCAAGAGAATGGTTCATCATTTGGCGTATTTTTGGTTACTACTAAAGATGAATTAGGTCAGCTAAGTTTAGAAAGTGGTGAATACCTATTTGAAGAATATATCGAAGGTAGAGAGCTTGTGGTAGGTGTTATAGAAAACGATAATGGTATTCATGCGTTACCTGTAATGGAGGCAAAAAAATCAGGAGCAATTTTTAGTGAAGAAGAAAAGACAACTGAACTTTCAAAAAATATTGAAATTTTCCCAGATATATTAGATTTAGATTTAGAAAATAAATTGAAAAATACGGCTTGTGATATTCATCAACAAATCGGTCTACATCATTTATCTCGCACAGATTTTATTGTTACTAATCAAGGAGAAATATATTTTATTGAAATTAACACTATTCCTGGGTGCTCTGAAAACTCATTCATTCCTAAGATGCTTGAAAAACAAAAAATAAATTTTTCTGATCTGTTACAAGAATGGATTAAAAAAGAACTTACCTAAGTTCTTTTTTTCGCTATACTTTAAACATCCATGAATCTCAAAAAGTACAACAAACTCAATATCCCAACATCACCTGGTGTGTATTTTTTTAAGCGTGGAGACACCATACTCTACATTGGAAAAGCAACGAATTTAGCGAATCGAACCAAAAGTTACCTACAAAAAAATCTTATGGAAACACGCGGACCAATGATTGTAAAAATGGTTGACGATGCCACTACCATTGAATGGAAGGAAACTGATTCGGCGCTTGAGGCACTTCTTCTTGAGTCATACCTGATTAAACAACACCAACCCGAATACAACACCAAAGAAAAAGATAACAAGAGTTATAACTACGTGGTGATTACCGATGAATCAATTCCAAGAATTTTCACGGTCAGGCAACGAGCACTACGAATCATGGAGGGGAAAGATGAAAAAAAACCTCTGTATGTATTTGGGCCATTCCCGTCAATGGATCAGTTAAACACTGCATTGAAAATCATACGAAAAATTTTTCCCTTTCATGGAAAGAAAACAACCCAGAAATACAGCGCTGAATTTTATAAACAATTAGGTCTGGTACCGAACAGCACCGATCGTGAATCGCAGAGCGTGTACCATAAAAATATTGACTACATCGCACTATTTTTTGAGGGCAAGAAACGTTCGCTTATTCAGACACTTAAACAGGAAATGATGGAGTATGCACGTACCATGAAATTCGAACGTGCACAGGTTATTAAAAAACAAATCTACGCACTTGAACACATTCAAGATATAGCACTCTTGAAACATGACTTTGAGGTATCACACTACATGACGAGTTTTCGTATGGAAGCGTACGATATCGCGCACATGGGTGGGGAAGCAATGGTTGGTGTCATGTGTGTGTACAATGGCGTTGAAATTGATACCTCCGAGCACAGAGTCTTTACCATTCGATCGGTTGATCGATCACACGATACCGCAGCGCTTGCTGAGGTGATTGAACGCAGATTCAAACACACCGAATGGGCGTACCCCGATATTATTGTCGCGGATGGGGGAATTGCTCAAAAACGAGCAGTTGAACGAGTTATACGTGAGCATAACTTATACATACCCGTTATAGCGGTTGTTAAAGATGATAAACACAAAGCGCGAGAATTGTTAGGGCAAAAGAAATTAACCGAACGATATGTTCGGGAAATTGTTGCGCTTAATGCAGAATCACATCGTTTTGCGATCAAGCAGCACAAGCGAAAACGAGAAAAGAATTTTTTTAAATAAAGAAGTTCAATTGGTTTTTAATAATATTTAGATATAATTAAAATAATCATGAAATATTATGTTTTAGCGTTAAAAAAATACGCCGTATTTAATGGACGTGCAAGTAGATCAGAATACTGGTACTTTTTCTTATTTAATATCATTATTGCTTTCTTTTTAGGTGTTATTGAAGGTTTTCTTGGTATTGCGCCTGGATCAGAGGAAAGTGTACTTTATTCGATATATCAAATTTTTATATTTATACCATCACTCGCCGTTGGGGTGCGTAGGTTACATGATGTAAATAAGAGCGGGTGGTTTATTTTAGTACCTATTTATAATTTAATATTACTTATTTCTAAAGGAGATGAAGGTAACAATAAATATGGTGACAAATTAAGTAACAATGGAATAAACAGAAAATTTTGTATTCATTGCGGTCATCCGACAGAGTTTGATGCAAAATTTTGTGTAAGTTGCGGTAATAAATTTATATAATTTTTTATGTATTGCACATCTTGTGGAACTAAAAAAAGCAAATTGCAAAAATTTTGTTCAAAATGTGGCATGAAAAGTGAATTTCAAATAGAACAAAATAATAAAAATCAATCAGCTAATATGTTAGAAGATAAAAAATCACCAGTATGTGAAGTTTGTTTATTAAGTAAACCTACAAATTATATAGATCTTCACCAAAGTATTGGAATAATTGTTGTTAGATATTACAAACATATAGATGGTAAACTATGTTTAGATTGTTCTAGGTATATATTTCAAAGATTCACACTAAACACACTTCTTTTAGGGTGGTGGAGTGTCATCTCCTTCTTATTTACTCCTTTTATATTAATTAATAATACTATTCGTTATTTAATAAGCTATTTAAAACTTAAAAAATGATTATGTTTTGTAAAAATTGTGGGGAACAACTAAATAAGCATGTGCGATTCTGTCAAAATTGTGGGATAGAGGTTTTGAGTATCTCTAAAAATCATAAAGACCAAAAAAACTTTTTAAAAATACTTGGATATATCATTCTAACTATTTTTATTGTAGGAATAGTTTCTATTAAGGTATTTACTATGTTTCATTCAGTTGGAGAAAAAAGCAGTGATTATACATTTTTTGAGCATCTAAATCAGAGTATCGAGCCGTTAGGATATTTTGATGATCCGGTATTATTTGACTCTGAAAGTATTAATACTGATGATTGGTTTTCTCATTTAATTTACTATGACAATGCAAATAATGATAACGTTAATAATCTATCAGGTTCTGTAGTAAAAGTTATTTGTGAAGATACTCATAATATTGTCATTGGATCCGGTGTTAATTTTACTGAAGATGGTCTTGTACTTACGAATCGTCATGTTGTTGATGGTTTTACGGGAGATAACTGTATTGTGGGTTTCCCTGACCCTGCATCAGGATTAATAGTTGAGGTTTATTGGGCTAGACCTATTATTGACGACAATTATGATTCTGAATATGATCTGGCATTAATGTCTATAGAAGAACCTGTTTTTGATAAAGACAACTATGTTTTTGGGTATTATGATAGATTTAGAAATTCTTCTTTCCCTACCTTTAACCCTCCAGATAATTGTGCGGATACTTCTACAAATTTAGGAGATGAAATTTTTATATGGGGTTACCCACCGCTTAGTGGAGGTGCATTAACAGTAACAAATGGGGTGATAAGTAGCTTCTATTCAAGTAATGGTTACTTGGTAACTTCTGCAAAGATTCTTAGTGGTAATTCAGGCGGCTTGGCTGTTGATAGATATGGTTGCTATATAGGTGTCCCTACAGCTGTTTATACAGAGAAAGACAGTGAGTATATTGGAGAAATAATAGATGCAGAATTTATAGTTGATTTTATAGAAAACGCTATAGCTGATGAATTAAATGAATATAATAAGAATTTGGATTCATAAATTATATTATTTTACTTGCATATTCTATACCTTTATCTATAATGACTGCCAGTTGTTCTTTTGAGGGTACATCCCTCGTATCAACTACACAGCGACACACCTGTGTCGCGATGGGCCTGTAGCTCATCTGGCTAGAGCGCCTCACTTGCACTGAGGAGGTGGCAGGTTCGAGTCCTGTCAGGTCCACAAACAAAAAATCCCAGAATGAATCTGGGATTTTTTGTTTGCTGGAGCATAGAAGAAGAGTCCCTGCGGACTCTTCGTCAGGACGAGAAAGGCGGAGCCATGTCCGATCTGAACGTAGCGAAGCAGGACGGGCGAACCGGGGTCGCGAGAAAACGCGTATGCGTTTTACTTGTGACCGAGTTGTCATGTCCACGAGTAAAGAAAAACAATGCGAACGTATTGTTTTTCTTTTGTACGAGTGAGCCCGCCACTGCGGACGAAACGAGATCTATAAGGGTGACTGGTTTTATTAGTCCAAAAAGAATAAACCATGTATCCAAGCAGATACAGAGGTTCTTCAATTTTAATCACCATACATTGCACTCGGAACGAATACAGCACCAAGAAATGGTCCACCTAGTAGGCTGAATAATGTCAGGACTGCAAATAGCCCCTCAGGAGCTGTGCCACATACGTACAGACCTAGAATGTGGGATGACGCATGGATGGTTATCGCAATCCAAATAATGAAAACATCAAAAATTACCAACAAGTACCAAGTAATCTTTTTGAGATTAACGCTCCAGATAGTGAAAAGAAGCAGGCCTATTGACAATGCATATAACGGGAATGATTGGGCAATAAATTTTGTGTGGAAGATTTCCCCACTGGTAACAAAATTAATTACATTATTGAAATAGTTCTCATTCGTTACGAACTCAAGAAATTTGTTGAAATTGTTCATGATTGATTTGTTATAAGTTATTCTCTATGATGTTATCATATTTCATATAATCTGTCAAGTCTATGAAATTTAATCCCAACTAATGATTTTCAACACTAATTGTCATTTACACTTCACTAGGTATACTCAATACTATGAAAACAAAAGGTGACTCATTCTATATCTACGGCAAAAAACCTGTTGAAGAACAGCTCATGCGTAATCCAGCTAACGTGATGCGTTTATTTATATCCGATGCAATCTCTAAAAAAGAAGGTGGGTTTCAAGAACTTCGAAAATTTGCAAAAGAGCACAATATCCCTATTAATCCAGTAACACGAAATAAAATTCAAGATTATGTTAGTGACGTAAATGATCAAGGTGTTGTTGCGCTTCTCAGGAGAGCTGATTATACCGAGTACGAAGATTGGGAACACACACTCGACGACAACAGTCTTTCGGCGGTTGTTATTCTTGACCACATCGAAGATGTTCATAATTTTGGAGCAATCCTCCGTTCCGCGGCAGCTGCAGGAATTTCGGCAGTGATCGTGGCAAAAGATCGACAGGCTCCTATTAACGGCGTTACCTACAAAACCTCAGCAGGTGCACTGCTCAGCCTGCCGGTGATTCGGGTATCAAATGTAAACCAGGTTATTGAACGACTCAAGAAAAAAAAATTTTGGATTGCTGCAGTAGATATGTCTGATCCTACAAGCAAGACCGATACGAATCTCTGGTCACAAATATTTGATACGCCAATAGCATTTGTACTCGGTGCTGAAGGAAAGGGGATTTCCGCAAAAACTCGTGAACATGCCGATTTTATTATTTCAATACCAATGGCACATGACATCGAGTCATTAAATGTCTCTGTTGCAGCTGCAGTTGTTATGTTTGAATGGCAACGACAGATGTCACTACGCACCAAAAAATAATGTTTATTGGAGGTGTGTGATATAATTCCTCTATGAATGAAATGTTGGCAAATATACTACACATGATCATCGTGTGGTCACGTGATAACCTCATTACGGTAGTACTCATCGTTCTTGGAACATGGGTCGTCTCTAAATTTATCAAACGTCTCGTCGCACGTCTTATTAGACGTGCTGTTCCGCGAAGTTCGTTTACATCAGAAGCAGCCGAAAAGAAACGAGAGGAAACACTCATCAGCATTATTGGTGGTTTTGTGAGTATGTTTATTTGGGTTGTTGCTTTTCTAATGGTACTCGATTCATTTGGTGTCCCTATTGGTGCTTTGATCACCGGTGCTGGAATTATTGGAGTTGCGCTTGGATTTGGATCACAGTCATTAGTGAAAGACATGATTAATGGACTCTTTATTATTGCTGAAAACCAGTTTCGCATTGGCGACGTAGTAACGATTGCTGATCGTACAGGTACGGTAGAAGGACTGACTCTACGAACGACAAAACTACGGCAATTGGATGGAACCCTTCACTATATTCCGAATGGAGAAATTAAAGTCACCTCTAATGAATCAATGGATTTTTCTATGATCGATCTTACCGTCGACGTTGGTTACAATAGTGATATTGACCAGGTGCGTGAGGTGATTAATCAGATTGGTCAAGATATAGCCACAGATCCAGATTTCACAGATGATATTATCGAGGCCCCATACTTTCTCCGTGTTGGTGCACTTGCAGATTATTCGATAAAAATACATATCCTCGGTAAAGTTTTACCAAAAAAACAGTACCACATTACCGGTATTTTGCGGGAACGTATTAAAAAGGCGTTTGAACGAGAGGGTATTGAAATACCATATCCAACAAACATTCAGTACAGCCGAACGGAAAAATAATCATGACGACACACACTACAAAAAAACGCGCACTCTCAGGTATTCAACCGACCGGTGCACCCCATATTGGAAACTACTTTGGTGCGATGAAGCAGTTTGTCGACATGCAGAATCAATTCGATATGCATGTCTTTGTTGCTGAATACCACGCCATGACGACCGTTCAGGATCCGGCGGTACTCCGTTCAAATATTGAGAATCTCATTCTCGATTATCTGGCTATTGGACTTGATCCTGAAAAGGTAACCCTCTATCGTCAATCAGATGTTCCTGAATTAACTGAACTCACCTGGATGTTTAACTGTTTGGTTACTGTACCGTGGCTTGAACGCGCACACGCCTTCAAAGATAAATCAGATAAAGGTATTGAACCATCAGTTGGATTGTTTGATTACCCGGTTCTGATGGCGGCTGATATTTTATTGCCAAACAGCCAGGTAGTCCCGGTTGGCAAAGACCAGGTGCAACACGTTGAGATGGCGCGGGAGGTAGCACGAAAATTCAATAATACCTATGGTGATACATTTATAGAACCCGACGAATACGTTATCGAATCGGTTGCAGTGGTGCCAGGAACTGATGGTCAGAAAATGTCTAAATCCTATGGTAATACGATCCCACTTTTCGGAACTGATGCAGACATTAAAAAAGCAATCATGGGTATTGTTACGGATAGTAAAACTCCTGAAGAATCAAAAGATCCAGAAACGTGTAATGTATTCGCACTACACAAACTCATTACGTCTGAACCCCAACTTTCTGAGATCAGACAAGGCTACGAAAAAGGAGGTCTTGGCTACGGTGAATCTAAAAAAATACTTCTCGACAACTACCTCTCGTTCATTGCACCAATGCGTGAAAAGAGGATATATTACGAAGAAAACCCAGGAATTGTACGACAAATCCTCGACGAAGGCGCGCAAAAGATTCAAAAAATAGCCCACGCAAAGATTAAAGAAGTGAGGGAAAAGGTAGGGCTATGATAATTTTATGGATTTAAAGAAATTACAATCAGATGTATTTGAAGTTATGAAGGGATACGCTTCAGATTCTGAATATTTATTAGATACTGATTTTGCCATGAAGAAACTTGCTGAAGAGTTTGGTGAGTTCAATCAAGCAGTTCTCATTCATGAAAAGAAATGTAGGAAGGTGAAGTGGGTAAGTGAAGAAACATCTAAAAAGAATCTGGCTGGTGAGCTAGCCGATCTTCTTGGAATTTTACTACTTACTGCTGAGTTATTTGGTATTGATATGGAGAAAGAAATGCTAGATAAATGGTATTCTTACCTAAAAAAGTAGGTTGATAGCCTATTTTTTTGCTATACTATACGTATGAATGAGCAATTTAAACTAGACTTTAATCAAGCACCAAAAGATCAACAAGAAACAGGTACAGACTATGAAAAGAAGTATGGTATTACCGAAGAAGAATTAAAGAAGCTTGAGGAAAATGATCACCTCGATCCACACCAAAATAGGAGACAGCTATAAGCTGTTTTTGTTTTGGACTTTTTTTGTATTTATGTAATAATTTAAAAAAAATAAAGTTTAACTAAATTACATCACGATATGAGAAAAAAATTTCGGTTAAAACAATCAAACTACTTACTTAGAGATGTAGAGGGGAATCAAGAAGTCTATGTTTTAATTTCTCACTATAATAAGGGGTATAGTTTTTTTACACAAAACTATCTTATGCTTTCTAAGTATCTCGTTGCTTTTGAAAATTTAGATCAAGTTAAAAAATTTTTCATCATAGTTGAGAGTGATGATTACGATATTCTTAAGGTTAGAAAACAAAATAAGGAGTTAATTATCGTTGACATAATAACAGATGCTAAGTTTGAATACGATTCGTGTGATGTTATTTTAAAAGACTATCTTGAGGATGATGAGTGGTTTTGTGTAGCCCTTGATTTTCTAATAAATCCGAAAAATATTGATGACTACTTTCTTGAAATTATTGAGCAAAAAGCTCTACAAGAGAAAATGGAGAGAGAAGAAATTAAAAAAGATATGCGGATTGCTCAGGAAATCAGTAATAACGAAGTTGATGAAATCGCAATTCTACAAAATGCAGAAGATCAAGATTCACCAATAACCTCTTTTAACGAAGATCAAATAGAGACTTACTCTATTCTTGAATTAAATGGTTTTCTGGAGCTTGCTAAGAATAATGAAGATTACTGGTATTTAGTACCTAAAATCGAAAAAGAAATTAAAAAACGATAAAAAAGTGGTCTCTTACTGAGACCACTTTTTTTATTTACCAATTTTGCTACAATACACCTACCAATGACGCGCTGACAACGCCGAGGTGTAATTAAAGAAAAGAGCGCCCCCCACTACTTTTTGTATGTAGTAGAGATTATAAGTGCACCTTCAGAGAAAGATAGTACACTTATATCATCACCATTATGTATATGTAAAAAGTAGTGGGGGGAACCAGGGTGGCACCGCGGTATTTGTTATCAACAACAATCGTCCCTGCATTTATTAGACATAATTAATGAATGCAAACGATTTTTTGTTTGCTGTACATGCATGAATACACACATAGATACTAAAAAAATACTCAACGCACTGTACCCAAATATTTTTACAGCTATTGGTTTGGTGGTTGGCTATTTTGTTTCAATCCAGGAATATGTATTACAGTGTTGGATACGGCTTCTCCAACACCACGTACATGTGTTAACCGCACTTAACATAGTGATGCCTGCGCTCGGTGTGTTGACGTTGGTAGTGTTGTTCTACCAATTTGTCGGACACCATAGAACCCCCCGATTTTGGCTCATTATTTCATTTATTCTCGGACTGTTATTTGCTGTTAGCTACTTTTCAATTGATATTGTTCACCAGTTCTTGGAATTTTCTAACACATTCATGATTAATAACTAACTATATGAAACAAGTAATTAAAAATGTATTACAACTTTTGAGTACATATATGATTGTATACGCATTATTCATATTATTGTTTAAATTTGTTATAAAATATACACAAGTATATTTATATCTAAATCTTTGGTATTCAACAATTTTTTTGCTTATTTTTATAGTAAGCTCAATTTGTTTCTTATTTCAAAAAAAACTAATCAAGAAAGTTATCTTTGCGGTTATCATCATTACTTCTTCTTATCTATTCACTGCAAATACGTTTGGGAATTTAGATGAAGGAGGTAATCCAAAAAATTCTAATCAAAACATTAATTTTCCAGCTATTAATCTAAACTCTTAAAATATGAAACGGACACTCATAAAAAATATCAGCGTAGAAAAGGGAAACATTGTCACCATCAAAGGATGGATTGACGTTGCACGTGACCAGGGAAAAATGGCGTTCTTTGATCTTCGTGATGCAACCGGCAAGGTGCAGGGGGTGGTGTTTGGAAAACCTGAGGTACTCGAAGTTGCAAAAACACTACGTCCTGAATGGGTTGTTGCCGTCACGGGTATTGTGAACGAACGAAATGACAAAAGCGCACAAGAATTCAAGGAACACGAAGAACAAACAGGTACGCGTGATTTCTTCATCAAAGATGTCGAAATCGAAATCACTGAATTTGAAATATTAAATCGAGCGGAAACACCAGTATTCGAAATTAATGAATCAACCGCCGATATTAACGAAGAGGTTCGACTAAAGAATCGCTATCTCGATTTGCGTACTGAACGTATGCAGAACAACTTGCGAATGCGACATAAGGTAGCAAAATTGTGCCGTGATTACCTCGATGAACAGGGATTCTGCGAGCTTGAAACACCTATCCTCACAAAATCAACTCCTGAGGGTGCACGTGACTATGTTGTTCCTGCACGATTATCACCACACCAGTTCTACGCCCTCCCACAATCACCACAACAGTACAAACAATTGTTGATGTCATCAGGTATGGAGCGTTATTTCCAGTTTGCTCGTTGTATGCGTGATGAAGATTTGCGTGGTGACAGACAACCCGAGTTTACGCAACTCGACCTCGAGATGTCATTCGTAACTGAAGAAGACATTATGCAATTAAACGAAGAGCTCTTGATCAAGATTGTTACCGAACTCTATCCAGAAAAACGAATTCAACAGGTTCCATTTCCACGTATTTCGTATGCTGAGGCAATGGAGAAATATGGAAACGATCGACCTGATATCCGTGAAGACAAGGATGATCCAAACCTTCTTGCATTTTGTTGGGTTATTGATTTTCCATTCTTTGAAAAGACTGTCGACTCGGACGATCCACAAGCACAAGGTGAATGGACCTTTACCCACAATCCGTTCTCACTTTCAAAACCTGAACACATTGATAATTTAAAAAACAAAGAAAACATTGGTGATATTATTGCTGCACAGTACGATATTACCTTGAATGGCTATGAGATTGGAGGGGGATCAGTGCGTGCACATGATGCCGAGGTGTTGAAATCAATTCTCTCTATTCTCGGTCACAGTGACGAAAAAATAGAAGAAAATTTTGGTCACATGTTACAGGCTTTGGGTTCAGGAACACCGCCACACGGAGGTATCGCGTGGGGGTTTGATCGACTCATGATGATCTTACAAAACGAAAAAACGATTCGCGAGGTGATTGCCTTTCCAAAGAATGGAGAAGGTCGAGAGCCTATGATGGATTCACCATCTGCTGTATCACAACAGCAACTTGACGAATTACACCTTGCATTGAAACCACTCAAAAAAGAATCCTAAGAGATTCTTTTTTGTTATAATAGTCAACATGAAAACATACACACCAAGTAAAAAAATATTAGAAAAGTACGCTGACGTGATGGTAAATTACGCACTTAATAGTGGAAAAGGTATCAAAAAAGGGGAGGTGGTTCAGCTCACTGCAAACGAAGCCAGTAAGCCATTGTATGCGGCTATTTATCGTGAAATTCTCAAGCAAGGTGGCCATGTTATTGGAAATTTTGGGATTAGCGAACCACAGTACGACACGAGCAAAATATTTTTTGAAGAAGCAGATGCAAAGCAAATACAATTTTTCCCTGAATCATATTACAAGGGATTGCTTGAGGTAGTTGATCATTCTATTTACATCATTGCTGAAGAAGACCCAAATCTCATGAAACACATCGATCCTAAAAAAATTATGGCACGAGGAGAGGCATTGAAACCATGGCGAAAATGGCGAACAGAAAAAGAAAATCGCGGAGAATTTTCATGGACGCTGTGTTTGTATGGAACCGAAGCTATGGCACAGGCAGCCAACCTAACGATCCAAGAATACTGGAATCAAATCATTAAGGCGTGTTACCTACGTAATCCAAACCCTGTCCAGAAGTGGAAACAGCTCCAACGCGATATTCAAAAGAATGTGATTAAACTCAACAAGATGAAGATACACCAGCTCCATGTGGTTGGTAAGGATGTCGACCTTAAACTTATCCTTCCTAAAAAGGGTGCATGGAAGGGAGGTGGTGGTGCCAATATTCCAAGTTTTGAAATCTTCACCAGTCCAGATTGGCGTGGAACTGAGGGGTGGATCAAATTTAATCAACCACTCTATCGATATGGAAATATCATCAAAGGTATTCGACTTCAGTTTAAAAACGGTCGGGTAGTACGTTCGTCAGCTACAAAAAATGAACACGTGCTCAAAGAAATGATTGCAACAAAGAACGCTAACAAAGTAGGGGAGTTCTCGCTGACTGATGCTCGGTTTTCACAAATCACAAAACCTATGGCAGATACCCTGTACGATGAAAATATTGGAGGGAAGTACGGTAACACACATATCGCCCTCGGTATGGCGTACCGGGATTGTTACGATGGTGATCCATCAAAGGTATCTGAGAAAGAATGGCAAAAGATGGGGTACAATTTCTCATCAGTACACACTGATATTGTTTCAACGACTGACCGTACCGTTACTGCAACATTAGCTGATGGTACCGAGAAGGTGATTTACGAAAAGGGACAATTTACGATTTAAAAAATGCCCAACTATGTGGGCATTTTAAGTTTTAATCAAGCATGTATGGAAAATATACGTCTTGCTTGAATTGATAAATCATAGGATTCAATCCAAACTCATCTTGTACCTGTTGAATCGCTGGCAATACAATTTCATCGGTAAAACCTGTTTTAAATGACTGTGAATTTACCCCACTGTGAAAATCTTTAAACATCACACCGTGAGACAAGAGTAATGTCATTTCTCCAAAGTAGTAATCCCTGGCTTTACCAAACCATTGTAACCAGTCACTCATGTCATAACAAATTGCACTCCTATCAATGGTTTGAATTTTTTCTTTCCAAAGTGTCTGGTGATAGTCAACCATTTTCATTTCATTACCATTTATGGTAATGGAAACATCTTCAAGTCTCATGCCATTAAAGATGTCAGGATTTTTGACTAATCGAACTTTTTGACCTACTGAGTTGAGTAGATATAAGAGTCTCATCTTACGTGAACTTACAGTATAAAACTGATCTTTTAAGTATTGAGACCAAACTGGTTGTAAATCCATCTTATTTGCAAGGTGAATAAACACCTTACTCTCTTCGTTGGCGACAGCTACGTGTCGGGTCAAAAAAGCAGCGGGTTTTGTTAAGTTCTGTAACACCTGAGGAATTGGATTTCCTTTATCGAACCAGTATCTTTCAATTCTTTCTTTTAGAGAATCAAATCTTTGGTATGCAGTGTTGGTAACTAATTCTTCTTGAATGTACATGTTATTAGGTACGACTAATAACTCTTTAGTTTCGAGAGTGTTTTCCATAATTGGTTTTATTTTTTTGTTAAAAGAACTAATTTTTTGATGCTATAACATAACATCTGAGGGGTTGTTTCTAGACACAACCCCTCAGACACCATGTGTCTTTGCGCACTTACTTGATAAAAAATTTGTAACTAAAGGCAAGTGCTTTTTCAAGCATTGTATGTTTAAAATTTTCATCGACCCCATGCATATTACAGTCTTCATTTGCTAACGAGATCGAAATTACTTCTGTTTCTAGCTCATTCATAAAGTGTGAAATAACTGGAATTCCGCCACCTACATTTTTGAAAACAACGTCACTACCATATACATTTTTTAGTAACGATTGAATGTACCTAGATATCTCTGAATCGTTTTTTAATATAACTGGGTTTGAAGGTTGTTTTTCAAAGAAATTATATTCAACATAATGAGGAATATTTGCAATGATATGTTTTTTTACTCTATCAACTATTTTCTGTGTATTTTGATTTCCTACGGTGCGAATATTAATACGTGCTTCTGCGTATCCAGGAATAATATTTTGGAAACCCTCTCCTGTATAACCTGAGTGCATCCCCGTTACTTCAAGAGTAGGTCGTAATCCTGTTTGCGTATAAAAATCTAATTCTGGTTCTAATAAGAGTGTTCCTACACCCGCAAGATCCATGGCTTCTTGTTCTGTTATCATTGAAGTATTTTTCGTAATATCTTCTTTTGATGGTTGTTGTGCACCATCATAGAATTCTGGAACGAGAATATTATTTTCTTTATCTTTAAGTGTTGAGAGAATATTACTGAGGATAAGTGCCGCATTTGGAACCGCACCACCGTAGATACCTGAATGTAAATTGTTCCGGGCAGTTTTTATTCCAATTCGAATATTTCCACCACCTCGAAATGAAGACTCCATCGTAGCTCGCTCTTTAACTGTTTCACCATCAGATATAATAAGGCAATCAGTTTGAAGAATTTCCCGGTATTTTTGAAGCTGATATTGTATATCTTTATTACCTGATTCTTCGTTACCTTCAATAACAAAGGTTACGTTATAACCCAACTTATTCTCTTTAATAAGCTTAAATACTGTATACATATGAACAAGTATTTGCCCCTTGTTGTCTGCAACACCACGGGCAATAAAACTATTTCCATTATCTGTAAGCTCAAAAGGATCGTTTGTCCAACCATCAGTTTTTTGTGCAGGTTGAACGTCATAGTGACCGTATACCGCAATTGTTTTAAAGTCTTTATTTTGAATATATCGAGCTATTATTAACGGATGTGTCGTTGATCCTTGATCAAAAACTATGTCAAAACCGTTTTCTAAAAATAGTTTTTTTAACCATTGTGCCGTGCTTATTGATTCATCATCATAATTACTATCCGTTGACACACTTTTAAATGAAACAAAAGTAGTTAATAGTTCTATATATTTTTCAGGTATGCTATATGTTTTCATAAAATTAAAACCAGCTTTCGATAGAAAGACTGGTTTTTGGACACAACGATATCGATAATAGTGGGGAATTAACGAGAACATTCAGTACAAAAATCAATCTTCCTGGTAAGGGAAAACATGTGCCAAAACCGTCGGTATGAGGTTTGTACTGAATATACATTCATACCTACAAAGGTACACGAATTTTCTCAGTACGTCAATTTTTCTTCATCCTTTATACTTGTTACAATAGTCCTATACATGAACTCATTTACAGTAACAACTGAAACATTCTCTGGTCCAATTGATGCACTGCTTCACATGATCGAACGGAGAAAGATGCCTATTAACGATATTTCGCTCACTGATATTACCGATGAATACATTCAGTTTGTAAATACGCTTGATAGTGAGCACTTAGCAGGTAAAACGCACTTTATTTGGGTTGCTGCAACACTTATTCTCATTAAATCAAAATCATTGTTACCAACACTCGAACTTACTGAAGATGAGGAAGAAGACATTATTGAGCTCAAGCGACGTATTGCGCTCTTAAATCAATTTCAAGAAATTGGAAAGGGAATTGGTAGTCAATTCCATTTACAACCTCATTTTTACTATCCACAAACTCCTAAGCAATTAATTTCGTTTCGTCCACACACATCAATTACGCGTATTACCCTTAAGGAGAACCTCATGTCAGTTCTTGAAGAGATTCCTGTTCCTGAAGTAAAAAAACAAGAAGGGTACGTTAAAATTGCTGTGCACATCGATGGTATGATGAAATCCCTTGAAGAACGTATCATGAAGGCTATACGTGGAGATTTTAATAGTTTTATCACGGATCAGATTGGTAACCACCGTGAACCAAAACAGATTAGGGTATATAAGGTTGTCGGTTTCCTCGCCATGCTTGAACTTGTTAAAAAAGGAGCTCTCGCGGTTGTACAAGAGAAAAACTTTAGCAATATTCACATAGAAAAGATATGAATACACTTGAACAAAAAATAGAGGCGTTGCTCCTCTACAAAAATGAGCCCGTTGGGTACTCGTGGCTTGCGAAATATTTAGGTATCACAGACCAAGAATCTCGTGAGATTGTTAGTGGTATGAGCCGATACTACGAAGGTAGGGGAATTACTTTGGTAACAACGAACGATGATGCTGCACTAATGACAGGAGGTATTGCGACCGACATTATTCGAAAGCTCACAAGCTCTGATGAGCACAAAGAATTGAGTAAACAAGCGCTCGAAACACTTGCTATCATTGTGTACCGGAGTCCTATAACAAAAGTTGAAATTGATTATATCCGTGGGGTTAATTCGGTGTTCATTTTACGTAATCTTCTTGTGCGTGGTTTGATTGAGAAAAAAACTAACCTCGTTGATAAGAGATCACCACTCTACGTGCCAACTCATGATTTGTTATCGTACCTTGGCGTTCGTAACAAAGAAGAGCTTCCTGACTTTAGGATATTAGAGCAACGTATCACTGCTATTGAAGAACAACATAAGCACGAGGAACGCATATCAGCGGAACCTCTCGTTGTAGGTGATCATGATGCCAATAAAACTGTATGATTGCGACACTCCTCCTTTTTAAAATACTCGTACCAACCCTCGCTGCTTTTGTAATTGGTATTGCGCTCACCCCGCTTTTGAGTCATCTCTTTTACAAGTATCGACTCTGGAAACGTGTATCACGTATTGATGAAATGAATCTTGGTGTGTTACCAATGACTCGTGACTTCAAGAAAATTCACAATCCTGAAGAAACAAAGACCCCTCGTGTTGGAGGTGTTGTTGTATGGCTTTCTATTGTATTGACGGTCTTTTTGTCTATTATTGCTCATTCCTTAACACTTGATGCAGGGTTTGAAAATATAGAATTCATTAGTCGTAATCAAACGTTGATCCCATTTCTCTCACTTTTGTTGGGTGCTGGTCTTGGACTCATTGATGATCTCTTACAAATTTTTGGATCAGCACAACAACTACGTATTGGTATTCCTCGAAGGATACGAATTGTATTCGTACTTTTTCTTGGTGCTATTGAGGGATTATGGTTCTACTATCGCCTTGGATACAACAGTATTGATTTACCATTTACGGATATGACCATTGTGCTCGGTTTTGGTTTCATACTCTTTGTTATGTTTGTCGTACTCGCGCTTTTCTCAAGTAGCGTCATTGATGGCATCGATGGCTTGGCAGCTGGGGTTTTGGCTAATATTTTTGCCGCATATGGTTTTATTGCGATCATTCAATCGCAATTTGATATTGCAACATTTTCATTTGTGGTGATGGGTGCACTCTTAGCATTTTTGTGGTTTAACATACCACCTGCTCGCTTTTACCTTGGTGAGAGTGGTATGCTCAGTCTCACACTATCTCTCGCGGTTATTATTTTCCTCACGAATACAGTGGTCGAATTTATTATCATTGGATTACCACTTGTTATCACCTCAGGATCATCGTTGATTCAAATTATTGCTCGTAGATTTTTTAACACCAAGGTATTGAAAGTTGCACCACTCCATCACCACCTTGAGTGTATTGGATGGAGCCGAGCAAAAATTACTATGCGGTATTGGGTTGTATCAATTATGTGTTCAGCGGCAGGTATTATTCTCGTTATTATCTCGTAACTGGGCTTGTATCTATGTCATCATATACTACTAAAAAACGACCACTCGATAAAAAATTTCTGTGGTCAACACTCATACTTCTTGCGGTAGGACTCATTACCTTTATTTCAACATCACTTGGTACCTTTACCGATAACCAGAATCAATTCTATGCCATGATGATTCGACATGTTGGGTTTGGTGTTGTTGGTGGTTTGATAGTTATGTTCGTGCTTTCTCGCGTGAATTTTCAAATTTGGAAGAAAGTATCACCGTATATTTTAGGAGTTGCTATTATCCTCACTGTTCTTGTTTTTTCATCTATTGGTTTCAGTCATGGTGGTGCACGACGATGGATTACC
Organism: Patescibacteria group bacterium; assembly: GCA_020428645.1. Taxonomy (GTDB): domain Bacteria; phylum Patescibacteriota; class Minisyncoccia; order Phycocordibacterales; family UBA1006; genus UBA1006. The sequence continues at coordinate 17,871 of JAGQMN010000011.1, forward strand.
CTTGGGTTTATTTCGTTTCAACCAGCAGAATTACTGAAATTCGCTGTTATTTTGTTTTTTGCTTCATGGTTTGATCAATTCAAAGATCGCATTACTGAATGGAAATATGGATTGTTACCATTTCTCAGTTTTTTAGGAATCGCGATACTTCCATTGATGCTACAACCTGATTCCGGAACACTCGTACTCATTGGATTAGTTGCTTTTACAATTTACTGGATGCGTGGCGCACCATGGAAACACATCGGCCTCACGCTTGTCATTGGTGCGATTGCGTTGGGTGGATACGTATTTATGAATCCACATATTATTGATCGTATAGAGACATTTAAGAACCCAAACCAAGATCCCTATGGATCATCGTACCAAATACGTCAATCACGCATTGCTATTGGTGCAGGTAAGCTCTATGGTCGTGGGCTAGGGCAGAGCGTTCATAAATTTGGTCCATACCTGCCTGAATCAAGTAGCGACTCAATTTTTGCTATTTTTGCAGAAGAGTATGGTTTTCTTGGGAGTGTGATGCTTATCACACTCTATAGCTTGTTTGGTTTTTTTGGATTTAAAATTGCAAGACGAGCACCCACCGTGTTTGCACAAAATCTTGTCATCGGAATTATTCTCTTGATTGTTGTTCAAGTATTCTTTAATATTGCTGCCATTTCAGGTCTCGTTCCACTATCAGGTCTTCCGTTGATTTTTATGAGCAATGGTGGAACTGCTCTCATTGTGACTTTAGCTCAACTTGGTATTGTGTTAAATATTTCCCGATATGCAAAACAATCAGGAAATATAAACAGAAAACGAATCATGCAATAACTCACCATATCGATGTTCATGTGATATACTCTCTCTATGAAAATTGTCTTAACAGGAGGAGGTACCGGTGGTCATTTTTTTCCACTTATCGCTGTTGCCGAGGAACTAACACGTATTATTGATAATGAAAACCTTGCTGATACCACACTCTACTATCTTGCAGATAAGCCATACGATAAAAAAATTCTCTATGAACAGGGAATTGTCTTTAAACGTATTAGTGCTGGTAAACTTCGTTTAGATTTATCACTTAAGACACTACCTGACATGATAAAGACGGCGATCGGCATTATTGAGGCTATCGTTACCGTTTTTTCTATTTATCCTGATGTTGTATTTTCAAAAGGTGGGTACGCAGCGTTTCCCACTGTGTTAGCAGCCCGTATTCTTGGCATTCCTGTTATTATTCATGAATCAGATTCAATGCCAGGTCGAGTGAATAAGTGGTCAGGAAAATTCGCTCGCTCTGTTGCAGTATCGTACAAGCAGGAAATTGACTATTTTGATCCGGATAAAATTATTCATACCGGACAGCCAATTCGTCATGATCTCCTTGAACCAACCAAAGAAGGTGCACACGAGTTTTTAAACTTAGAGAAAGAAACGCCAATTATTTTGGTTCTTGGTGGATCACTTGGTGCTCGAATTATTAACCTTGCCATCGAAGAGGCGTTACCGCTCCTCCTTGAGAAGTACCAGGTTGTTCATCAGGTAGGTAAGAAGAATTTTGATGAAATGAAAAAATTAACGGATGCAACGCTTGTTGGTAATCAGAACAAATATAGATACCATATACTTGATGAAATTAACACTTTAGGTCTCAAAATGCTCGCTGGGGTAAGTGATATCGTGATTTCACGTGCCGGCTCAACACTGTTTGAAATTGCACACTGGGAAATTCCTTCAATTATTATTCCGATTACGAATTCTCACGGTAACCACCAAATTAAAAACGCGTACAACTACGCTCGTGAAGGTGGGTGTATTGTCATTGAAGAAAATAATCTTTCAGAACAGCTCCTTGTGTTTGAAATCAATCGTATTTACGATAACACACACATACAAGAACAAATGAAAGCGGGTGCACGACACTTTGCAATTCCTGATGCAGCAAAAAATATTGCTGAGGAAATTATTGGTATTGCGCTCGCTCATGAAAAATAAGTCTTTATAGAAAAGGCTTTTTTTGCTACACTCGTGCCTATGGATATAGACAAAAAAGTAGTAACGCGTATGGCACCATCACCGACTGGTCGGTTTCACGTAGGTGGTATTCGCACCGCGTTCTATAATTACGCATTTGCTCGAAAACATGGTGGAACATTTATCCTTCGTATTGAAGACACTGATAAGGAACGTAATGAACAGTTTTTTGAAGATGAGATTTACGAGGTTTTCAAATGGATTGGCATGGAGTATGACGAGGTGTACCGTCAGTCAGAAAACCTACAACGACACCAAGAAGTACTTCGTAAGCTCATCGACACCGGTGCAGCCTACGAGGCCGAAAATGCGAACGATGGATCAGGTAAAGTTATTCGTTTTAAAAACCCGAATAAACAAGTTTCGTTCAACGATCAAATCCTCGGTGATATTACCGTTGATACGACCGATCTCGGTGATTTTGTGATTGCTCGCAATATTGAGAGTCCACTGTACCACCTTGCGGTTGTTATTGATGACCATGACGAGGGGGTAACCCATGTGATCCGAGCGCAGGAACACGTTGCTAATACACCACGTCAAATTCTTCTTCACGAAGCGCTCGGTTATGGAACGCCGGTTTATGCACATGTTCCATTCATTCTGGGACCAGATGGTAAGAAGAAACTTTCAAAACGTGATGCGCATGTAGCGGCACTCGATTATCGTGATGAGGGATACTTGCCAGAGGCACTTCTCAACTTTCTCTCATTTATTGGTTGGAATCCAGGTACTGAACAGGAAGTATTTTCAAAAGATGAGCTGGTAAAGGCTTTTAAGCTCGAACAGGTTCAAAAAGGACCAGGTGGATACAATCTTGAAAAATTAACGTGGTTAAATAAACAGTGGTTGAACAAAATGACCGACGATGAATTTTATGATTACATTGATCCACTTTGTGATGAACTTCGAGATATGCCAATCTATTCGGAAGACATTATGAAAAAAATTATTCCGATCATTCGAGAACGAACGAGTTATCTCGGTGATGTCAAAACCATGATTACAGAAGGGGGGTTAGACTACTATTTCGTAGACCCTGAAATCGATAGTAAGAAGGTCGTATGGAAAACATCAACTAAAGAAGACACAGTTACTCATTTGCAAAAAATAATTAATCTTATCACAAAATACACTGGCGATTGGAATAAGGATAACCTCAAAGATCTCATCTTTCCATACGCAGAAGAGGTAGGGAAGGGGGATGTCCTTTGGCCACTACGCTTTAGTCTATCAGGGCGTGAGAAATCACCTGATCCATTTACACTTCTTGAAGTGCTTGGTAGAGAAATAGCTTTGAAACGTATTCAAGCAAATGTTGAAGCATTAAAAAAATCCCCTGTATAGACAGGGAATTGCTGATCGTAATTAAATTCCGGTAAATAGACCAATTAACACTCCGAAATTTTTAATGCGGTTTAAAACCATGCTATAATCAGCTCTATGAAGGTGTTAAGCAAGCGAACATCAATACTCTTTCTTGTAATAGGGGTTATTTTTACCTCTAGCTTTTTTCATGTAGAGGCTCAAAACATTAATGACCTCGAAGCGCAGATCGCTCAAAAATCACAGGAGCGTAAAGAGCTTGAGGCTGAAGCTGATAGAATCCGTGAAGAATTGACCAAGGTTGGTGCCGAAAAAGGCGTTCTCCAAGCCGAGCTTAATCGTATTAATGCTGAACGTAAAAGTCTCGATAATACGATCAAGCAAACCGAGAACGAGATTGCTTCACTTGAACTCAAGATAAATAAATCTGAACAACAAATTTCGCGCTATACATCAGAGATTAAAACGCACGCTGATGCTATTGCAGCACTCTTGCGTGGTATGGAGCAACAAGAAACGTTGTCATTTTTAGAAGTACTTTCATCAGCAACCCGATTATCTGATTTTTTTCAAATTCGTGATGCGTATGCTCGGCTCCAAGAACCTCTTGTAACTACAACGCAGCTCCTTGAAAAAAAGAAAGTTGAATTATATACAACTAATCAAGAACTTGCACAAGAACAAGCTGAACTTGAATCTGAAAAGGTCGTCCTTGGCGATCAACGCTTAATTGTTAAATCAAAAGAAGACGAAAAAGCACAAGTACTTAATCAAACGAAACAAAAAGAATCTTCGACTCAACAGTCTCTTGTGGCAACCCTTGCAACTATTGAAGCGCTCGATGCTGAAATCCGTGATTTTGAATCGAAACTACAGTTTGCATTGAACCCAGAGAGCATTCCTAAAAGAGGCTCAGCAGTGTTTGATTGGCCACTTGATAGTATTCTCATTACTCAACGGTTTGGTAAAACCGTTTCTTCACAACGGCTGTACGTATCTGGGTCACACAGTGGGATGGATTTTCGGGCAGCAGTTGGGACTCCCGTGTATGCCGTTGCTGACGGCATTGTCAAAGGTGTTGGTGATACTGATGAACAGTGTTATCGAGCATCGTTTGGAAAGTGGGTATTTATTGAACACGAAGTTGGTCTTTCAACCACATCCGCGCACCTCTCATCATGGAAGGTATCTGCTGGTGACCACGTAAAAAAAGGTGACCTGATTGGATACTCTGGTAATACTGGTCACAGTACTGCACCCCATCTCCACATTACGGTGTACGCAACAAAAGGTGTAAATGGAGAACAAGGCGCTCGTATTACTGAACGACCGAGTTCTGCGTGTCCAGGTACAAACTACCGCATGCCACTGGCACCGACATCAGCCTACCTTGATCCACTCGATTACTTTCCAGCTACGGATGTGTCATACTTTAAATATCCGTCACTACAAAATTAAAAGTTATTGTAAATAATATAAAAATATTGTATAAATAATTTATGTATAAACAACAAAAAACAGGGAAGAGGGGATTCATAAAATGGATCATTATCATTATCATCGCGCTTGTTCTTGCATCATACTTTTTTGATTTTAGCGTTCAGAATGCAATCGAAGACGAGCAAACACAGCAAAATTTTGGTTACTTACAGGAAAATGCAATTTATATCTATGACATCTATTTACGTTCACTGGTAGAGTATCTCTGGTACGATGTCTTTATCGATCTTCTTTGGAATCCGTTCATTGAGGCACTTGAAGCTATGCGAAATGGTGAACCAACTGTTTTTCATCAGGCTGCACAGTCTCAAATAGAGTTGATCCAACCCAAATAATTAATAATTATGAATAGTATCTCAGCACAATTTGTAAAAGGAGTAGTAGGGGAAGACAATATTCTCTATGATGGTGTGCCACAGATTGCGTTCATTGGGCGTTCAAATGTAGGAAAATCGAGTACCTTGAATGCTATTCTTAATAGGAAGAAGCTTGTTAAGGTAGGAAGAACACCAGGAAAAACTAAAGAAGTTAATTTTTTTGATGTTCGTACAGATGATGGATACCAAGTTTATTTTGTTGATTTACCAGGGTATGGGTACGCAAAATTATCAAAAAAAGAGCGTTTAGAGCTCCAAAATTTGATTAGCTGGTATATTACACATCCTGAAGCAGATACGGCTCTTATATGCCTTATTATTGATGCAAAAGTTGGTCTTACAGACCTTGATAAGACATTTATTAAGCTTATAGAGAAACATAGTAAGCACTATGTTATTGGTGTAAATAAAGTCGATAAAATTAATCAGAAAGCTCAAAATCAGTTACGAAAAGACCTTATGTCATACTTAAATAGTGATACCTCAATATTTTACTATTCAGCAGAAACTGGAAAGAACGTGCATCACTTCCAAGACTACTTATTACTACACAGCTCTTAATAGGGGGTGTTTTTTATTATATATAAATACAACGTCGTAAAATATATGTTGTGCGACGTTATAATAATTTCAATTTATTTAACATTTCCCCATGACACGACTTAATCAATATAAAAACCGCTACAAACAGCGGTTTTTATCTCATTACCCTTCACAGGAAATACAAACGTTTAGTTCTTCGTGGCTTTCTTTTTTTTCACCCACAGATTCTTCGTTAGTGAATGGATCAATGTATGTTTCTTCCGTATTCATATCTATTATTCTTATACTAATCGAGTACGTTCTCATTATACTACTTTGAAGAGATAACAACATAGAACCGAGACGTACTGTCGTAGGCTTGCAGTGTTAGCTCATATTCCCCACATTCTTTAAAAGCATACTTTTCAGTATATAGCGTATTGGGCGTACTTATGTGAAATTGATTATAAACCACTCGAATAATTTCTCTTACTCCAATTGTTTGATAGAGTGTTCCCTTACCATTCACTTTCTCTTGTATTGTAACAGTTTTGCCATTAAGTGCTTTCATTGCGGTAAGTATCCGTTCCCTCTCGCTATCTTCTTTTTCTTGAATAGTTTTCTTAACAAGGTGCAACTTATTTATTTCTGTACTGGTTGCCGCTTTTGCAAGTCCACGAGGAATAAGCGCATTCTGTGCGTATCCGTCTGAAACATCAATAACATCACCCTTGTCCCCTACTCCACGCACATATTGTTGTAGTATGACCTTCATATATTAATTTGTATTAAATAGTGATATAGCCTTAAAGAGTTGGGTATCGATCTCCGCGTCACTGTCAAATGGTATGTACACATCAGGTTCAATACCGACTTCTGAAATTTGATTCCCACTTGGTGTAAGCCATCGAGCTACGGTAATTTTTAATGATGTTCTCTCTGGTAGTTGAATCAATTCTTGCACCGAACCTTTACCAAAACTTTGCTCCCCGACAATACGAGCCTTGTTGTGGTCACGTAATGCACCCGCAAGAATTTCGGCAGCTGAAGCTGAGCCTCCATTAATCAGCACAACGGTTTCAAAGTCATATCCTTTAAGCAGGTTGTTACCACTACTTCTGTAGATGTGTGCATCTTCATTACGTAATCCGTACTCTTCGGTAAGTACAACCTTACCTTGATCTAAAAAGAAACTTGCAATATCAACTGCTGATGTCAGGAGTCCTCCTGGATTATTACGTAGATCAATAAGTAACTCTGATTTACCAGAATCTATGAACTGTTTAAGAGCATCTTCAAAAACGTTTTCGGATGTTTCGTTAAAATTAAAGAGACTGATAACAAATGTACTTTCAATTTCTTGTGTTTCTAAAATTGGTATTGTGACATTTTCTCGCTCAATAGATACCTCAAAAGGCTCTCCTTCGTTAAACCGAACAATAGTCAAGGTCACATTTGTACCAATTTCACCTCGTATAAGGTTGATAGCACTATCCATACTCATATTGGTTACATCTTGATCGTCAACTTGAATAATAATGTCACTAGGCTCTAATCCAGCACGTTCCGCAGGTGATTCTTTCAATGGAGAAATGACGGTAAGGTATCCTGATTGAATCCCAATTTCCGCACCAATACCACCAAATTCACCAGTTATAGTTTGGTTAAAAAATTTCGTTTCACTTGGTGGTAGAAATGATGAGTAATCGTCACCATAGGATCGCACGAGTCCCTGTATAGCACCAAAAATTTTATCTTCAGGTACTGGTTGCTCAAACGGATATTTTTCTGCGAGTGTTGTATATACTTCCCAAAAAAGATCTAAATTAACACTAGCATCGCTTGAATATGATCGATAGTGATTCAGATAACCAAACGATATATACCCAAGACCAAAAAATATAAGTGCTACGAGTATGTTGTGTAATGATATCTTATTCATATGCAGTTCGAGTATACCTGTTTTTTGGATCCCAGGACATATACGAATCAAGACCAAGGTTCAATGTTGCTTGTATTTGTTTCTTTATTTCCGTAACTCCATAAGTCGGTTGTCCAAGCGTAAAATCCTGAATCCAGGTGCGTAACTTATCAGGATCTTCGTTGATGGCTCGTGCACGATCGCGCGCAGAAGACATAGCAGCAGTTACAACCTCATATGGGTATGCGTTCGGATTACTAAACCCGAAGAATCCACTGCTGTAGTGGGATGGATATACCATAGGTGCGATAGCATCAAAATGAGGGTAGATATCTTCAAAATACTGTCCAATACCAATATCATCTTCTGCACTGGTAACGAGACCAAAAATATCTACCGAAACCGGTATTTCTTGTGATCGTAAGCGTTCATCCATATATTGATAAAATTTCTTCATAACATCACGTCGTGTCTCCCCTTCTTCAAGCTCGTAGTTAATGTTACTGATGTTACCATCCGATGGGTACCGTATATAATCAATATTGATTTCATCAAAACCAATACGGTAAGATTCCTCTGCAATAGTAGCGAGGTAGTTCCACGCACCTTCGAATCGAGGGTTGATAAATGAAAGACCTTTCCTATCTTGCCATGCAGCTCCAGTATCAACACGTTTGAATGTCCATGAGGGTTGTTTCAGTGATAGTAATGGGTCTTGGAATGCCGTCAGACGTCCAATCACATAAATATTGTGGCGATGGAATTCATCAACGAGTGCATGAATATCGGCAATACGATTTGAATCTGTTCCCATATTGTTAATGAGAGGGTGATCTATATCAAAAGAAATAACACCTGTTGAATCTTTAATATCGAGTACAACTGCGTTAATATTTGATTCTTTAATGAACGTAATTAAACCATTCCGCAATGATGGAGTACCCCCTACCCAGCTCGACATGTAGATAGCACGTACTGATTCAGGTGTGGTAATGTGAAAACTCGGTGGTTCCAGTAATTGTTGTTTAATTCTATTGATATCGACGTGGTGTTGCAGGTGAAATGTTGCAGCTACCACTGATGTGTTCTCGGTTGTTTGTATTATCTCTTGAATATAGTGTTGGCACTTAACAAAAACACCTAGAGCGATCAGTGTTGTGAGCACAAACATAGGTGTTGTGTAGTACGAACGGTTACTCATGGTGAGATTGAACTTCTGAAATCCGATTTGAACGCGCGCGTTCACCAGTAGTTGCAACTTGATCTTTAAATCGTTCTTGAAGTTCTTTAACGTACTCTTGAAGCGAAGTATCCGGATCATGATCCTCTACGATACCAGCTTTATGTCGAAGAAACAGTCCTGATATTGCAATTACGAAACCAATAATGATGACGTAAAAATTTTCCCACAGTTCTGGAAAACCAAGGAATGGAAAAATGAGAAGTAATAGTGAGCTGATAATAATAGCATTAAGGTATTTTTTCATAACGGTAGTATAGCAAAAAAGTCTGTAACATTCACCTCTTATGAAGATGTTGTATTTACGAGAATAACGAACTCTCCTCTCACGTGATCAGGGTTATCTAAGAAGTATTGGTGCACATTCTCTGCAGTATTAATAACAATTTCCTCATATATTTTTGTCAGTTCACGAGCAACACCAATAGTTCGATCTCCACCAAGTCGTTTACTCAATTCAGCAAGAGTTTTCATTAACCGATGGGGTGATTCATAAAACACAGCGACGTGTTCAGCGACCTCAATCGTATCAAAAATTTTTGACCGACCTTTTTTGTGAGGTAGAAACCCATAGAAGGTAAATTGATTGCCACTGAATCCTGTCGTACAGAGTGCTGTTACAAGAGCTGAAGCACCTGGAATAGGAATGAGCGTGACCTCTGGTAATTCAGATCGAATGCGTGCAATCAATTTTACCCCTGGGTCT
>JAGQMN010000012.1 GCA_020428645.1 Patescibacteria group bacterium
TTATCAAATACAATATTCACCGATGCGCGAGACATTTTTGAGATTTCCTTTGAGCCTTTGAAAATAAGATCAGAACCAGTTTTTCCACGCATTGATTTGACCGACTGTTCACCGAGCACGAATCGTATCGCCTCAACCACGTTTGATTTTCCTGAGCCGTTCGGACCCACAATAGCAATGATAGGAACATCAAAAACAAATTCGCTCGTGTTGGCGAATGATTTAAATCCATTGAGTTCCAGCTTCTTTAAGTGCATAGCCCTGAATGCCAATATTATACCATAAGAAAACGATGTGGATACAAAAAAACGCAGGTATGTACTGCGTTTAATCCTGATCCCACCCCTCAGCAACAAGTGCTTTTTCAGCTGCATCCTGTTGAGATTTTTGTTTACTGTTTCCTGAACCTTCGGCAACCTTACGATCACCAAAGTAAATAGCCATCACAAAATGTTTATCATGATCAGGACCCTCTGATGATACGAGGCGGTAGTCTGGGGTAACTGAATATACTTCCTGTGCTTTTTCTTGAACGTACGATTTTGCATCACGCCAGCTCCCTTCGGCAATAATATCGTCAATATTAGGACAGAGGTGGTGTTCGATAACCGTTTTCGCTACGTCGTAGCCCTGGTCGAGGTATACAGCACCAATGAATGCCTCAAAGGTGTTTGCTAAAATGTAATCACGTGCTTTTCCTTCGTCTTTTGCCTCCCCTTTTGAGAGCATCAACAAATCATTCATTCCCATACCCCGTGCTGCCGCTGAAATACTTTCGGTACGAACGAGTGCTGAACGGTAGGCGGTCAAACGACCTTCGGCGTCTGCATATCGGTTGAACAGAAAATCAGTTACTACGAGTTCAAGTACCGCATCACCAAGGAATTCAAGTCGTTCGTTGTGTTCGAGTTCAGTTCCTTTGTATTCGTTAATGTAGGAACGGTGAATAAAGGCTTGTTTGAGCAAGTCCTTATCATGAAAGCTAATGCCAAGCGTGTGTTCAAATGTAAGGTATGGTTCCATACGTGTGTCTTAGCTGAGTGCTTTAATAAGCTCGGCTTTTTTCATAGTTGAGTACCCGGTAATGTTTCGTTCTTTTGCTAATGCTTTCAATTCGGTAACCTTCATACCTGAAACATCTACATCGTTCGTAGGTGTGATTGTCGGTTCAGGTGTAGATGGTTCAGCGACAGCAACTGGTTCCTTGCCTGTGATTTTTGCAATGAGACCAATTGATTTAATCAACATTTGAGATACGTCTTCGTAAATGTTGAGATCGGTAATTTCATCAAGTTCAAACCAACGAATATCATCAATACCTCCCGGGTCTTCTTCAAGCTGTGGTTGCGTGTATGCCGATTCCGCCAAAAAGTACACAACGTTTTTACGTACGGGACCTCGCTCAGGATGGTACGCAATGTATTCATTGTGACCAAGTTCTTCACGAATGCTAATAGCCCACGCTGTTTTTTGTTGAATAACGCGTATCGTACCTGCTTGGATATCTTCACCTTCTTCGATAGTACCTTTTGAGAGTGTCCAGTAACCGAACACATCGTGCACCATACCAATGCGCACAACACTGTTTTCGTCCACACTGTACACCACTGCAGAACCCTTTTGATCAACAGGCATCTCTTCGTAGGAAACTTCGGGAATTTTTGCTTTCGTTGTTTGATCCTTCCCTGGTTCACCGATCTCGCGATACACGGCACCTAAAATACCATTAACGAATTTATTTGATTTCGGACCACCAAAACGTTTTGCGAGTTCAACCGCTTCGTTGATAGCAACTTTTGGAGGTACCGCATCGTGATCACCGAACAAGAGTTCGTACAATCCAAGCCGGAGAACATTACGATCGGTAATCGCAATTTTTGCAAGTGGCCAATCAGGAGCAGCTTTTTCAATAATTTCATCGATGACAACACGTTTCTTAACGACCTCGGTCAACAGATCGTGCATTTCATCATAACCATCTTCGGCAGCATTAAACGACCCTGCGGTGTACGCAAGGTAGTCTGGAAGAGCACGATTGTTGTATCCGCGCATATCCCATTCGTAGAGTGTTTGTAAAAGAATTGTCCTAAACAACTGCCGGTTTGCCATAGTGGTTGTAGTATAACGTAAAAAACAAACTAGTGAAACTAATTTGCTTTTTTCGCGTTCTTGATCGCCTTCTTGGTAACGTCCAATACCTGTCGTCCGCGGTAGGTTCCTGTTTCAAGGCTCGCTCGGTGACGGAGGTGCTTGGTTTTTGTTTCTGTATCGGTAACGATCGTATTTCCCTTGAGCGCGTGGTGTGAACGTCGGTTTCCTGTGTGCGCTCGGGTATGTCTCATTCGAATAACCATAATGCCTCTACTATAGGTATATTTTGCTTTTTTGCAATACCTAAAATAATATTCTCTATTAAAAATTCCCATACCAACAGTACGGGAATTTTATGAATTGTTACTGAGGATCTATATCCTCATCATCATCCGGCCAGATAATGTCATCATCATATGTTGGCTGGGATTTTGTCCCAAGTAACATCTTCAAGATTGTATTATTAGGTGTTAAATACATAATATGTTCATCATTCTTGTTTGTGGATCTTAATAGGCCCCATGAATGTTCAGAAAACAGAAATGCTCCTGATGCCCCATCGAGTTCGTTTGCATCAATTCTCTGTATCGCATACCTGTCTAAAAGAAAACTAAATTCATCATCTTTGGGTATACCTTGTAGACGACTAAAACTCGATAATGGAAATCCGTATCCATGAAAAGTATCTTTTGACATAGGAGCACTACTTCTTTCTTGTAAATCACGCATACAAATCCGTTTCGTTATGTGAATAGGAATGGTATCAGGACGTAACACTGCAATATCTGTAATCGGATCATTGTTTACAACAATAGCACGAACAGGATCAATGGGATCGTCAAAGTAAATATCAACGGTATCACCTTTGATGCCTTCATTATTAACAACATGAGCTGCTGTAATCACCATTGAATCAAGAACCCATCCTGTACCTGTGCCTATTTCTGTTTTCAAAAATATAGTTGAATGAAATGCCTTAGCAAGCAGCGTCAAACCTTCTGGCTCCTCATTTGATGATTTCCATGTAGGTGGTTGTGAGAGTCTGATCAACTGAACTGCGTTATAAACAAGGGCTATGAACGCTATTAAGGTAAGAATTACTAATACTTTAGCAATGCAACTTTCGTGAATTAACTCTAGTATTATTGATCGAGAATATTTTTTTGAATCCATAATGACGTTTTTTTATGTTTTATTTTTTTAAATTATAAAATAAATAAAAAATAAAACAACATATCAAACGACAATGTATTGGTACGTACAGTACAACACCTTACACACGTTTTATCCAACTTTTTCTATGAAGTTTATGCAACCCATATTTCTGTATCGCGGCATAGTGTGCCTTGGTTCCGTATCCTTTATGGTGTTCAAATCCATACTGCGGATACTGTACCCCGTATTCAGTCATCAGTGCGTCACGCGTAACCTTAGCAACCACCGATGCTGCGCTGATGAGCCAATTGGTTTGATCACCTTTTACAATCGTTTCCTGTGCATATGCATCTGGTGCAACGAGTGATCCGTCGAGGTACACGTAACAATCATCGGTAGCAAGTCCAAGTCCACGGAGCGCTCCTTCGGTTGCCTTTTTTAGACACGGCACGATGCCGTGCGCATCAATGTCGCTCGCGCTGACTGAACTGATAGAGACATATACATCACCAGCATCACGTAATTGTTTAATACGTTCGGTGAATTCGTTTCTCTTCTTCTCCGTTAGTTTCTTTGAATCGGTAATACCAGCGAGGTGTTCATGTATATGTTCACGTGCATCCGTTGCCACCCCAAATGCACACACCGTAACAGGACCAGCAATCGGACCACGCCCGACTTCGTCAACGCCAATGAGATATTTATAATATTGGTTCATAACTCAAGTATATCATTTTCAATAATTTGACTTATATAATATGATATGATAATATATTTAAGAACCTTTAGAGTTAGTAACTTTGTAGATGATCCTCGTCTATTAAGTTACTAATTCTAAAAAACAAAAAAATGAAAAATATATATTGCTTAGATTTTATAGAGGATAAAGATAATTTTAAAGGAGTAAAAAAAATTATCGTCATCATGTACAACGACATCACCATCACTAATGAAGGTGATCATTATGCAGAAATGAACAAAATTCTAGAGGAAAAAAAATTTCCACTGCCTGTTAGTGTAGTAAGTACGGATGTTGAATATCCGGGTAAATACTTAACTTGTAGCGAAACTGCGAACGACCATCTATTAAATAATTACCATAAAAACAAATCTCGAGATATGGTAAAAAAGGTGAGAGAAGAAGTTAACAAGTCTTCTGATAATGATTTGTTTATTCTTGTTATGAATTTACAAGTTGAATATGGACATCAAAGTTCAACTCATGAACCATTCTACAAAATAGATGAGGAAGAACGACTGCTTGTTTTAGATAGTTTGAAAAATAGTCGAGTTGTATTATTTAATTCAAATTCGAATGTTGAAACTGAGGAAGAAGGAATTAATGAATACAATTCACATAAAAACAAGGAATTATTAGAGATATTTGAATCTTATAATATCAAGACCCATGTAATTGATTTAACAAATTATCTAAGTTAGATATTTGAGCGGAACTTTCGGTTCCGCTTTTCTATTTACCACTTTCACAAAATCTCTAATAATCTCGCAGTTCAAGACACGTGGGCGCGAGTCTCTGGAGACGCAGGTACCTGCGATGACAGAGCGAGCGCCCGAAGCAACGCAGAAATGCGGGATTTTAGTATTTTGATATACTCAATACATGAAATTTGTGCATCTCCACAACCACTCCCACTACTCCCTTCTCCAAGGTCTCACCAAGGTGCCTGATATGGTTGCGCGTGCCAAAGAATACGGTATGACCGCGCTCGCCATTACTGATTACGGCGCGATGTACGGATGCATTGAATTCTACAAAGAGTGTCGTAAACATGACATCAAACCTATCATTGGTGTTGATGCGTACATGGCGTTTCGGAGCATGGAACAAAAAGATCACGGCATCGACAACAAACGCTATCCGTTCACTCTGCTCGCCTACAACGAAACAGGATACAAAAATCTCATGAAATTGGTCACCCAATCGCATGTACGGGGGTTTTACTACCGACCACGTATGGACAAACAACTCTTGCGCGAACATGCCGATGGTCTCATCTGTATGTCAGGACCCGTGTTCGGTGAAGTGGGTCAAGCAATTCTCACGAAAAACTTTGAACGCGCTGAGGAATTGGTTAAGGAATACCAAGACATATTCGGGAAAGAAAACTTTTACCTCGAAATCATGTTCAACGATCACATCGAAGGACTGGAAACGATCAACAAAGACATCAAAAAACTATCAGTAACAACGGGGGCACCACTCGTCGCAACCAACAACAACCACTACCTCGATCCTGATGACCGCGAGGCGTTTGATACGCTCCTCGGTGTTTCAACTACAGGTAATAAAATTGGTTCAAATTTTATGCGAGGTGATTTTCACTTTACTTCAGGAAAAGAAATGCAGGAAAAATTCAAAGACTATCCTGAAGCACTCGCCAATACACAGGTAATTGCTGACCGATGTAACCTTGAAATTGATATCGATAGTTGGTACTTTCCTGATTTTCCGATACCAGAGAACACAAATTACGACGATTACCTGAAACAGGTTACGTACGAGGGTATTGAAAAAAGAGGATTTGAGAAAACTGAAGACATTCAAGAACGTATTGAGTACGAGCTCGATATCATTAAATCAAAGGGATACTCATCGTACTTTCTCATTATGGCCGACCTCGTAAAGGCTGCAAAAGAAATGGGAATTTACACCAATACCCGAGGATCAGCAGCGGGTTCTCTGGTGTCATATTTAAACTTCATTACGAAAGTTGACCCCATTGAGATGGGACTTCCTTTTGAGCGATTTATGAACCCAGGACGTAAGGGTATTCCTGATATTGACCTCGACATTTCGGATATACACCGAGATCGACTGATTGATTACATTCGCGAACGATATGGTAGTAAGGCAGTCGCACAAATTGGTACATTCGGTACGATGGCGGCTCGCGGATCCGTCCGTGATGTTGCACGCGCACTTGATTTCCCATACGAAGTAGGAGACAAAATTGCAAAACTCATTCCTATAGGATCACAGGGATTTCCTATGACCATTGAACGTGCGCTCGAAGATGAAAAGGAGTTACGTGACTTGTATAAAGAAGATAAAGACGTTAAACGTATTATTGACCTCGCTCGAAAAATTGAAGGATGTGCGAGACACATTTCCGTACACGCTGCAGGTGTGGTAATCTCCCCTACCCGTGTTGACGACTACTGTCCAGTGCAAATGGATCCAAAGGGTGGGAAAATTATTACCCAGTACGATATGTACACGGGTGATCGAGATGGTGTAGTGAACCTGCCTAAATTTGATCTTCTTGGGATTCGTAACCTCACCATTCTGGCTAATGCTGTTGAGTTGGTGAAAAATATTCACGGCATTGAAATTAATCTCAATACCATTCCGCTCGATGATCCAAAAACATATGAGCTATTATCACGTGGTTCAACTATGGGAGTCTTTCAGATGGCAAGTTCGGGCATGACCAAATACATTACTGATCTCAAACCCTCGAACATCTATGATATTTCAGCAATGATTGCACTCTACCGACCAGGACCCATGGAGTTCATCCCGGAATACATCAAGCGTAAACAAAATCCTGAACTCGTTGAGTACCTCGATCCACGCATGAAGGAAATTCTCGAACCAACGTACGGGATTATGGTGTATCAAGAAGACGTGATGCAGATTGCGGTTGATCTAGCCGGATACACGTGGGGAGACGCGGACACCTTGCGCAAAGCTATTGGTAAAAAAATTCCTGAAATGATGGCACAGCAAGAAGAAAAACTTATTGGTGGATGTATCGAAAATGGTATGAAACCAGCTGTCGCTAAAGAATTGTGGCGACAGATTGAAGTGTTTGCTGCCTACGCGTTCAATAAATCACATGCGGCAAGCTATGGTCAGATTACCTATGAAACCGCCTACATGAAGGCAAACTATCCGGTTGAATACATGACCGCCATGCTCACCGCTGAATCTGGAGATACCGATAAGATTGCACAGATCATTCACGAATGTGAGAGTTTAGGTATCAAGGTATTGCCACCAAATATCAATGAGTGTTTTGGTGGATTCACGGTGGTAGAGTATGAGGGTGCTGAGGCAATTCGTTTTGGATTCTACACCATTAAAAATTTTGGTGAGGCAATTGCTGACGCTATCATCGAAGAGCGGAAACGTGCAGGAAAATTTACGTCTCTTGAAGACCTCTTGAACCGCGTACGTCACAAAAACTTTAATAAAAAATCCCTTGAAGCGTTGATTATGGCAGGTGCACTCGACACGTTCGGTGAACGTGGTGCCTTACTTCATAACCTTGACGCACTCCTCGAATACAACAAAGGACAAAAAACCCTTCATGCTGATCAGGGATCACTCTTCAGTGGAGCAGCTTCGCACATTACACTGAAAGAAGAATCAGAACCACTATCGATGGAAGCACGATTAGCGATGGAGAAAGAAATACTCGGTGTGTACGTATCAAGTCATCCACTTGAACCATTTAAAGAACGGTTCGAAAAATCACAGCACAATATTGGCATGATTACGTCAGGTGATATAGCGGTAGAGCAAAAAGTTATTATTGGCGGCATCATTGAATCTGTACGAGAAATTACCACACGAAAGGGACAGAAAATGGCATTCATGCGTATTACTGACTTTACCGGTAGTATCGAGGGTGTCGTGTTTCCAAAAACCTACCTGACGAATAAAGACATCTGCACCGAAGATACCGTGGTCGCAATTCAAGCCAAGGTGTCAGATAGAGACGGAGAAAAGACAATTGTAATTGAAGGGATTAAAAAATTAGAAGAATAAAAAAACTCTCTTGGCTGAGAGTTTTTTTATCAGATCACCACACCTTGGGAACATAGATGAATAGTCCTGTTGCAATAGATACCAGTACCATGAACAAAACGGCACCTGAGGCGAGGTCTTTAATATCGCGTACCCGCTCGTCATAGTTAGGATGTACCAGATCCATAGTTTTCTCAATCGCGGTGTTCACGAGTTCAGAAAAAATTACAAGACCAATAACCGCCGTTTGAATTGCCCATTCAGTGTGGGAAATTTGAAACAGAAATCCAAACATGGTAGCAACGATACCAAAACCAATTTGGATGTAGAGATTAAATTCATTGTTTAACAGCACCCGAATACCACGAAGTGAATTTCGGAAACTGCCAATAATACCTGTGATACTAAATCCTGATTGATAATTTTTCATACTTCCATCATACACTAATATTTTTATAGAGTTTAGAATTTGCAGAAATAGGACTTCAAGCTACAATAGGATTTATGACCGATATTGAGAAAAAACGACACTCCCTCGCCCACCTGTTGGCTGCGGCAACCTTGAAACTCTATCCAGACACCAAACTCACCCTTGGTCCTGCTATCGATAATGGGTTCTACTACGATATGGAATTTGTTGATCCTATTAATGATGCGGATTTAAAAACTATTCAAAAAACCATGAAAAAAATGGCGAATTCATGGAAAGAATTTTCTGGAAAAAAAGTCTCTACTGACGAAGCACGTCAGGTATTTGCAGGTAACCCTTACAAACTCGAACTGATTGATGACATAGAATCAAAAGGTGAAGATATCACCCTTTACACCTCAGGTGAATTTACTGACCTGTGTCGTGGTGGGCACGTAGATGATTTTTCTTCGATTAACCTTGATGCATTTACGCTCGACCGTGTTGCGGGTGCCTACTGGCGCGGTGACGAAAACAACACCATGCTCACTCGTGTGTATGGATTGGCATTTGATACCAAAGAAGAGCTCGATCAGTACCTCGCTCAACGAGAAGCTGCAAAAGAACGTGATCACCGAAAAATTGGGAAAGAACTCGGGTTGTTTACATTCTCTGATCTCGTTGGACCTGGACTTCCTCTCTTTACCCCAAAAGGAACAAAAATTCGCAATCTCGTCGTTGAAAAAATCAGTCGCATTCAATCACGGTACGGATACGAACAGGTATGTATTCCCCACATCACGAAATCAGACCTCTACAAAACCTCAGGTCACTGGGATAAATACAAAGACGACCTCTTTCATGTGACCGGAAAATCAGATGCCGAATTTGTGATGAAGCCAATGAACTGTCCGCACCATACACAAATTTATGCGGCTGAACCTCGGTCGTATCGCGATCTCCCATTACGGTTCGCTGAAACTACCATGGTGTACCGTGACGAACAGGCTGGTGAATTGATGGGTCTCTCACGGGTACGTTCAATTACACAGGACGATGGGCATATTTTCTGTACCCCTGATCAGATTCAACACGAGGTAAACAATATCGTCGCTATTATCAAAGAGTTCTACACGGCGATGAATATGTTCAATGACGGTGATTATTGGGTATCGTTGTCAGTTCGTGATCCGCAAAATCTTGATAAATACATCGGTGACAATACGCTGTGGGATACTGCTGAATCTATTCTCGAAGATATTGCCAAAGAAAATAAGTTGAATTACCAACGTGTGGAGGGAGAAGCAGCGTTTTATGGACCAAAGCTCGACTTCCAATTCAAAGATGCGATTGGCCGCGAATGGCAACTTGGAACTGCACAGCTCGATTTCGTACAACCGGCACGATTTGGACTCGAGTACACGGACGATCATGGAAATAAACAAACACCAGTCATGATTCACCGGGCGATTGCGGGATCACTGGAACGGTTCATGTCGCTCGCAATTGAACACTTCGCGGGTCACTTCCCGCTCTGGCTTGCACCGACACAGGTGGCGATTATCCCGATCAAGTCAGACCTTCACGGTACATACGCGCACACACTTTACGAAACGTTAATAAATCAGGGTGTACGTGCCGAGTTGTGGAATGATGATAAAGACGGATTTGGTAAAAAGGTACGTCGTGCGAAAACAGATAAACTCCCCTACTGGATTATTGTCGGTGACGAAGAAATGAACTCAGGAACCATTACTGTTGAATCAACTAATAATCAAGAAAAAGGGATTATGGTTGAGACATTTATTGAATCAATCAAAGACCTATTAGAATAACTACCCTCTCGAGGGTTTTTATTTTTTCATATTGTGTATACTGTCTACATTATGGCAAAACGACACAATGGTGTGGGAAATATGAAAACTACCAAATCCCACAAAACAAAAAAACGATTAGCAACAAAGAAAGTCATGCTCGCCGTAGCAGCAGGGCGACCAAATTCTCGACACTACACAGGTCGGAAATAACCACACTCGTGGTTATTTTTGTTATACTACTTCTGTATTTAACCGTTTAAGAAACATCCACCATGAATAACAGTAACTTCAACATTATTAACCAGCTCGTACAAGAACAAAAATCACTGTGGCGAATTGAAAACCACTACATCAACGAAGCACAGACTGACGAAGAACGTGCATTCTGGGAAGAACTCCGTGATGCAAAAATCGTACATATCGCACAACTCACTGCGATGGCACAACAGTCACTTAATTAAAAAATCCGCCGGGGAGGCGGGTTTTTCTATGCAATGATGGTTTGCAAGGTTAGTTCTTTTTTTGTCTTTTCTGTAAATTCAAGCAACTTACTATTTCCTTGTGCGAATTTTTTTAACATAACAATTTGAGATTCTAAACATTCATCCCAAACTTTTCGAATTTCAGAAAATTCTTCTAAAATCTTTTTACCTTGAATCAAATAGAGAGGATCTTTTAATCGTTCTTTTTTTTCAAAAAATGTTTTGAAGGATTCGATTGTTTTTTCAAAACGTTCTGCAAGTTTTTTAAAAAATTCAATGATCATAGTACGAGCTTCATAAAAAGGTTGGTACTCAGGATCAAGTAATACACAGTGTGAGTTAAAATGGTCGATCATAGCTGAAAATGTTTTAGTGAATATTTACTTAATTAAAACATATTCTCAAAATAAAAAAACCCTTACAGGTTTAAATATCAATCTCAGCCAACTTTGCATTATTCTGAATAAACACCTTTCGTGGTTCAACGTCAGAACCCATGAGCGTATCAAAGATAGCGTCAGCCTCCATCGCGTCTTCGACGGTAACCTGTTTCAGAGTTCGCGTTGCTGGATCCATGGTTGTCTCCCACAATTCCTCGGCGTTCATCTCTCCCAATCCTTTGTATCGTTGTACGTGGACTTTTGAACTTCCCTTTTTAGGTGTTGTTTCTTCATCGACATCTTCACCACCTGTGTCTTCGTCATCACTCGTGTTTTTGTTATCGAGCGACGCACCAAGCTCTTTGAGTACTCCATCACGCTCATCATCAGAGAATGCGTAGTGGAGAGCCTTTCCCTTTTTGATTTTATAGAGTGGTGGTTGTGCAACGTAGATGTACCCAGCATCAATGAATTCACGAAAATACCTAAAGAAGAATGTCATCAACAAAATGCGAATGTGCGCACCATCAACGTCTGCGTCGGTTGCGATCACAATTTTCTTGTAGCGAATTTTTTCAATATCGAGGGTTTCACCAATAGAAGTACCGAATGCAACCACCATTGATTTAATCTCGCTATTACCGAGCATCTTGTCGAGGCGAACGCGTTCGACGTTCAATGGTTTACCACGGAGTGGTAGAATTGCCTGGGTACGACGATCACGTCCCTGTTTTGCAGTACCTCCCGCAGAGTCTCCCTCTACGATAAAGATTTCTGCTTCATCAGCGTCTTTAGTCTGGCAATCAGTCAATTTACCAGGAAGGGTAAATCCTTCGAGTGCACCTTTACGCAAGATTGAATCTTTAACCGCCTTGGCAGCCTTACGCGCCTTCATAGCAAGTGCCGCTTTCCGCAAAATAGCCTTGGCATCATCAGGATTTTCTTCGAGGAATGCGGCGAACGCCTCACCGAAGACTGATTCAACCGCACCACGAGCTTCAGGTGAACCGAGCTTGTCTTTAGTCTGACCTTCAAACTGAATTTCTTTCATTTTAACCGAAAGAACAACCGAAAGACCTTCGAGGACATCATCCCCTGATAGTGCTCCGTCTTTTTCAGACAATACCTTGTTGTCTTTATTATAGTTGTTAAGGTTACGCGTTAACGCCGTTTTAAAACCGGTCACGTGCATACCACCGCCTGGTGTTGAAATATTATTGGCAAACGGCACAATACGCGGAGAGATATCGTCAACGTACTGGAGCGCTACTTCAACCTGGATACCATCTTCAGTTTCTTTTTCAACATGAAAAATACTGTTGTGTACTTTTTTTTGATGAGCATTGAGATACCGTACCATTGATACAATACCACCTTCAAAGTAGAAACTCATTGAAGGAACTTGGAGGTTAAGATCCTCAAGGTACACTTCATCGGTATCGATAGATCCAGTGTACTCGCGGGCATCAATGAGTGACACGCGTAAATTACGTACGAGGTAGGCCTGTTCACGGTAGTGTTTAACAATACGATCCCAATTGAACGTTACATCTGAAAAAATAGTCTCGTCAGGCTGAAACGTAATCACGGTTCCGTTGTGATGTGTTTTTCCTACCTGTTTCACCTTTGCTTTTGGTTTACCAATAGCGTACTCTTGAACGTACTTGACTCCATCACGGTGAACCTCAGCCTTCGTATAGGTTGAAAGTGCGTTCACTACTGACGCGCCAACACCGTGGAGTCCTCCTGAAAATTTGTAGCTCTCGTTGTCAAACTTTCCTCCTGCATGGAGCGTGGTCATAATGACCTCGAGTGCTGATTGGCCAGTTTTTGGGTGTTTATCGACAGGAATTCCACGTCCATTATCAACGACACGCACCATACCATCAGGCAACAATGCAATCTCAATATGATCACAATAGCCTCCCATCGCCTCGTCGCGCGAGTTATCAAAAATCTCCCGAATCAAGTGGTGGAGTCCATCGGGACCTGTTGATCCAATGTACATT
The DNA here is from genome assembly GCA_020428645.1 of Patescibacteria group bacterium. GTDB lineage: Bacteria > Patescibacteriota > Minisyncoccia > Phycocordibacterales > UBA1006 > UBA1006. The sequence continues at coordinate 13,118 of JAGQMN010000012.1, forward strand.
CCTGGTCGTTTTCGCACTGGTTCAAGACCTTCGAGTACCGAAATATCAGCAGCACTGTAGGCTTTTTTTGTGGTTTCTTTGGTTAATGTTGAGGATGACGCAGTATCCTTTTTTGTCTTCTTTGGGGTTGGTTTTTTTGCTTCTTTTGCCATAATTTTTAGTACAATAGTATGCGCATAGTATATCAGAAAACCCTTATTTTTTAAAGGAAATTTACCTAAAATCGTGGTATGATGGCTACATGAATGTGAACATTGAGTCAAGCTGGAAAGAGGTTCTCAAAGACTATTTTGAGACTCCGGAATTCAAATTCCTCACTGATTTTGTACGGCAAGAATACCAAACAAAAACAATCTACCCGCACCCAAAAAACATCTTCAACGCCTTCAATACCACACCTTTTGACAAAGTATCGGTAGTAATTATTGGACAAGATCCATATCATAACCCAGGACAAGCGCACGGATTATGTTTTTCCGTTCAAGATGGTGTTACGCCTCCACCATCACTGAAGAATATCTACAAAGAAATTGAAGATGATCTCGACACCAAAAAAGACATGACAAACGGCAACCTGACCTACTGGGGTGAACAAGGTGTCTTTCTCTTGAACTCAGTGCTTACTGTTGAAAAAAATAAACCAACGAGTCACGCTGGCAAAGGATGGGAAGAGTTCACTGATTACGTCATTAAAACAATTTCAGACGAAAAAGATCACATTGTATTTCTCCTCTGGGGTAGTTATGCCAAGAAAAAAGGCGCGGTCATAGACCGAACCAAACACCTCGTCCTCGAATCAACACACCCATCCCCATTTTCTGCAAGCAATGGTTTCTTCGGGAACAAACACTTTTCCCAAGCCAACGAGTATTTAAAAAAATACAACAAAAAAGAAATTGAATGGTAATAAAAAACCACCTTGGTTAGTTATCCTTGAATGAGACTATAAAACACACCTTCAATCACCGAAGAGTAGGAATCTGAAGAGACAACAATTATCTTACCGTCTTTTTGTAAACCATCGTAACAAAGATGTGGGTTATCAATCCACTCACACGAATTCAAGGTACGTACCTGAATGATATCTCCTGATCCTTCGGGGGTACCAAGAGGAGCGAGTGTGTACCCAGCTACATACTCTTGTCGTTGCCCACTCGTAGGATCAATCTGTGTATTCATGATAGTGTGAACCTCCCAATCATAAGGTATTTGTTTTTGATAACCAAACAACGTTACACGTTGATAGGTAGAGGTTGTTTCTTGCTCTTGTGTTTCAGTAGTGTGAGATATAGAAACGCTACTATTTTCAACAATAGGTTCAATAATTCTCACTTCAGGTTGTTGCTGATGTGAACGTACATACCATACCCCAGCTAATACAATAAAAATTACGATAAGAATAGTTAAAAGATTATGTTGTTTCATACCGCTAAATTATAACAGAAATTTTATTGAATACGTTAATAGCGTTTTTTACAACCATATATCATTCAATATACGTTTACGTCTTGCCTCTTCCATCCGTTCAATTGCATAACGTAACATTGTTCGTGGTATACGGTCGTAGTGTTTTTTAATGAACATTTCAACAGTAGATGCATCCTGTTTCCATGCTTCGCGCAGCATCCATCCAACAGCCTTGTGGGTGAGATCCTGGGCATCATCGAGAAGTTTTTCAGATAAACGAAGTGTTTCGCCAATCTTCCCTGCCCGATTGAGCGTCAATGTCGAAACAATTGCAATACGCCTGTGCCACATATTTTTAGAAACGACGAGTTTATCTAATATCATTCGTTCCTTTGGATTATCTAATATATATTGACCAATAATATAGGGTGCTGAAACATCGACGAGATCCCAATTGTTGACCTGGTTTTTGTGTTTGAGATAGAATTGAACAATTTTTTTCCTCTCCTGATGATCCGCTTTTTTATAACGATTCACGAGCATGATCAATGCACAGGCGCGGTCTTCGTGAATATTTGAGTACAGTGTTTCTTTGATCAGTTCATAGGTTGCACCTGAAAAATCCGCGGCAACCTTGCGCAGATCCGGCATGGCTACACCAATAAAGGTATCGTGCGCGGAATATTCTCCTTTGCCCATTTTGAAAAATCGTTCGTTGGCAGCTTTACGATTTTTTGACGCGTGTTTTCTCAAAGATTTTTGAATATTGTTCATACTTTGTTATTTTTGAGATACACGTTCCAATAGTTACGTTTATACGATTGTGACCCCCACCGCTGGTATCCTGTCTTTCGCTCCATCCGCACAACTTCAAGATACTGGTTATAGAGTTTCTTGAAATCAGGACCTGAAAATACCCGTTCTGTTACCTTGAGCTGTGGATGATGGTAGGTATCATATTCACCTCCAGGAAACTCTTTAATCATTGTTTGTGCATTCTTGTCGCCCTCTTTGGCAAGGGTACGAACGTACATGTACCCGCCTGGTTTCAATACCCGCGCACATTCACGTAGGTACACATCACGCTGTGATTCATTAAGTGCATTTGATGAGGTAACGTCCAAAATAATATCAATGGAATCACTATCAAGGGGAAATTCATTACCAATATTCCGCAATTGGTATGTAATATCATCGTGAGCATGGAATCTCTGTGCTTTTTCAATAGCGTCCTCAGAAAAATCCCACCCATACACACGAGCACCATAATGATCTGCCATGTAAAAACTGTTTCGCCCTACCCCACACCCAAGATCAAGTACGGTGATGCCTGAATATAGATCAAGGTGTTTGTTGTGTTTGATCCATTTTATGAATCGCAGGAAATCCTTCTGCGGTTTATGTGATTGGGTTACCAATTGTGAATCTTGGTATTCTCTATTCCAGGAGTGTTGATTCGTCATATTGATACTCTAACAAAAAAATACCCAACTGGATATTTTTACGGACACACAACTGAAACCTCATTATCGTCATAGGTGAAGAAATCTCCATCCGGACCACCTGAGGTGATACCAACGACTTCTCCATCGTTACCGTTACATTTACTACTTGGTATTTCGTTTGTGTCATCACCACAATGAACATCATAATCAAAGAGATAGTAGTTACCCCACGGATCAATCAATGCTTCTTCACTAACGTAGGGACCATTCCACGATGCTGGATAGGTGTAGGTAGCACCAGACGGGTACAACCGTGCAGTATTACATATGAGCCCACCCCCACATTCTGGTGATGCTGGCGCTAAACTATACTCGTCATTTGCATTACAGGTACCAAGAGCTAATCCACCAACCATAACATCGGTATCAAGCTCGAGCATGAGTATTGAATTACGTAATGATCGTAGTTCTGATACTGCATTTGCGCGCTGTGCTTTGTCACGTGAACTCGAGAGCGCTGCTAATACGATAGATGCGAGAATACCAATGATCGCTATGACAACGAGTAGCTCAATAAGGGTAAAACCCTTACCTTGTATGCGCTGTGGTTTCATATGGTTAGCTGTTCCGCTCCTGCAGTTCATCCTTGATCCTCTCAAGCGTTTGATCAATTTGTTCCAGTCGCCTATCGAGGGTCGTTTGGATATCACGCAACGTATCAAGCAACCGTTCAGTTTCTCGTTCATTCATATACCTCAGTATATCAAATTCTTACATCAAAAAACATTATTTCAAGACAGTAATAGTTGTGTGTACGATATACAGTTATTTTTAAATTATCTTTATTCCCTAAAAGTAAAGTCACAGTCAAAACCTTCGATATGATCACCTGGTGATGTTTGTACAACGTAATCATCAACGCTACAGTTAATTTGTTGAATATGGACGGCACGTTCTATTCGCACTGAAATAACATCATCAAGTATGACAAAGAGTCGCGCTGAATCCTCGCTACTCATCATAAACTTGGTTTCATTCTTTGGATACATCACCGTACAATCTACAATACTATCGCTATTCGGAACTCGATCACAAATAACCTCATCGGCAATAACGAAATATCGGGACGCGGGCATATCATTTGGCGCGCCGTAGAAATCTTGCTCGATGGTACGTTTCTCTTCTTCGGTAAGGGTTGGCGAATATTTCGCTAGCACCATTGATACAAAACCAGCATCCAAACCACCAAGGTAGTAATTATCTAATACTGATTCTTTGTCGATCGGTTCATCATTAGTTACTTCTTTTACTTCTATATCTTCGGTGCTTTGCCCTACCGTTGTAGATTCCAAGGATTCAGGTGTATCTTTTTTACTATAGCTAACAAACAAAACGACTAGTCCAATACCGATGATTAACAAAATGAGTTTTTTCATACGGTATCATAATACCACAACAAAACAGGACATATTTTGTTTGGATATGCTCGAGGTTTTTGAAGATGTTCGACGGTATTATTTGAAATAAAAAAGTATTATGAATCAATTATGATACTTTTTTATTTCCCGTTTAACGACCTGTTTGCAGTGACAATGTTTTCAAGGTGTACTTTTGAGGGAATAGTGTACCTATTGTCATTTAATTAAACACTTAATTTATAAATGAATATTTATGATAAAATTCATATAATGATAGTAAACTTTGATGATATTAAAAAAATATTTGAAAACTATGATATAGGGATCCCTGCAGAATTTATACCAATGAAGAAAGGAGTTGCGAATAAATTATTCAAAATAGTAACGAATCAGGGCGATTATACCCTTAAGATTGCTATTAGAAATTCTGAACATAATCGAATTCAACATGAGATTGATTTGTTGAATCACATAAAAAACCTCCCTTCTCCAAAACCAATAAAAGATCTACATGGTAAATATTTAACTGAATACAAAAGATATAAGTGTTTTGTATATCCATACCTGGTGGGTCAACCCCCTGAAGAATTGAGTGATGATATGATTATTCAGGCTGCTCACGCATTAGCAAAACTCCATATACAAGTAGAAAACTTTGTGCCAACCCAAACTGAAAGAATACGATTGTGGGATGTGCCGGGTTACTATGAGTTTAAAGAATTGGAAACATCAATAAAGAAAGTCACCAATCGAGAAATACGCGAAGGTGCCGAGTATGCCCTGGCGGAAATTGAGCAATTTATTGGAAATTACTCTGACCTACCACACGGTTGCTTGCACGGTGATTTTAAACCAGAGAACCTCTTGTATCTTGATGGTCAACTTACAGGTATTGTTGATTTTGACAACTCATATAATAAAAACCTTGCCTTCGAGGTTGGATACGCATTAGCGTGGTTTAGTCTTGATAATCATACATTCAATCTCAATAAAGCTAAGGTATTCTTTGATGAATATCAAAGAACTAAAACATTGAGTGAAGAGGAATGTTTGAGTATCTATCCTCAGATTCAATTTCTGTACCTCATTATGATTATAGTGAATACTCACTGGTTATTTGATGAAAAATTACCTCTTCCTGAAGAATTTACTTTGTGGAACGTACGCGAATTTATACCTGCATACCAAAACTTGAGAGATCAAAAAGATGAGTTTATAGCTATGGTAAAAACTCGCTAATACTACTATGAAAAACCCCTACGAACATATTATTCTCAACAAAGAGAACAACATAGAACAAGAAATTCCACCTGAAATGGTAACCATTGATGTAGTCCGACATGGTGAGACGGCATATAAAGAGTTGAATGATCCTCATTTTGTATTTGATCCAACACAAGAAGGTTTTGAATTAACATCAGACTATCTTGATTTAACAAAGGAAGGTATTAAAAATATAAAAGAATCTGCTGAAGAATTAGCAAAAAGAATAGATTCTAATAATGAGATTGTGTTGATTGTATCGAGTCCAAACTATCGAGCACGATCATCAGCATTGTTGATTGATTCAGTGCTGAAGGAACATAATATCCAACTATTAACTGAACAACCAAGAACCGCACATGCGCTCAAACAAATAGGATTTGATGAAAGTGTCGACACCGCTGAATGGATGCGTGTAGCGAGTGAATATCTTGGAGAATTCGCGAACGACGCTAAACCTACTCCTGATATTGCGCATCCAGCAACCGCCAAGAGGATGGGTGCTACTTCAGAAGAACCACTTATTGAAAACTATGATGACATTGAAATGAGATTCAATAATTTTTTACGGCACTACAGCAATATCAGATCATATCTAAATACAGAAACGCTTAAAACTATTGGAAAAAAACGTATGAGAATCATATCTGTTACGCACGAAGATACCGTATCGAGATTCTTACAACAAACGATTGGTGAAGGTACAAATATTGATAAAGGACAGGTTGTAGAAATTCAACCCTATAATGAACAAGTACATAGTGGAGAAAGTATGAGAGCAACTGTTGAATTATTACCAAACGGTACTGACGGAAACAATAATGTAAAAAACACTATAGAACGTAGGTATAATGTACAATCATAACAAAACAAGACACATTTAAGTCCTGTTTTGTTTGAATATGCTCGCTTGGCAGAACGCTTTTCGAACTTATGATTGGTATAGTATTTTCCCTAATCCAGAACTTACTACTTATCAAATATCTGATTTGATTCTTACCTAACTAAGGCTGAAAATCTTGGTCTTCTCCAAGTCTTAATACTTTTCTATAATCAATATTATCTTTAAAACTTACGACAAAATGATTGTTCAAGTATCTGAAAACATCTACTGACTCTAAAAATAAATCTATAGCCCTATTAGGTGTAGTTAGAGCTTTCTCAGTATTATCTAGTTCGCTACCATGAACTACGTTATTTCTAACTTTATACATGTCATGTAGTTCTACGAAGTAGTGAGGAAACTCTGTCTGTACTGCCTCTTGTATACTTTGTAAAGTAAGTGCCTTGAATATTTTTTCATTAGCTTTTTTATCATAAGAGCTTAAAACCTCATCAAAAACTAAGAAGTGACCAAGACGTCCTATGTATTTTCCATATTGTTTCATCAAGTCTCTAACAAGGTCAGCTAGCAAGATTTCATAGTTAGAACAGGTAAATATGATAGGCAAATACACTTGAGGTGGAAAAATGTGTCTATCATGTTCTATTTTTTGATTGTAACTATCAATGAAATGTATCATGCCTCCGAGGATGTGAGCACTCTGACTATTGGGAAAATGTGTATAACTGACATTCTCACAATTTGGACATGTAGCACCTTCTGGTAGTACCTTATGACTCTCATCTTGAATCCAAGAACAATCAACACATCGTGCTTTATAAAAGTCTTCACTTGTATATGTTTTTAGTTTCATCTTATGATTTTTTATTATTATGCATCTTTCTTATCTCCCGTTCCCATCCACGTCTTCCATAACTACTATATTCAAATCCTCTATACTCAACAGGTTCTACTCTCAGTTCATCTGTCCATTTTTTCCATACCACATCATCATTGAAAATATCTTTATCTAACGCTTCCTCAATTATTCTTTTCAAACAGAAAACAAAAAAGTACAACGCAATATCAAAATGTCTCTGCCAATCTCCAAAGTAGTATTCTTTCTCTTTCGGAACCCTACCGTGAATAATATGGTTTCTTAAGGTAAAAAACCTATCTGCCCACATCACTCTTTTGGTCTCAGATTCTTCCACCTTCATCTTCCCCTGCCTCCTCTCTGATTTATATCTATATTTCCTATCATCAGGATAATCCCCATATTTTCTCAAGAAATCTTTTAGGGCTTTCCGTGCATCATCATTTCCTTTCTCTAGTAGTATTTCGAAAGAACTTGCCTGCAACAAAATACGAGCATTATGACTGACCTCAGGTGAATTGTAATAGCTTTCATAAAAAACTTCGATGGCTGACATTATCTTTCGGAATGTTTTCTTCTTCTTTTTTCTAAGTCTTATTAAAGAGTTTAATAAGTTTGTATCTAATCTATTTACTTCAAACCTAGGAGTTGGTATGTGTCTTGATTGGATAGATATATTTTTTTCTGTTTCGATGCCTCCATGCCATGATGGTACTGCAAAGCCAACGTGTTCTGTCATATACTCACTTCCTACAACCGCAGAGAAATAAACTTGGGTATAGTTTTCTGAAGTAGCCATGAAATGTCCACTATTAGCATCTCTTGTCACGGTATTGTTTCTTGATAAAAATGAAATAAACAGCAATAAACGTGCATCACTTATGCTCTGCTTTTCTTTATAATCAAGCTCCTTGGTGGTTTGAGCTCCTATAGATATCATCCCTATACCATGTCGTGGTGGATATGCATTCAGGCCATCTTCTCCTCCGTAGGGGTAGGACATCCTGTAGTTTTTGAGGATTTTTTCTACATGTTCCCTGAGAGACTTATCCTTTATGTACACATCTTTTTTTAGGTGGAAGTTCCAAATCTTTGCAAATCCTAAATCTATTTCAGGAACATTTCCCATGTTCAAAAAAGGAAGACTATAAAAATAATGATGTTGAGCATTTTTTTGTTTCACAAACTCATCTTATCATTATACTGACTACCCCAACAGACATCCTTCATCTTTTGCCTCCTCAATAAGAGGTCTTACAAACTTCTCTGTGCTACCTTCTAGTTCTTCAATTTCCTTTTCCATTTGGTTTATTTCTTCAGGATAAAAACTTATAAGTTTTTTAAAAACTTCGTCATTTAATTCAACCGCTTTTGTTCTTCCTTGTTTAAGTATCATGGGATTTATATTTAATAAAATTATTCTCGCTCTATACGAGTACGTCGTTCATCGAGAGTTTCTCCCTCGTATTCCCAATAGAGCGGACCCTGTACTGGCCACTCAACATCGAGAGCGAGTTGTCCTGCTCGAGAGATACTCATTACCTCACCATTGAAACTAATGTTTTTTCTATCAACTACCGTACAAATAATATTTTCATCACGAGTAAAAGTAAGGATTGCACCAACCGGGATATCAACCATTTTAAAATTAAATGCCTCTCGTCGCTTGCGAGCTTTATCAAGAGCAACTTTATCTTCTGCTGTTTCCACATAGTCTTCTCGAGGAGTAACGTCTTGGATCTGAGCAAGTTGCAATGCCTCAACTACTCGTTCAGGGGCAATTTCAAACCATTCACGATTTGAACGAACCCGATTGTCTGCAAAAGCACCATGAAGTTTCTTTTCTACAAAATCCATATCAGCAACTGTCGCCGCATAAAAACACTCAAAAGGTAAAGGAACACCTGTTGTATCAAGTGATCGAATTCTCTGCTCAAGATTGATAGTTTTACCGACTTTTACATACCCAGGCATTGCTTCGTTGATTAAGATATAGATTATTTGTTGGTTATTGTTCATACATCAAAAGTGCTCAGTTAAAACAACTGAGCACTTTTGATACACAAAGGCGTCTTGAGCATGTGCTCAATTGGGCTCCCCGTCTCGAGTTCGGAACTATCCGATTCCTTACCCCACAACGCTTTTTCAAGATAATTTTATTTTCATTCTCGACGCGTCTCGGGCACTACAAAAAGTTACAAAAGTGACACAGGATCAAGATAAAAAGTTACACATATATGTAACTTAATTATTAAAGATATCTTGCTCTAACTGCTTGTAGGCATCAGTATCTTTTGTAATAAACTCAGCAAGTGAGAGCTTAAAATCAGCTAGGTTTGCTTGGCAAGAACAACTCGTTTTTATCTCTTGTTGAACTAATTTTAAATCCTGAGTTGATATATCTTGTACATTTAGATCATAGCGACTCTCGTCAAAAACTACACCTTTTGATTCACAATATTTTTTAAGAACATCCTTATCAAATAAATAATTCTCTATTTCTCTTCGGGTTAGCATCCTATTTGAAACGTCTATTTGCAAGAAGTCATTTCTTTCTTGATCTGTTTTTTTATCCCTATCTCTTAAGAGTAATAAACCAACATCATTAAAAGCTTTACTCAAAACCTTTAAGGCAAGAGTAGTATTTCTTGAAACTTCTCCTCCGCCCCCACTAGAAACAAAAAGAGTATCGTTATGTGTTTCTGCAAATATTTCATTATAGACATTTGCATCTAATCCTAGTTCGCCACCGTTAGTTGACGGGTCTTGTCGTCCCTCACAATAAATAATTGTCTTAGGAGAAAGTAGACCAGTCAAATCTTCTAACGCTGTTTCAAATATTCTTTTCCAATTTTCTCTTGTTGGAGGAATTGGAACCATGTACTGTTCATCATCAAAATAGTTTTTCTCTGAAAAATCTAATACCTGTGATTTTTCACTTAACTCATCTTGAATAGCTCTCAAGAAACCTATGCTGTGAGTCGCTACCCATAACTGACATGAGTCTGGTATTAATTTATCAATTTCAAGCAAAAGCTTGCGTTGGATACTTGTATTTAAGTGAAGTTCAGGCTCATCAATACAATAAACTGTTTCATTAAAATCATCTCTCTTTACAACAAGATCAATAATAATATCTACCACTTCTTTCTCCCCAGAAGAAAGGTTTTCATAAGGAAAATTTTTGTGATCTCCTTTTTCAAAATATAATTGACCTTTTCCATCAATAACGTTTCCTAGGTCTGTAATTCTGATATCTACGACATTTGAAAGGATTTCATTAATTTTACCTATCAATTCTTTTCTCATTTCAATACCCGACTTGTCACCATGTTGGTATTCTTGCCATGCTTTTCCTAATAAACGTTCATAATTTTCCTTAAGACGTGAATCTAAATCGATAGTGCTGGTAGGTCTATTTTCGTCATTGATAATATCAGGTAAAGATTGAATACTTTTCACATTTAATTTTGATGTAAACCTATAAGAAGATCTTATATAGAAACTTTTCTTTCCAAAGTCACCATTAGAAAGTTCTATATTAATAGATTCATTACGGTTATATTGAGGGGCTTCCGCTTCACCAAATATTGAATAAAGAATTTTTGAAAAGAAAGCAGCTCCTTGATTAGTACTTGCTCCTTTGTAGTTTTTCTGCTTTTCCTCAAACGCATCAAATACAGAACTTTTACCACAACCATTGGGACCAACTAATGCGATTATTTTTTTAGGATCATCACCTAAATCTATAGTTAAGTTATCAAATCTTTTAAATTGTTTTAATTGAATCTTTCTGATTTTCATGTCAAGGATGTTATAAGGGAGATAATGTAAGCAACTATTCCAATAGCAATGATTGAGGCAAATTTATTTTTTACTTTACTAACTATTAAAGAAATGAAATCACTTAATTGTTTTAAAATAAACACAGACAGAAAATAAACACCCATAATAGGAATTGCAATGATATTTAATCCAGTACTTACTAAGTTGTCTTTTTCTATTCTCATAATTCTATTTAACGTATTTCAATACCGTAGGGTCTTGGATTCGCCACGACATAGCATCTTTACTAACCCAATACTTTTTTGCTAGTTCATCAATATCAATCGGCATTTTGAGATCCTTTTTTAGGAATTCAAGCGGCATAAGTAATTCTGTAGCAAAAGCATTAGCTTCCTTTTCATGAGCAGAATTAGTTTCATCTCTATCAATATCATTTTTTCTTTGATTGTTGTGAGATAACATAAAGTGTCCTATTTCATGAGCAACACTGAATCTTTGTCTGTGAACATGATGACCGCTGTTATAAGCAATTCCAGATACATCCTCATCTTCAACAAGAAATCCTGAAGTAGCATCGGATAATTCTAAAGGTGCACATTCAAGACCACTTTCATTTTTCAAATAAGAAATAATATCTTTAAGCATTACAGGAGTACCTTTACATCCTGAATCTTTTAATAGTTTTCTTGCGAGTTCTCTAGCTCGACCAATACTAGCAGTTTCCATAATCTTATTTCTTATTTTTAATAAAGTTATAGAAGTCTTTTATCTTCTCACGATCGTTATTCGTAAGATCTTTATCTGCTCGAAGAGCATACATAAAATCAGCCTTTTTAGCTTCCTTACCAAGAAGATCGTTAACATCAACATGGAGTGCATCAGCAATTTTCCCAAGAACTTCAGCATTTACCTTTCTTTCATCATTTTCGATAAGAGAAATGGCAGTAGGGCTAGCAAAACCAACCTCTTTTGCTAGGTCTGATTGTAATAAACCAGCTCGCTCACGAGCTTCTTTAATGCGATTTCCTATAGTGTTTTGTGTTTCATTTTTCATATTGTCATTATACACTTTTCAAAATGTTTGACAAGAATATTTCATTTTGATAAACTAGATATATCAGATTAAAAATCTGTATATTACCAGCAACTAATCCAATAAAGCGCCATGAATACACTCATGATTTCATACGACCTTATTGCCCCAGGAAGAGGATATGAAGCTCTTAGAAGTTTCATCGAATCACACTCAAAGTGGGCAAAGCCAGTTGAATCGCTATATCTGGTTAAGACCACCAAAAATGCGGAGACATTACGAAATGATCTCTTGAGCTACCTTGATACCAATGACAAAGTTATTGTTATTGATGTTACTGGAAAATCGGCAGCATGGGACGGTTTACCAGATAAAGTATCAAACTGGATTAAATCAAATTTATAAGTATTAACCCTCATTATCACTATGGGACACAAGAAAACAACTAGTAGCAAAGTTGCTACAAAAGCAAGTAAAGCACTTCGAAGTAAATCAACTTCTAAGACCACCAAAACTCTTGCAGGAAGTGCTCTGTCACAGAAACACAAACGAGGTTCAAGAAAATAGTATGGAGTACAAGCTTGAACTCAAGCCTGCGGAAATGAAAGATGGTCAAAAGTATAAGATTATACAAATCACTGACATTACCTTTCACTCGCCAGGCAGACGACCAACACAATCTGTTGGTGAAAAAGTAAAAGAAGCATTCGATAAAAACGAACC
>JAGQMN010000013.1 GCA_020428645.1 Patescibacteria group bacterium
TTTGGTTGTACATTCATTATTGTGCGTATCAACGATGGTAAATGTGCTATCATCGTTTTTTTTAATTGATGCAACGCGTGCACCAGTATTCAAGGTCAGAGTATCACCATCAGCATAGTATTCGAGGTGTTTTTTAAATGATTCTGCAAGTTCGGCACCACCAATTTCAGGAACACCAATCCAGTTGTAGATGGTTTCTGATACCACTGATTGTCCGCCAAATTCTTCGGCGATCAGCAGCGTTTTTAATTTTTTTCGTGCAGCATAGACACCTGCTGCAGTTCCAGCAGGTCCAGCGCCAATAATAATAAGATCGTACATAATAATTATTTCTGATTATGTGTGTAAAAACTGCGTAACAGTATGCACCCAGTATACCGAAGGAGAATTCGGTGTATAGGTATTGACTATATAGTATTTTTATGATAATATATGAGACAAATCAAACCATACTATTTGGTTAGTCGTTACACAGATCGTAACGCAGTTAATATCTGTCACTAAAGAACAGGTAAATACTTTAACAACTTAAGAAGTGAAAGAACTAACAAACACTCAGAAAATTGACCAAGCTAATCATGAACTAGTTACACATTGTAACCCCCATATTGATGAACTTGTCGGCATGTACCTCGAACTTAGAGAGGGTACTACTAACTATCAGTCATTGAGGTTTACCTCATCAAATTTAAATCTAAAAAAACAATTTGAGGATTTAAATATTACTGGTATTGGAATTGGTAACGGTGAACACGATGAACACAAAGTTGATGGCAAGGGTAGTGATGCTGACTCAGCAGTAATAACCATTGCACAAAAACTCAATTTAACTAAAGATCCTCGTTACTCAGGAATGGTAAATTATGCCCATACTAATGATTCTAAGGGTGCAACCATTAGTGGTGAACTCGGAACCTTGATAACTCAGATGTATTATCAAGGTAAAAGTGAAGAAGAAGTAATGAAATGGGTTTTTGAAATCTTAGACCGCGATGTTGCATTATCGAATAGATCCAAGGAACGAAAAAGTTTTTTGAGACAACAACGTGGTAACATGTTATCTTGTAGTGAAATGGAAACTATTCTTGATACTTTTAATCACACAGATAAAAAGGTAAAACGTTTCGTACTTCCTGGATCATTCACCATTAATGATGTGGCAGCTGTAAAGCTTGCTCAGACATTTGGTTTTAACCTGTTCAATACAAATTCCCATACCCGCGCTATTTTTGTGAACCCCTTTACTTATGAACCAAAAGAAGGTGATCTATGTATTGGATTCGGACAAGATGGTTTTGCACATTTATCAATGGAAAAAATGGTAAAAGTATTGCGATTACCAAAAAATCACAACTACACACTTGTCTATGAATATATTCATGGAATTAACAGTAGGAGTGGTTATCATCCATATGAGCTCGCAAGTCTTCTATCAGATCGTATTTTTGAAAAGAATATGGGCGTGGGGAACTCGAAGACTTTTTGTGGGCAGCTGATGCTTTGAAGGTAATGATTACAAAACAAAAAGCATTCAACAGAGCCGTATCTCGGTTTTATGCTGGGAAAGCAAGTGGTGATGTTAAGATTGTTGTTCGGAGCAGTAAAAACAAGCAACGAAAAATTAAAATTGCCATTATCAATGGTATTGATGACGTTCAAGTTTCAAGTGTTGCTATGTCAAATCGCGGAGGTCTCTGTGATATCGTTTTACTTCGAAACACCCTTGGCTATACCATTATCCAAACAAGGAGAAATGGTACATTTCGTTTCAATCTTGGAAATGTTATTCGTAACCTTAGAATTAGGGAAGCAAGGGCAATTGCTGTTGAAAACGAAAATGAGCCAGTCATTATTCCTGATGACTTACTGTATGTTGAAGGGACAGTTTCTGCAGCTGAAGCTTGGTATTACCACAAACCAGTGGAATCAATTTTGAATGGTTCGTCCACACATCCCGATGTAAAGAAAACACTTCTTTCACTACCGGCAGTGTCGCGCATTCTCACTGAAGCTGTTGAATATTACCTATCAAGGTATGGTAACAACAAAAAATAAGCTTTTAAGCTTAAAAAACCCGATGAATATCATCGGGTTTTTTTAATAAAAGAATTATTTCTTTCCACGTCTTAGAAATGCAGGAACTGCTGACCAGTCATCACTATCTTCTTCTGTATCGTCAATTTCTTCAATCTCTTCTTTTTCCTTTTTTTTGTCGTTCTTTACTGGCTTCTCGTCAGTAATTGATTCATCTTTGCTGAATACACTGAATGTAGGTTTTTTGGTTGCACCACCGGTGAAGCCAGTGGCAATGACGGTAACCTTGATTTCCCCCTTCTTGAGTTTCTCGTCGCGGATGGTTCCAAAAATTACCCGTGCAGAATTATCAATTGATTCAGTAATAATAGACGCAATTTCGTTAACCTCGCTCATGGTGAGGTCGTCTCCACCAGAAATAGCAAAGAGTACACCTTTAGCCCCATCAACCGCGATATCCAAGAGAGGAGAGTTAATCGCCTCAACTGCTGCGTTCTTAGCGCGTCCTTCGCCAGTGGCACGTCCAATTCCCATAAATGCTGATCCAGTATCAGAGAGGATCGTTTGAATGTCTGCATAGTCGATATTAATAATACCTGGAGTTGTAATGAGTTCAGAGATACCTTCTACCGCCTGTTTGAGGATATCATCAGAGATTTTGAACGCATCTTTGAAACTCATATCGTCTCCTGCAATAGCAAGAAGTCGATCATTTGGAATCGTAACGAGTGCGTCAACTTCTTTTTCAAGTTCTTCGATACCTGTATCAGCAATCTGTCGACGTTGTTGTCCTTCGAATAAGAACGGTTTTGTGGCAACTCCAATGGTGAGAATACCTTGCTCTTTGGCGATACGGGCAATGACTGGTGATGCACCCGTTCCTGTACCACCTCCCATACCAGCTGCAACAAAGACCATGTCGGCACCTTTGATTGCTTCGACAATTTCAGCTTTGGTTTCTTCTGCTGCTGATCGTCCGATATCTGGATTCATTCCTGAACCGAGACCTTTCGTGAGGTTTTTTCCAATGTGAATTTTTTTATCTGCATCAGAGTGGTGAAGGTCTTGAGTATCAGTGTTGACAGCAATAAACTCGACACCTGAGACATCAGCGTCAATCATATGGTTGACTGCGTTGGTACCTCCTCCTCCAACTCCAATAACTTTAATACGTGCAAATGTTTCAATTTTAGGGTTAACTTTTGGCATAAATAGGTAGATTAATTAATCGTGATATATCGTTCAATGTGTACTGTGTATTCTAACAAAAAACCTTACTCCTGCAAGAAATGTCAGAAGACATTTATGGCATTATTTGTTGGACTATATTTTTTAAGAAATGGGTTATTCCTGTGAATGAGAAGGTGGGCCGGGTAAATCGCTGGTGCCCGTGTTGCGTGATACACAATCCGTAGGCGACTGAAAATGATTCTGGGATGGTAACGGTACGACGTGTTTTCTTCGAGGTCATCTGAAGCAACACTCGTGATGCTGGAATTTTTAGTTCAGTGCGAGCGTAGTCGGTGAGGTTCTGAATGGGTGCACCACCACCGGTGAAAATAATTCCAGCAGGGAGGAGACGGTTCTTTTTAATCTTCTCAAGGTGTTTTCCGAGGAGTTCAAGAATATCTGCTACGCGAGCGCTCATAATATCATCAACGAGACGTTTTGGGTGATCGTGTTTATCGTTTACCTTCACCTGTTCGGCTTCTTCGAGTGAAATTTGGAGTCCGAGTGCGATATCATTGGTAACATCATTTGAACCAATATTGATTACGTCGAGCGATGTGATAATACCGTTTTCAAAGGTTGCAATAGAGGTTGTTTCTGCACCAATGTTGGCAAGTACGCACCCCTGAATTTTTTGTTTCTCAGTGGTACTTGCCGCGGCGTCAGCAATGGGGCTGGCGATAATATCCAAGATACCAATTTTATTGTGATTAATAATGTGCACTAACGCTTCGTAGTGGTGTTCGAGAATAGTGATAAAGATTACCTTTACTTCGATAGCGTTACCATACATACCAATTGGGTTACCGAGTACATCCCGTTCATTCACGCGATACTTTACCGGTACAATGTGCAAAATTTTTTTATTTGGATACTTTGCAATAAATAAGTCTTCAGCTTTTTGGAGCACCTCATCAATGTGTCGTTCACTAATTTCGTTGTGTTTACTCTCGATATCAATAGCGGTGCGGACGTACTGGGAACATAATCCAATGCCACCAATAGAAAAACGCGCACGAGTAATTTTCTGCTTATATTCTTTTTCTGCCTTAGCGAGCGCACGAGATAGTGACTGACTCGCTTTCTCGATATCAGTGACGTATCCGTGGCGAAAACCCCGTGCTGATGATTCAGTCGCGTGGAGAATTTTTGGTACACTGCCAGCTCCGTGTGATTCTGCGACCACAACCTTGATGCTGTTGCTACCAATATCTATTCCGATTGTATGTTCTTGGTTCATAGGATTAGGTTGTAAGGCGGTACACAAGTTACGATTGTGCAAATCGTTTGTATAAGAGGCGTTCGCGTTGCTCCATTTTAACACCATGCGTCATGCCTTTCAAATGAAGGCATCCATGAATGAATAGAAAAATAAGGTGATTATGGTAACTACGACCATACTGACGTGCTTCGCGTCGAGCTTGTTGTAGGGTAATAATTATCTCACCAACATCATCATCGAGTGGAAACGATAGAA
Source organism: Patescibacteria group bacterium (assembly GCA_020428645.1). Lineage (GTDB taxonomy): Bacteria > Patescibacteriota > Minisyncoccia > Phycocordibacterales > UBA1006 > UBA1006. Next base: position 4,742 of record JAGQMN010000013.1, read on the forward strand.
TATTTACTGGATCAGGTTTTTTCTTCCATTCTATGTGTAATGCTTCGGCACGTTGGAGTGTTGGGAAGACGAGAGAGAGCTCATACGATGTACCAAGAATTGCGTTTTTTATCTCAACAAAAGGCAGGATTGGAATCCTACCTTTTGTCTGCCGAATAATCGTTAAGTTGTTATATTCAGCAATTGCCATGATGTTTATCGTCGCGTTTTACGAGGTTTGAGGAGTCCCATTTTTTCTTTATACTCGTACTCTTTTCGTTTCCCAATTTTGTTTAACGCATTTGCCTTTTTCTTAAACTCAGATTCTTTTCGGTCGTGGTAGCGAAGTGAACGCTTTTTCTGGAGCACTCCAGAAATTTTTACCTTACGAGAGAATTTGCGAAGAAGACCAAGATTATTATCGTTTTTTGTCTTTTTAATATCTACGTTTGTCGCCATATACGCGCCATACTATCATGATTGTATAATTATTCAACTATTTTTAGGTCACGATTTAGAAGAGGTGGTATGGGTCAAATTGCACAGTACAATCGCGATCGAGTGACCCTAAGAATATGGCTAGCTTTGCATCTTGCTGTTTCATCGACCACGTATTTGTATCGAGTTGTAATATTATCACAATGCGAGATCGTGTTCGTGTTCTTCCAGGTTGAATCATAAGATAGGGTTCGTACGGTTTCAATGCTTCCTCAAAGATTCGGTAGTGTTGTTGTACGCGTTGTTTCGTGACATCTTTTTGAATCACACATACGTGTCCATATGGTGGATAGCTGAATCGTTTGCGTTCGTCTAACTCGCGTTTAATGTACGGTGCGTACAATCCATCACGTACAATAGGAAGAGAGAATTCAGTAATGTTTCGTGATTGTAGTACCAATGGATGAATACTTCGTTCGTGTAATCGTGTCAGCAGGTTGAGCACATCAACGTGTACATTGTAGCTCATGCGACTGAAGACCGAATCAAGTGATGCAATAATCACGCGATCAATGTGGTCAAGATGCGGTAGTGCTTTTTGTGTTCCTACAATGATAACTGATGCGGTTGTTTTCTGGTATGTTTCTATAATTTCTTGCAGTACTTTTTTTGTTGGTGTGTGGGTACTGTCAATAATGTAGGTTGGTACTTTTGGAAACAGTTTCTTCAACTCTTCATACACACGTTCCGTACCAATACCAAGTTGTACAAGATTATGCCCTCGGCAAAATTGACAGGTATCAAATGCCAGAATTGATTCACCAGTGAGGTTACAGATGAATTTCCGTTCGCTTTTTTTTGTTTTATGATTGTGCGTGATATAGAGACTGTAGGGAAGTCCTGATGTATGAGAACGTGCGATATTTCCACAATCATTACACACAATATTCGGAGCAAGTCCTTTTCGGTGTGCATATATAAAAATTTTTTCCTTTCGCTTAATCGATTCTGTTAATAATGCACGCGTTTCGTTTGCCAGCGTTGTAAATTCTCGGTTTGAAGATTGTAATTCACGTATACGTTCTTCGTCGGTTTGCAGTTCTTTCGTTATGTGTTGTCGTACAATATGAATATCCTGTTCACGAAAAATGCGTTTATTAAATGGTTCTATACATTCGGCAAAATTCTCTTGTCGTGTGTACGTTTCAGGTCGTAGTGCTGTATCAGCCCAAATAATATTTAATTTCATCTGCTTCGCGTACTCGTATATCATAATGCGCATGTCAATATATGGTTGCGATGGGGTATAGTAGTGAGCACTTGATTCGTGTTCGATAACAAGGGTTTCTTTGTTATGTTGATACGTATCAATAAAGAGTGGTGTACTGATAAGTACTGAGCTCTCCTCAAGATGGATAATTTCCTTAAAGAGTTTTCTAGCGCGTGCCTTGGTGATACCACTGTGTAATTGGTAGACGTGATCATTATTCTTTTGTAAGTGTTCGTAACAATGCATGACTTCCTCGGTGGTTGCACAGATGACGTGTACTGATGCATGACGTGCCTGATGCTCGCGTATCATGGTTTTGTAGTGTGTAATGCGATCAGTGTATGGTTGCTGCAAGAGAAGTTCCCGTGATGTGTTTTCTAATCTCGTGTGTGGGCGGTGGTATGTTTCATCACTAAGATGATCCAATATAAATGAAGGACTTGTTTGACTCATAATTGCACCCGTAGTCGTTGCGTAAAAATTTTTTAACGTATGACACGTTTTAAGGAACGCTGGTGAAAACACCTGAATAGTATGTATTTCGCGAATATTCCGCACCTGATAGGTGGCACTGCGCAAAATTGATTTCATACTCATTGCAGATTCAACATGTACAACAATTGCCTGAGTATTTTTTTTACGTAGTGGAACAGTGACGAGTGTGCCGAGCTCAACTGGCTTTGCCGAAAAATACGTGAGAACTTCGGCACTCACTGATTTAGTTATGGGAATTACCTGGAGGAGTTGCATGTTGTAAGTGTAAATATAATATTCTAATACGACAAGTTACCTCATTATATCTATTTTGATACACTACGTGTACGATGCCAAAAACAGCTTGGAAAGCAATACAAACTGCTATTAAAGGAGAGAAAGTAAAAATAGTGATAATGTGGACACTGATTTTTTTAGGAAATGCTCTTTCTTTCTCCATTCCTTACTTTTTAAAATTAATTGCAGATTACGCATTGGAACATCCAGGAGATGCGTTTGTTGTACATGAAATCCTTTTTCCACTTATTGGAGTCGTAAGTTTTTTTGTCCTCGAAGAGGTGTGTTATCGAGTAGCTCATTATATGGAAATTTTCATTGATATTCGGATATACAGAAAAACTATTTCACAATACTATACGCTGATTATGTACCGCCCAGCATCCTATTTTGAAGATACATTTGCTGGTAAATTGAGTCGACGTATTGAACAAATAGCAACGAGTATTGGTTACTTTATTAATGAATTTCCATGGCATGTTGGATGGATTGTCACTGCGTTTATTATTTCATTTGTTTTGTTAAGTGTTGCTCACCCACTTCTGCTCCTTGTTGCAATTATTTGGCTCATATTATTTTTACTTATTTCGTATCCTTTGATAAAGCGATTATTTGCGGAAGCTATTAAATTATCAGAGGAATATGCATCAGTTAGCGGAGGAATAGTCGATTCAATATCTAACATTAGTTTGGTGCATTCATTTTCTTCAGAAGTAAAAGAAGAATCAAGACTTGAAAAAGGTTTACAGAGACTATCACATGTTTTTGTGAGCGAGGGTAAATGGTTGTTGTGGAACAAATTACACCAAGGTACGAGCGTTGTAGTGTTTGGTATTGCCATTGTTCTCACTAGTATCTATTTATTTAATCATAGTCTAATTACCGTCGCTGATTTCATTCTTGTGGCAACCTCAATTCCAGCGTTAAGTGCGGTTATTTGGAGATTGGGTGATACTGTTCTAAAAATGGTACGGAATTACGGTAATCTTTCCGATGGAATACGAGATCTTGATACCGATATTGAATCTTTGCCCGAAGGTGACACATCTCTTGAAGCAGTCCACGGAAATATTTCATTTAATAATATTTCTTTTGTATACCCAGGTACTGATGAGATGGTTTTAAAGGATTTTTCACTCTCTATTAACGCAGGTGAAAAAATAGGAATCGTCGGTGCCTCAGGCGCTGGAAAGAGTACACTTATTAAGTTACTTCTTCGGCATTACGATCCGACTGTTGGATCAATTACTATTGAGAATGTAGATATAACAGAGGTGAGTATTCAATCGTTGCGAGATAATATTTCATTAGTACCACAAGACACAACATTATTTCATAGAACGTTATTAGAAAATATTCACTATGCACAAATTAACGCTACGTATGAGGAGGTTATTACTGCAAGTAAAAATTCACATGCACATGATTTTATTACCAAACTACCAGAACAATATTCAACTATGGTTGGTGAAAGAGGAGTTAAGCTTTCTGGTGGTCAACGTCAGCGTGTTGCTATAGCCCGAGCAGTACTTAAAAATGCCCCCATTTTAGTTCTTGATGAGGCAACGAGTGCTCTCGATAGCGAGAGTGAGGAAGTTGTACAAGCAGGATTTCATACGTTATTTAAAAATCGTACGGTAATTGCTGTTGCCCACAGACTTTCTACTCTTAGAGAGATGAACCGAATTATTGTCATTGAACATGGAAAGATTATAGAAGATGGAAGTCCCGAAGCTTTGTTAGCAAAAGAAAATGGTGTCTTTAAAAAGTTATGGGATGCTCAAAAAAATGGTTTTGTATAAAAAACGAATCCAACACGATTCGTTTTTTATACTTATATCTCTTTCACTACTTGAATATCTGCACCAATTGAATTGAGGCGTTCAACGATATTTTCGTACCCTCGTTTAATAGCGTAGACGTTACGCAGGATTGATCGTCCTTCGATACCGAGCATTGCTACCATAATCATGGTTGATGGACGAAGGGCGGGGGGGCAAATGATTTCACCGGCAGTGAGTTTTTGCCCACCTTCGATGAATACTCGGTGTGGATCAGCAATACGTACCGATGCGCCCAGGCGATTCAATTCGGTAAAGTAAATTGCTCGATTTTCCCACATCCAATCGTGAATGAGTGTCGTTCCCTTGGCCTGAAGTGCGACGGGTACAAAGAATGGGAGGTTATCGGTATTGATACCAGGGTAGGGTTGCGCATGAATTTTATCACTGAGCGCTCGCAGGTTGTTGGATTCCCGAACAGTAATATTTACCAAATCTGTTTGTTTGTTCTTTGATTTATAGACTTTCGAGATATCCATTACGACACCCATTTTCTGTAGCTTGAGGAGTTCGAGTTTTAGAAAATCAATAGGACACCGTTTAATGGTGAGCTCAGAATTTGTCACAATTGCTGACGCAATGAACATCATAGATTCAATAGGATCTTCGCTGTTGTAATGTTCAATATCTTGGTTGATATTTTTCTTTCCATGAATTGTGAGTTTGAGTGATCCAATACCCTCAATTTTCACACCAAGTCTTTGCAAAAAGAAACACACATCTTGTACCATGTAGTTCTGTTGAGCAAAGTGAATAATTGTTTTTCCAGGGATACCTGCTGCTGCAATAATAATATTTTCAGTGGCTGTATCCGATGCCTCGTACATAACAATTTCAGCAGGTTTCAATTTTTTGCGTTCAACAAGGTAACCAGTTGATCGTGTTGTGATGCGTACACCAAGCGCCTCTATCCCGTGTCGGTGTGCCGCAATTGTGCGTTCACCCATTTTACACCCCCCGGCAGTTGGAATCTCAAATGATTTGAGGTGATGAATCAGTGGTCCAATTGACATCATAAATGAACGTACACTTCGTGCTGATTTTTTATTGATTTGATCAAACTTAAATCGTTTCGGTGGAATGATTTGTATTGAATCTTTCTTTAACCATTCTACCTTTACGCCAATACTCTCAAAAATTTCAATAACCCGAAAAACTTCTTGAATTTCTGGCACGCCATGAATCGTAGTAGTTCCTTTGTTGAGGAGTGCTGCATGCATGAGCCCCATAGCACCGTTTTTTGACGTATTAGTGATAATTGACCCAGAGAGTTTTTTTCCACCGTTAATAATGAAATCATCACGTTCTTCATGGTGAAGTTTGATGAGTTGGTGGTCGAGCACCTTGCCAATTTTAATAAGTTCTCGTGTTGAAAAATTGAGTCCACCACGCTCCATACGAGCTACTGCTGATTGTGATGTTTCCAGTTTTTCAGCAAATTCAGCCTGCGTGAGACCACGCTGTTTTCTAATATTTCGAATAAACGCACCAATCTGTTTTTGTCCTTCTTGTACTGATTTCGCATTCATAGTGATATGTATATATCATATATGTGATATTTTTACAAATAATTATCCATTTTTGTGCATACAGGAATCTACATGAGTACAATGAGATACGCTCTATCATCTTATGTTGATTTAACGTATGATAGACCGTATGAACAACAACAAAGACGTTATTGCGTTCTCACAACAGCTCGCTGGGAAAATTGAGGTGGGTTCTAAAAAGAAATTAACCAAAAACAACTTACCACTTCTCTACACACCTGGTGTAGCAGAGATTTCAAATCTTGTTGCATCGGATTCAGGCGAAGCATACCACCACACCATCAAAGCAAACACCGTTGCGGTTGTGAGTGACGGTTCAGCAGTACTGGGACTCGGTAATTTAGGTCCGCTTGGTGCACTACCTGTCATGGAAGGGAAGGCACTCTTGTTTAAAGAGCTCGCTGGGGTTGATGCGTTTCCGATCGTGCTCGATACCCAAGATACCGAAGCAATTATTGAAACAGTGAAAAATATTGCACCAACCTTTGGAGGCATTAACCTCGAAGATATTGCAGCCCCACGATGTTTTGAAATAGAAGAACGCCTCAAGCGCGAACTCGATATCCCCGTCTTTCATGATGATCAACATGGAACGGCTATTGTAGTATTAGCTGGTTTATACAATGCGCTTCGTGTAGTTGGTAAGGAGTTGAAAACGGTAAAAATTGTTATTTCAGGCGCAGGCGCTGCAGGTATTGCGATTGCAAAACTCCTCGCCTACGCTGGTGCGGAACGGATTATACTAGCTGATCGAACAGGGGCTATTTATACAGGTCGGGTTGATGGTATGAATCCAGTTAAATCTGAAATTGCAACCGTGACGAATCCTGACCACGAGTCGGGAACATTACAGGATATTTTGAAAGGTGCTGATGTGTTCATTGGGGTATCTGGACCAAACCTTCTGATCGCTGACGATATCACCCACATGAATCAGGACGCAATTGTATTTGCTATGAGTAATCCTATTCCTGAAATTATGCCGGACGATGCACGTCGTGGTGGTGCCCGCATTGTTGCCACTGGTCGTAGTGACTTTGCAAATCAGATTAACAACATGCTCGTGTTCCCAGGATTGTTTCGTGGAGCACTCGATGCACGGGTACACACGATTACTGATGATCATAAAATCGCTGCCGCACGAGCGTTGGCAGATCTCGTACGACGTCCAAATGACACAAACATCATACCAAAACCACTTGACAAGAAAGCTGTACGAGCCGTTGCCTCAGTATTTCAGCAGTAAGCGATGTGTCTTATGTTCAAATACGTATTTTGTGATAGTATACGCTCATGTCAATTTTCTCTAAGAAGCTCGGAATAGACCTCGGAACAACGAACATTCTCGTATACCTTCCAGGGAAAGGGGTCATCCTCGATGAACCATCAGTTGTTGCTATTTCTATCCAAGACAACAAAGTTCTCGCTATTGGATCAGAGGCAAAACAAATGATTGGTAAAACACCTGATGAAATTGTTGCGTATCAGCCCATGAAAGATGGTGTTATTGCTGATTATCGCGTGACTGAGAAAATGCTCCGCTACTATTTTAAAAAGGCACTGGGCAAGTGGAACATCTGGAAACCTGATGTATTACTATCAGTGCCAGCCGGTATTACCTCAACCGAACGCCGTGCGGTGATCGAGGCTGCGCGCCGTGCAGGTGCGAAAAACGCCTACGTGGTCAAGGAGCCAATTCTTGCTGCGATTGGTGCAGGTATTTCTATTCAACAACCAAACGGATACATGATTGTCGATATTGGTGGGGGAACTATCGATGTTGCCGTAATTTCTCTTGGAGGAATTGTTGCCTCAAACTCAGTGAAATGTGCAGGTCGTAAACTCGATGCAGCCATCATTGATTACATCAAGAAAACCTACAACCTCGCAATCGGCGACCGAACGGCTGAAAAAATTAAAATCAAAATTGGTTCGGCAATTCCGCTCGATGATGAGCTTGAAGTATTGATCAAGGGTCGCGACTACGTGACGGGATTACCTCGTTCGGTAAAAATTGCTACCAACGAAATCACCAAGGCTATTGATGACGAGCTCAAAATTATGATTCAGGCGCTCAAAGACGTGCTTGCCCAAGTTCCACCTGAACTTGCCTCTGACATTATCGACAATGGTATTACAATGACTGGAGGAACGTCACAACTGCGAAACCTGACTGATTTGATCCATCGTCGAACAGGGGTGAAGGCATATCTGGTTGATGATCCGTTGTTTTGTGTAGCGCGGGGGACAGGGATTGCTTTGAATCATTTGGATACCTACAAAAAAGCAATCATTAGTAAATAAACAAAAAACGAGCGAATTTCGTCGTTGACTTCGAAATTTTTCTTATCACCGTAGAGGCAACTACGCCTCAAAGAAAAATTTCTCGTCGCCTCGAACTTCATCTCGTTTTTTGGTTATTTTTACTTAATTTGACTTTATTCTTATAAATATTATTATTTATTAAAGTAACAAAAAAATTAAGCAAATGAAAAAATCTAATGATCTCGTATATCGTTTTGATATAAGGTATAGAGATAAAAATTCTGACGATCTATACGAAGCAAGAAATAAAGCCTTTAGTGGTGATCCAGAGTATAGTCAATTAATTAAAAAATTGGTGAACCCCTTAATAGATCTTAATAATAAAGAACTTTTCCATAATTCGAAGAAAATTGGCGTATTGAAGGTCAATCAATCAGTGTCTCCACAGTGTCTGTACGACGATGAAGGTAGGCCTTATTGCGGTTATTTTTCAAGTGTATCAGTAACAATCAAAGCTTTACACTTTAATGATTCCCTGGATGATGCTTATAAATATATAATGAAGGTTTTTAAAGAAAAAAAGATTCATTATGTTGAAATCATACCTGGTTACCAAGATGGTAATACTTTTACATATGCACAAAAAAAGTCATTCCGTAGGGTTTCTAGAGAAACTGATGGACTAAGTTTATAGTAGATCTCAATAATTAATACTAAAAGTAATCTCGTTACGAGGTTATTTTTTGTTATACTTATTTCATGAACCAACTAGAGCAATTTTCACATCTCCCATACTCTCACCACGCCTATGGTATTGAATCTGACCAGGATATTATTGCACAGACAAAATCGGTCATCCCAAAGGACGAATGTTCGTATATTTTTGACCGGCACTACGACAGTTTTAAAATTGATGACGCGCGGGCGATTAAATCACTGCAAGCAGAAAAAACCGAAAAAGCAGCGGTGTTCATTATTTCGTTCACCGTCATTAACAACGAGGCGCAGAATGCACTGTTAAAGGTGCTCGAGGAACCAACAGCAAACACGTACTTCATCCTTATTTTTCCAAATGCAAAAAAACTCCTCCCGACATTACAATCACGGCTATCGTTAGTTCATGTAGACATCACCGAAGGCAATGATACAGAACGAAAACTACCAGTGTCGTCATTTATCACAATGTCGCTCCAAGAGCGTTTTGATACCATTAAAGAGCTGACTGACAAGAAAAATACCGACGCATTGTCTAAATCAGACATGCTGTTGTTTTTGAACGACCTTGAACGCTATCTCAACGAACAATCGGTGAAGCAAGCAGATGTTTTTGATGTGGTGTTTCGCGCACGGAGCTACCTGAACGCCAACGGTGCCTCACACAAAATGATTCTTGATATGATCGCAATGCATGTATAGACTCTTTTATGTAACAGTCTTACCCTAAAAAGTAAACGAGTATTCGCGCGAATGCTAGAATGATTTTTGTTTAATACTTGCAACTTATAACTCATAACTATAAACTTGGCATATATGAATTTTGATTTTTCACAGGTAAAAAAATCTCTTACTGATGTACATAATTTTTTGAAGCAAGAGTATTTACAAATCTCAACAGGACGCGCAAATCCTGGGTTTTTGGATGGTGTAATGGTGAGTTCGTACGGATCGTTACAGCCCGTTAAAAATATTGCGTCGATTAACCTTGAAGACGCCCGTACTATGAAGGTAAGCCCGTGGGACAAGGGTCAGATCAAAGACATCGAAAAGGCAATCGTTGAATCAAACCTACCATTTTCAGTATCAGTCGATGATAGTGGGGTACGTGTACACGTTCCGCAGATGACTGAAGAATCAAAAACCAAGATTGTTAAATTAGTGCGAGAAAAACTCGAGGCAGGACGTGTTAAGGTGCGAACCATCCGTCATGACGCTATCCGCAGTATTGAAGCAGGTGACTACTCAGACGACGCTGAAGAAAATTTCAAGGATGAACTTGAAAAAACTATTTCATCCGCAAACAAATCATTAGAAGAATTGTGTGCTACCAAGGAAGCTGACATTATGTCAGTGTAGTAGAGTTGTATGAATATTCTCATTTTTATTCTCGTTCTCGGGATTTTAATATTTGTGCACGAACTTGGACATTTTCTGTTTGCAAAGCTCTTCAAGATTCGGGTCGATGAGTTTGGGTTTGGGTATCCACCAAAGATGTTTCAATTTGGAACCTTTCGGGGAACCCAGCTTACCATGAATTGGATTCCCTTTGGGGGATTCGTCAAAATTTTCGGTGAGAGTGATGATGGTGCTGAATTGACCGAAGAACAGAAAAAGGTGTCCCTCATATATAAACCACGATGGCAACAATTTTTCGTTATGTTTGGAGGCATTCTCTTTAATGTGATGTTTGCATGGTTACTCTTTTCAGGACTCTACATGTCGGGTGTTACCGCATCAGTAGATTCAGCACCACGAAACTACACCTTTGATGAAACCCGGTTATTGGTCAGCAATGTGCTCGATAGTGCACCAGCTGGAGATGCGGGATTGCTACCAGGAGATGAACTCAAGGAGTACTACAACCAAAACGATGTAGTTACGGTTACTGATGAAACGATTACCGATGTTGCTGCATTCATTAACGAAAGCGGTCGCACAGGGCAAGATGTTGGTTTTGTGGTACTGCGTGACACTGATCTTGAGATCATTGTGATGACACCTGAGGAGGGAATTGTCAGCGAGGGTTCATATGCTGTTGGCATTAACCTCGATCGTGTTGGTGAGCTAAAATTACCTGTGCACCAAGCACTCTGGTATGGGGCTAAAAACACTGTCCTCTTTACCGGTAGTATTGTTGAGGGATTTTGGCAGTTAATCAGTGGTCAACTATCAGCCGATAACGTATCCGGTCCTGTTGGTATTATAAAACAGGTTGGTCAGGCTAATGCTGTTGGTATTAGTTACCTGATTGGGTTCACTGCATTATTGTCGTTAAACCTTGCGGTACTTAACCTCGTACCGTTTCCAGCATTAGACGGAGGACGTATTCTCGTGATTGCTATTGAGGCAATTATCAGAAAGCGTTTGAAACCACCCATTGTAAACTGGGTGAATACCATTGGGTTTTTCGTGCTCATATTATTGATGATTGTGGTTACGGTGAACGACGTAATCAAGCTTTTCTAAAAGACGGCGACGTCTTTTTTTTATATACTAGCTTTATGGTGATTATTTTCGATATAGGAGGTGTTATTCTAAAAGCAGATCATAAGATAACGTTTAAAACTCTTTCTAATTTGGGAGTGGAAGAGAGTAGGGCTAAAATGTTTTTCAAGAATGACGACTACAGAGATTTTAGCCGAGGATTAATCACTGGCAGGGAATTTTACCGAGCCCTCGTTGACAGACACTTACAGTGTAACCTCTCTTACAATGATGTAGTTGATGCTCACAATAAACATATTTATGCTATTGATAAAGATGTCTTGAGAGTTGTTGGAAGTTTAAACAATAAAATTATTTTTCTCACCGATACAAACGAGTGGCAGAATAAACGGGAGAAAGAGCTCGTTGATTTGGCTCGGTATTCAGATGCGTTCTTTCGGTCAAATGAAATCGGCATGTTGAAAATTGATAGCACTTGTTTTCCTTATGTAATTTCGAAGTTAAAAGAACAACCCGATAATATTCTTTTAATTGATGATTCGATCGAAAAAATAGATGAAGCAAGGAAGAATAAAATTAGAACGATACATTTCACTGATGTTCAAGATTTGCTTAAGTCGTTAAAAAATATAAATTTACTGTAGGTATGAAACTGTTAGATATTTTAGAGAATATTGAATATAAGCAAGTTATTGGTTCTACTGCTATTAATATTGCATCATTCAGTCAAGACTCTCGAGACGAGAACCTGGCGGATGGTTTGTACGTTGCGGTACCCGGAACACAGGTTGATGGACACGATTTTATAAGCGACGCCATCAATAAAGGTGCGGTAGCCGTCGTATGTGAACGATTGCCAGAGCTTGCTACAGAATCTGATGTTATATTTGTCGTCGTTGAGGATGCAAGGAAGGCGCTCGGTACTATTGCGTCGAACTTTTACCAGAACCCAACCAAAGAGCTCACCGTTATTGCGGTTACAGGTACGAACGGCAAGACGAGCGTGGTTCACTACTTTGGACAGGTGCTCTGTAAACTAGGTCACAAACCTCTCGTGCTCTCAACAGCCGGAGACAGCTTTGCTGGAACGGTTATTGATATTGACCGAAAGGCACCGTCGTCGCTTGAGGTCATTGAATTGAATCGGGTTGCACGAAAGTACCTCGACCAAGGGGCGACGCATTTATTGATTGAAGCAACCTCGCAGGCACTCGACCAGCATCGTCTCTCTGGTGTCGATATCAACGCAGGTATTTTTACGAACCTCGACCAAGACCATCTCGATTATCATAAAACTTTTGAACACTATGCTGAATCTAAAAAACTATTGTTTGATGGACTTGAATCAACTGCACTTGCTATCAGTAACTTTGATGATGACTACGGTGCATATATGCTGGCTGATACACCAGCTCAAAAAATATCGTACGGATCAGATAGTATGTATAATTACTCATTCAATGTTACAGCAACGGACTTAGGTTCAATAGAAGTAGAGTTTAATCAGTCAACTGTTGTACTACCAGTGATTGGTGGTTTTAATGTGTACAATGCTCTCGCGGTTTATGCGGCATTGGTAGAACTTGGATTTGAAGAAAAAAATATTTTTCATGGTCTTGAGGGATTAACAGGAGTACCAGGACGTATGGAGCAAATACTGAATAACCACAACGTATTGGCAGTTGTTGATTATGCTCATAGTCCAGGTGCGCTTGTATCAGTGCTTGAAACGCTTCGCGCATTACCACACGAACGCATTATTACGGTTATTGGGTGTGGTGGTGATCGTGATCGAACAAAACGAGCGCCGATGACAGAGGTTACCCAACGATTGAGCGATTACGTCATCTATACTGCTGACAATCCACGAACTGAAGACCTCGATCAGATCTTTTCTGACATGCGAAACGGGATAGATAGTACTCGTGAGAATTTTACTTTTATTCATAGCAGGGAAGAGGCCATTGCTGAGGCGGTGAATCAATCTCAACCAAACGATATTATTCTTGTTGCTGGTAAAGGTCACGAAGATTATCAAATTATCGGTACTGAAAAACACCACTTTAATGACCGCGAACAATTAGACAACTACCTCAACCTAAAAACACTATGACCTTTGGATTTTTTGATTCTGGTATGGGGGGGCTCTTTATGATGGAGTCGTGTATACAAATATACCCAAACCACACCTACATATACGTTGGTGATACAGCACACCTTCCGTATGGTCCACGATCAACAGGGAAAATTCTCAGCCTCATGTCACCACACCTCCTGTGGTTGTTTGAGGAACAGCAGTGTGATTATGTTATTATTGCCTGTAACACTGCTGGTGTTGCAGCGACGAAAGACTTTATTAAACTTCACCCAGAGTATCAATCGAGAATCATTAATATTGTTGATGCAACACTCAACTACCTTCACACACTTGAATCCTGTGAGATGTTAGTGCTCGCAACACAGGGAACAATTAATCATGGTGTGTATACCTCACTACCAGATCATATAGTGACTGGTGTTGCTATGCCTGGGCTTGTTGATTTAATTGAATCAGGTGATGTAGCTGGTGCAGAGGCTATGGTATATGATGCACTCTTGTATCATCCACGTATACACACAGTATTGTTAGCGTGTACGCACTACGCGTACCTTGCGCAAGCACTCCAATCTGCGTTTCCACAGTATCAGTTCATTACACAGGATGTTTGTTTACACAAAGCACTTGAACAGCTACTACAAAAAACTACCAGCGACGAAACTGGTAGCTCCACGTATTACGTATCAGGTGATCCATCTGTATATACAGAACGTTTTGGAAAGGATGTTATACAACGAGATTAACTACTATGAGTTACCTGTTTTTTAATGCGTAATCCTTGTTTCCAAATATCTCCGGCGCCAACGGTAATGACGATATCACCGTAATCATGTTGGCGTTCCTCAAAGAGTTTCGGAAAATTATCAATATCGTGTACCGGTATCAATTCGACTGCACTCGTGTCAATGTACTGTTCAAGTAAATAATCTTCACTTGGAATACGTTCATCGCGCGCACGGTAGGTAGGGAAGAGGTAGAGTACATCTACGCGTGAGAGTTCTCGACCAAACCCTTCTTTGAAATCACGTGTTCGTGAATACAGGTGAGGTTCAAAGAGCATCACGATTTTTTTATCTGGATAAACGTCACGTAATCCTGTAATGAGGTGTTCAAGTCCTTCCGGATTGTGTGCATAGTCATCAAAGAGGAGAGAACCACCATGTGTCATACCCACATGTTCCATACGTCGTTTTGCTCCCTGGAAGGATGTGTTGAGGTAGGTTATTGCCTCGGAATCCGAAAGGTTGAGCGCTTCAATGACCCCCAGTGCTGCAGCCGCATTCTCGCGATTGTGTTCACCTGGAACAGTGAGGACAAGATCAGATGTATTGTGTATTTGGTAGGGGATAATACGCATGCTTATTTTTTTTGCATGCCCAATAACCGGAGCGAGCTCAGGGAGTTCAGTATTGCATACAAGGACACCAGTACCTTTTGTATTATCGAGGAATGATATAAAAGATTGCTGGATATGTTCTAGGTCACCAAAGTAATCAAGGTGATCTTCGGTGATGTTAGTAATCACTGCAATATCGTGGTGAATATGTAAAAACGAATCTTTAAATTCACATGCCTCGGTGACGAGATATTCTGATTGTCCAGCAACAAAATTTGAATTGTACAGTTGCAGGTATTCACCAACAATACCGGTCGGATCGACACCAAGGTGTTTCAAGAGTTCAACAACCATGGTGGTGGTAGTTGTTTTTCCGTTGGTACCTGAAACAGCAATGGTGGTATATTCCTCGGATAATTTACCGAGAACCTGTGGGTAGGACATTGCAACAATACCGAGGTTTCGTGCCTCAGCGCGTTCAATATTATTTTCAGGAACTGCTGGCGAATAGATCACGAGGTCATGTTCAGGTGTTATATTTTCAGCACGTACTCCGATGTAGACAGGGATATCGTAGTGTTCAGAGAGATCGTTCGTTACGCGTGATGCAACCAAATCAGAACCTGTCACGGTAATACCATGATGCCGTGCATACTTTGCCATGGCGGAGACAGCAATCCCGCCAATTCCGATGCAGTGTATTTTTTTTACATTCGATAAGAATTTCATAGCTATAAGTAGTATATCAGTAATTAGAAAAACCCGGCGAGCAACATGTGCAGGCCGGGATTTTTGCCCCTGATTCCCGTTGACAACATTTGTAAATGATGATCACGGATTCCGGAATTTCAGCAGGATTTTTCTAGGGCTAGAGTCCATGCTGATTTTCTACCCAACACCATCTCATCTGCAGTTTCTAGTAACAGAATAGCTAGAGGATATAATTATTTAAATCGAGTTTCCTAAATTAGTTGATGTTCTCTTCTTCAAAGGAGCGATCTTCAGGCAAATTAGGAAACATTTAAATAATTAACTAGTAGTCGTCATCAGCTAGATAATTTACTAAGCATCGAGGCTCGTATAACTAGCTAGTGATAACAAAAAACCAGATTTAGTGTTGATAGTAGTATCAACTTCCTTTTATTGAATTGAAAACAACTAATATTGCTACCTGCAATAATATCTTAAATGAAAAAAGTGACAAACTATAATTGTGAATTACTTGTGGATTAGATTTAATCATAAAAATCAAAAATAACAAGAGTGTTACTTTTTTAAATAATTTTTCACGTACCGCATATACTGGTCATTACGATCGTACTCGTTATCAAATACCCCAAAGGATGCAGCGCCAGGGGATAGAATAATAATGTCACCACGTTTCGCCTGATCGATGGCGAGGTTTAATGCTGTCTTCATACTGAGCGTTTCCATAAAATCTTCAAACCGAGCAGGGAAGCAATCACGCAACTTATCCGTTGCTCCACCTGAAAAGAGGAGCGTGAACTTTACATGTCGAGCAATATACTTTGCCATTTTCTGATAGTGGAATTCTTTATCAGCTCCACCAGCAATCAAGATAATGTTTCGTCCAGGATACTGTTTGCGTAACGATTCGAGCGACACTACGGTTGATTCAGGTGTTGTTGAATTATTATCATTAAAGAACGTGATTCCATTCTTTGCGCCAATACGTTCAAAGCGACCGCTAACACCTTTAAATTCAGTTATTGCCTCTTTGATAACAGTTTGTGGTACACCGAGGAGTTTTCCTACCTGGTATGCCTGCGCCAAGTTCTTCTCATTATGTTTTCCAAAGATTTTATACTCCCACGATTTTGGCAGGTGTTTGAATCGAGCCACTGATTTCTTAGAAGTGATAGATCCACGATAGTATTTTTTAATAGCACGTTTTGAAGCAGAGGTGAGTACTAAATAATCGTCTTCATGTTGGTATTTAAATATTGCTGATTTGTCTTTAAAGTAGTCACGCATTGATCCTTTGTAGTAGTTTAAGTGATCTTCGAAGAAATTAGTAAACACTGCAATGTGTGGAGACATTTTTACAACATGTAACCCTTGAAGTTGCCATGAATCGAGTTCAGCCAAAATAATATCTCCTTCATTAATTTTCTTCAACAGTGGTAGATTTGCGACCCCACGAATATTACCCGCGAGGTGGTATGGACGACCTGATGTTTTGAGGATTGCTTCGATGAGGCCGGTGGTTGTAGATTTACCTTTTGAACCGGTAACCCCAACTACTGTTACCTGTATATTTTCTTTATTGAGAATATCGAGGAGTAATCCAAACGACATGTGTACTGGTATACCCACCTGTTCAGCAGTAGCAATGTATTTGTTATCGAGGCTGACACCTGAACCCTTGAGGATTATATCTCTCCCTCGAAAATCACCAACAAGGTGTCGTTCGAGTGTGTACGATATGTTTTTAAATCGTTTGAGTTTAATCAGGGATTTTTTAAGTTCGGCCTTTGTTTTAAGATCGGTTGCAATTACCTCGGCACCACATGAAGCAAGAAATTGAATGTCACCAACCCCTCGACCAAGCAGTCCAATACCCATAACGGTGATGCGTTTGTCTCGAAAATATTTTTCGTACTGAGACTTGTTCATTACTTCCAAGTATACATAGGTTAGGTATGATGGAAAGAGGACTTGCTAAAAATTACAATATATAGTTTTATTATGAGAACACTCATCTTTTAACTTAATATCGAAACTATGGATTTAAATTTCTTTGACCAAAGTTTTTTACATAAGGTTCTTGGGGTGATTCTTGTGAGTACCCCAATCTTTGTAATTATATGGTTGTATACTACAGACCGTGTTCAGGAAATTGTTTATTATTTCAAGTCAGCAATCTCAGAGTTCCTTGATTTGTTGAAGAATAATAAGATGATAGTATTCTTGAGTTATTTCGGGTATCCAGTTGTGCTTGGTTTTATACAAATCGAATTTGACGTACAGTTTAGATGGTATATCTACCTCATAACTGTATTTTTCACCTGCATTGTTTTTATATCAATGCTGTACTCAATATATTCTGAAGAAAACCCTAACTAATGTGCAATGTGAAACTTGGCTATGCTGAGTTTCTTTTTATTTTGTTATACTTCTAGTGTATGGACATACCATCCCTCCATAAAAAATTCATCGAATGTCGACAAGAAATCTCAACTGACACACGGACGCTGACTCCTGGTTCAATGTTTTTTGCCTGGCAGGGTGAGGTACACGATGGAAATACGTTTGCAGAACAGGCTCTTAAAAAAGGTGCGCGATATGCGGTCGTTGATAAACCTGAGTATGCAACAGACGATCGGTATATGGTTGTTGATAATGGTATTGCGGCACTTCAAGAATTGGCTCAATACCATCGAAAGCAGTTTGATATACCCGTCATTGCGATTGCAGGAAGTAACGGGAAGACCACCACCAAGGAATTAATCGCAGATATATTACGCACACAAAAAGACGTCGTGGCATCAATTGGTAGTGAAAATAATC
Organism: Patescibacteria group bacterium; assembly: GCA_020428645.1. Classification (GTDB taxonomy): domain Bacteria; phylum Patescibacteriota; class Minisyncoccia; order Phycocordibacterales; family UBA1006; genus UBA1006. The sequence goes on from JAGQMN010000013.1 coordinate 22,983, forward strand.
ACGTAGGAGTGCCTAAAACACTGCTCCGTATGACCCCACAAACTGATATTGTTGTGCTCGAGTTTGGTGCAAACCATGTTGGTGAAATTGCTAAACTCTGTCATATAGCAGAACCGACCCATGGACTGATTACTAATATTGGTCGTGATCACATTGGACTCTTTGGGGACCAAACCGCAATCATTGAGGCTAATGTTGAACTGTACCAACACCTCCGTACTACGGGTGGCTATGCGTTCATTAATAAACACAATATGACCTTGATGAAATATGGTAGTGATATTGATCATACCTGTTACGGAGAAAACCTCCATAATGAATTTGGTATTACTTCAAAGAAAACAAACCCGTATGTTTCGTTTGTGTGGGATAGTCACAAGGTACAGACGCAATTAACCGGTGAGTATAATCTAGAGAACATTGTCGCAGCGATTGCAGTCGGTGTGTATTTTGGGGTAACTGATCAACATATTATCCAGTCAATACAATCATTTGTTCCAGCGAATAATCGATCAACATTAGTTGTTACCGATCGAGGTAATGTTGTCATTAAAGATTTCTACAATGCGAACCTGACGAGTATGAAGTTTGCATTGCAGAATTTAGTTGATGTTGGGCGAGGGTATGCTGATAAAAACACAATTGCAATTATGGGTGATATGCTTGAACTTGGCGAGTACTCGTTCGGTGAACATCAGGCGGCGGTTGATTATGCACAGGAGCTTGG
>JAGQMN010000014.1 GCA_020428645.1 Patescibacteria group bacterium
CAGGTATGCAAAAGCAAAGGAGAACCCTTTCGGATTCTCCTTTGTTTGCATATGCTGCCAGACTAGGATTCGAACCTAGATAGACGGCGCCAGAAGCCGTAGTCCTACCATTAGACGATCTGGCAAGTAGGATGTGTCGTTTTTTGAGCAACACAGAGTATCATAACGAATTTACTGAAAATGAAAAGTTATTTTAATCTATGTTATTTGACTTACTATATTTTTTTGTTATTTTAAAACTGAACTTAAAAAATAGAATTTATGTTTGGAAAAAATTTTGATTGGAAGGTTTCTAAGTTACAAGAAAGCCTTGATACTATGAATAAAGTCTTTCAAAATTCATCTATTAGTGATGAAAAAAAGAACATCTGGAAGAGGCTCCTCGATCAGCTACCTGATAACTTCCTACAGGTTGATGAACATCATGTTTTAGCAAAGTTAGCAGAGGGAATTGAGCTGAACGACGAGGAAAGTATGGCACGTACACGTTTTCATTTGAGGACGAGTGACATGTACGATCATTTATACAAAAAAGGCAACAGTGAAAATTTGGAGGATTACTACACCTTTGCATTGGCCTTTTGGGGTATTGAAACCATCCTTAAACTAAAAAAAGTTTAAGCCCATTCCACACAAGGTGCATTTCAAAAAACTTCTCTTGTCACATAGAGAAGTTTTTAATATATCGATAAAATTTGATACACTGGTGTCTAGTTCGTTTATACGAATTAATAGATAATAAGTATGCTAAAAGAATTTAAAGAATTTGCAGTTAAGGGAAATATGATCGATATGGCGGTTGGTATCGTTGTTGGAGGGGCATTTGGAACCATTGTAAAATCACTCGTTGACGACGTCATTATGCCGGTTGTTTCAGGGGTATTAACCGTTCCTGATTTTTCAAACCTCTTCGTGGTGCTTAAGGGTGTTGATGGACAGACCTTCACTTCAGTAGAATCTGCACGAGAGGCAGGTGCTGCGGTGCTCGCCTATGGATCGTTTATTAATGCGATCATTGCATTTCTGATTGTAGCTTGGGCACTGTTTATGGTAGTTAAAGGAATTAATAAATTGAAAAAAGAAAAAGAAGCTGAACCAGAAGCACCAAAAGGACCAAGCGAAGTAGAGCTGTTGTCAGAGATTCGCGATAGTCTCCGTAATCGATAAAAAAATCCCTAGCACAGGGATTTTTTTATTCGTGGTTGCCAAGGTGGTGTTTATTTGAGATATCATCACGCACGGGCGCATTTTTTACAATTTCTACAATCGCATCAATATCATCGGTGATAGTATACAAATTGAGATCATTTAGACTAATTGTTTCCTCACCTGATTTCAAGAGTGTGTTTTTAAAATATTCTTCAAGCGGTTTCCAAAATTCAGAGCCAAACAGAATGATTGGTGTATCAGGAATCTTGTGTGTTTGTTTGAGGGTTAAAATTTCAAAGAACTCGTCAAGCGTTCCAAATCCACCAGGAACGTAAATGTAGGCTTCTGCTGAGTACGCAAGGATAACCTTACGTGAGAAAAAATGATGAAACTCTACAGATTCATCGAGGTATTCATTGAGCGTTTGTTCGAGCGGGAGTTCAATATTGATACCGAGCGATGATCCACCCTCAGCATTGAATGCCCCTTTGTTCGCTGCACCCATAAGCCCGTGTCCACCACCAGTAACCACGGTGTAGCCCAGGTTTGCGATCTCGCCTGCAAGTTTTTCTACAGATTCGTAGTATTTACTTCCTGATTCGAGGCGTGCTGATCCAAAAATCGTAATTGATTTCCCGTAATTTTTAACCAAATCAAAACCCCGGCGAAATTCAGCATCAATAATACATAATCGCGAATCCATGATGCTATCACCGTTTTGAGTAATACAATCCTCAGTAATATCTTTGAGGCTTTTTCTATAATCCATATGCATGTTGCAGGTAGTATATCATGACCTTTTGAAAACTATAGCCTTCAACACATTTTTGCTATACTTGTTCCATAATGTCTAAAGCTCACCATAGAGAACCAAAAAAGATTATTAAAAAAACAGGTGAAGAAGAACTGTTTATTCCAGAAAAACTCTGTGATTCTATCCTCGTGACTGGTGCATCTGAAGACCTCACCGAGCAGGTCTGTAGTATTGTTTCAGAGAGTATTGAATCAGGTATGTCGTCTGACAATATTTTCAAAGTTACGCGAAAGTATCTCAGTAATCTTAATCCAAAAATCTCAGCACTCTATGCGCTCGACCGTGGGCTTTCAGCACTTGGTCCATCTGGGTTTTTGTTTGAACAATACATTGCCGCTCTCTTCAAAGAGATGGGTTACCATGTGCGTAACAATGTGTACATTCAAGGTGAAGGTGTTGAACATGAGGTTGATGTTGTTGCAGAAAAGGGACATGTTGTCTACATTATTGAAGCAAAGTATCGAAACGACTACAAGGCAAAGACACACATTGATACTATTATGTATGCAGATGCTCGTCTCGGTGATATTCGGAGGCGAGCACTCAAAGATGGCGACCGGCGTGAATACTACATGTGGGTGGTGACCAATACACAATTTACTGATGGTGCGATTAACTACGTCGCGTACCGTGATGTACAGCTCATGGGGTGGGATCATCCAAAATACATCAATCTGATGAAAATTGTTTCTGACAAGAAACTGTATCCGGTAACCATTTTGCCATCAATTACCCACAAGGCGTTGAAAGGACTCGCTAATGATAATATCGTGTTGATCAAATCATTGCGTGGGTATACTGCAGATACACTCCAAGAAAAGTACGATGTATCTCGAACACTGGCAGTAAAACTAGAGAAAGAAATTGATGAATTAGTAGGAAATGAGGACTAGTTGTTGACCCGTTTTTTAAATTGTGGTTTCATGATGCATAGAGAAACCCTAAAACTTAGAAGTCATGAATTATTATAATCAGTGGGATCATTATGGAAATAGAATCAAGAAAGGTAACCCTGTTACTCTCTGGAAAAAAGTCGTTGCTCAGGTCGATACAGAGTCACCCGATAGTATTCAATCTAGGATGACAGCAATAGAGCGATTAGGTACAAAGAATACGCTTGGAACGTTTTCAGAAGGAGCATATCCTATTATGTTTACGATTCCAATGATTTTTGATGAAGAAGATCCACCATTTGATTTATTTATGGGTGGTGTAAGAAAGTAATAAGCACCAAATGTTAGTAACTCTGTTAACTAACATTTGGTGCTTTTTTGTTTTTCACATACCCAGGTATATAATGAAACTATGACGAATTCATCATCAAGTAACACCTATAAAAATATTCAAGGTGCAATTCGAAGAGCAGGGGAAGACCTCGGTTTTTCTGAATCAACAATTACTACCATTACCAATCCATATAATGTCATCAACGAGTCAGTTATGGTTGAGGGTATTGATACACCGATCAACATGTATCGCGTGCAATTCAATAACGCACTTGGTCCATATAAAGGTGGCATTCGATTTCATCCTGATGTTGATCTCGACGAGGTAAAAACACTCGCCATCACCATGATGTTAAAATGTTCACTCGTAGGCATTCCTATGGGTGGCGCAAAGGGTGGCGCAACCTTGAATCCAGAAAACTACACCGAAACCGAAATCGAAGCGGTCGCCCGTGCATGGGTACGTACCATGCATGAATACATTGGTGTCGACAAAGACATTCCAGCTCCTGATGTTAATACGAACGGTCAGATCATGTCGTACATGCTCGACGAGTTTGAACAGATCGTTGGGCGATCGGAACCTGGCGTGATTACGGGTAAACCTATTGCGCTCGGTGGTTCGGTAGGTCGCGAACAGGCAACCAGTCAAGGTGGGGTGTACGTTCTTCAGCAACTCCTCGAATACCTACCAGATAGAGTTGGGAATAAACAAGTCATCATACAGGGATTTGGTAACGTTGGTTCATATGCAGCAACCTTATTAGCCGATGCTGGATATACCATTGTAGGAATTTCTGATTCCAAAGGAGCGATCTATCGTTCTTCAGGTCTAAATGTTCATGATATTTTGAAACGTAAAAACGAATTACGTACGAGCCTCCATGATATGTTTGCTGATGATGCATCAGTAGATACTATTTTAAACGAAGAACTCCTCGTGCGTCCTTGTGATATTCTCATTCCTGCGGCGCTGGAGAATCAAATCACTGCTGATAATGCAGGCGATATCCAGGCGCGCATTATTCTTGAACTCGCAAACAATCCAACCTCAGCTGATGCTGATACTATTCTCAACAACCGAGATATTATGGTGGTACCTGATTTTCTCGCGAACGCAGGTGGGGTGACGGTGAGCTACTTTGAATGGGTGCAAAACCGAGAGCAGTATTACTGGGATGCCCAAACGGTCGATGAACGACTTCATACGATTATGACCAACGCAACCAAAAAAACGTTCGAACTTGCTAAGAATCAATCGTTCACACTCCGTGAAGCAGGGTTTAACCTGGCGGTTGAACGTGTTGCACATGCTGTTGCGTTACGTGGTAGTGGTCACATAAAAAAATAATATGCGACGTATTTTTATTGCACTCCTTATACTTCTCCTCATCGTATGGTTTGAACCATGGATGGGAATCGTTCTTGCTAGTATCTATAGTTTTGTTCATCCAGGTCGATACTACGATCTCATTATTGCAGGTGTCATTTCGGATGTTGTATACCAGACTTTAATTCCCATGGGTATTCTAAACATCCCAGTCTACACAACAATATCCGTTGTGTTATTCTTCGTTACGGTGTTTATGAAACGACGAATGAATATCTATGCGTAATAATCTGTTCAAACGAAAGTACCGAGATTACGAGATTGAGCCAGACCAAATTTTTCTTGATGATTTCAATGTATCTGACCTTAACCGTCAGCAGTTTGAAGGTGTTATCGAACGCCCCATTTCTCACAAGACGCTATTTATTGTAGGTGGATTTTTTGTCATTGTATTTTTACTCTTCTTTGGTCGCTTGTTTATGCTACAGGTTATCGATGGTCACGAATTGTTTGTACGTTCTGAGGCGAATCGTCTTAACCACATTCCTATTTTTGCTGAACGTGGTGTCATCTATGATCGCAATAATGTTGAAATTGCTTGGAATACTGATGCTGGTGATGACGAGGTACCGTTTTCGTATCGTGCGTACACGGCGTTGACGGGGCATGGACACCTCCTTGGGTACGTTAACTACCCACAAACTGATAGTTCAGGAAACTATTGGCGCACTGACATCAGTGGTCAAGCAGGTCTTGAGAAAAAATACAATGAACAGCTTGCAGGTATTAACGGGGCAGAGCTTGTCGAAACCAATGCGCTCGGCGAGTTTATTTCAAACAACAGTATTATCGAGGTACAGGATGGAGAGAATCTTTATACCACCATTGATACCTATATACAACACTATTTGTATGATGCCATCGGACAGCAAGCTGAGGCAGGTCATTTTCAAGGTGGTGCAGGGAGCATCATGAACGTGCACACAGGTGAATTGATCGCGTTTACGAGCTATCCGGAATTTGATCCTTACACTCTCGCTGAGGGAGATGATGTTGAAGCAATCCAGGGATTTTTTAACGATCCACGTAAGCCATTCTTGAATCGCGTACTCTCAGGAGTCTACTCTCCCGGTTCGACGATAAAACCATTCCTTGGTCTTGCGGCGCTTAATGAACACATCATTACTGAAGATACACGGATTATGAGTACCGGACGTATCGAGGTACCTAATCCTTACGACCCATCAAATCCAGCTGTCTATCGTGACTGGCGACGAGAAGGACACGGTATCACTGATATTCGGCATGCAATTGCTGATTCGGTAAATACCTTTTTCTACGCCATTGGCGGTGGTTGGCGTGATCAAGAGGGTCTCGGTATTAGTCGCATTGATGATTACATTGCTGATTTTGGTATTGCTCAAAAAACAGGCATTGATTTTGGTGACGAATCTGTGGGAACAATACCGAGTCCTGAATGGAAAGCAGATACTTTTGAAGATGGTACGTGGCGACTTGGAGACACGTACATTACGTCAATTGGACAATTTGGATTCCAGGTGACGCCGATTCAAATGACACGGTCTATTGCAGCAATTGCAAATAACGGACTTCTTGTTACCCCACGTCTTGTTGCGGGTGCTACCATCGTTGAACCTATTGAACATGCTATTGATCCTGCGGATTATGAGCTCATTCGTCTTGCGCTTCGTGATACTGTTACCAAGGGAATCGCAAATATTGTGAATGATACAAATGTTTCTATTGCGGCAAAAACCGGTACTGCCCAGGTTGGCGTAAATAATGAATTCTATAATTCATGGGTTGTTGGATTTTTCCCATACGATGAACCTGTGTATTCATTCAGTATTGTTATGGAGCGTGGGCCAAGCGGCGGAGACGGTTCCGCAGGACGTGCTATGCGTACCTTCATTAATTCAGTTACCGAACATTACCCAGAGTTTTGGGAGACACTGTAATACACATAGACTTGATTCGTTATATACTATAGATGGCACTACGCCTTCGATTTATCCAATTAACCAATCACACTATATACTATGAAATTAAAAACCATAATGGTGGTAGGAGCTTTCGTTATTCTCGGACTCGTATCATCAGCCCATGCACAATCATCAGATTTAGTTGGTGCTGCAGTCACAACATCGGTAAGTGATGATCTTATACAACCTACACTTACACCTGTATTATCGTATCGCGAAACTCTCCGTCCAGGAGCACGTGGTGACGCAGTTATGAGCCTACAGCAAAAACTCAAAGAACTCGGATTCTACACGCTCAGTGTTGATGGAAAGTATGGGCCAGGAACGAGTGCAGCAGTTCGTGCATTCCAAGCCCAACAAGGTCTCTCAGCTGATGGTATTGCTGGGATTAATACCTTTACAGCATTTGCTGGAGGATTCACGTTACCACCAGTACCAACACCTGATCCAGGTGATACCAGTGTATGTACAGCAATCTACGCGCCAGTATGTGGTCAAGTGACCGTAAACTGTATTACCACACCATGTGATCAACCAGAGCCAATGACCTATGCCAGTGAGTGTGTTGCTGAAGCACAAGGTGCAACGGTTCTCTATGAAGGTGCGTGTGTAAACACAAAGCCTGTAGAAGATGAGATGACTGATGAAGAAATCAAAACATTGATTGATCAACTCGAAACACAGATTGAACGTCTTGAGAACTATATCAAAGAATTGAAAGAAAAAATTGCCCGATTAGAAGAACAGCTATAATACCAGCTGTTTTTGGTTGCAATAAATACCTTCGTACCTATACTTGGTACATGACCACAGAGTTTTTAACGAAAGAAAAAAAGACTGAACTTGAGCAAGAACTTGAACTCCTCAAAACACAGAAGCGTGCCGAAATTTTAGAGCGCCTGGCGTTTGCGAAATCTCTCGGTGACCTTTCAGAGAACGCTGAATACCATACCTCAAAAGAAGCACAGGGCAAGAACGAGGCACGTATCGCACAGATTGAAGTAATCTTGAAGCATGCCGAAGTTGTTGAGGCGAGCACTGACGGGACAGTTGGACTTGGTTCTACAGTCATACTTGTTAAAAAAGATTCACAAGAAGAGGTTACGTACCAAATTGTAGGAAATGAGGAAGCTGATTTTTCCGCAGGTAAAATATCATTTGAGTCACCACTTGGCTCTGCGCTCATGAATCAACAAAAGAGTAATATCATACGTGTCGAAACTCCAAAAGGAACAATCACGTACGTGATCAAAGAGGTTAAGTAGAAACATCTCTCTTGCAACTTTGAACTAATAACTTTACACTTTGCCTATGGCATCACTACAGGAACTCAGGCAGGTACGCCTTGAGAAAATTGAAAAACTACGATACGCGGGAATGAATCCATACCCAGGAGATGTTACTGCTGACCAAACACTTGCTGATGTGGTGGGTGGTTTTGCCGAGGGCAAAACCACCTCTATTGTTGGTCGCGTTATGGCAATTCGTGGTGCGGGTGCGATTAATTTTATTGTGCTCAATGATGGGACGGGTGAGTTTCAAGCCGTTGTAAAGAAGGATGATATTGATGCATCAGTATTGGACCTGTTTAAAGAAACGGTAGATGTAGGAGACTTTGTATGGTTTTCGGGAACGCTCTTTGTCACCGAACGTGGTGCACAGAGCCTCCTTGTCACTAATTGGAAGATGGCAGGTAAATCATTATTACCGTTACCTGATAAACATGCAGGACTCAAAGATCAAGATGAGGTGTATCGAAAACGTTACCTTGATACACTGACGAACGAGACATCGCGAGCAATTTTTACAACACGAGCAAAAATTATTTCAGCTATTCGTCGTTTTTTCGATGAACGTAATTTTATGGAGGTTGAGACACCAATTTTACAAAACCAGGCAGGGGGCGCGATGGCACAAACCTTTAACACTCATCACAACGATATGGATATGGATATGGTGTTGCGTATCTCCCTCGAACTCGAACACAAAATGATTGTAGCAGGAGGGTACCCACGCATTTATGAAATTGGAAAGAATTTCCGCAATGAGGGATCAGATCCAACTCATATTCAAGAGTTCACTATGATGGAGTGGTACGCAGCATACGCAACACTTGAAGAGAATATGCAGTGGACCGAGGAACTCATTAAACACCTCGCAAAAGATGTCGTAGGAAAGACGACGTTTAGCACTTGGGATAAAGATGGAAAAGAGGTCGAGGTGAACCTTGATGGTGATTGGCCACGACTCCGGTTTCCTGATCTATTGCAACAAAATGCAGGTCTGAGTATAGACGCACCGCTTGATGAGATACAGTCAAAAGCACGCGAATGGGGAATGGATGAGAAAGAAATTACGAATACTGGCCGTGCCAATCTTCTTGATTTTATTTACAAGAAATCATCACGAAACACTATTACCGGCCCTGCGTTCGTTGTTGATTATCCTGGTGATCTGAAACCGCTCGCTCAACAGAACGATGATGGTACCGCTCGCGTTGCACAACTCATCATTGCTGGTGCTGAAATCACCAACCAATATGCTGAACTCGTTGATCCCATCAAACAGCGAGAACTTCTTGAATCGCAGGCATCTCTAAAAGCGGATGGTGATGTCGAAGCAATGAGCGTCGATGAACGATTTCTCACAGCTATGGAACATGGTATGCCACCAATGACAGGGTTTGGTATGGGGATTGATCGCCTTGTTGCATTACTGACAGAACAGGATAATTTGCGAGATGTGATTTTCTTCCCAATTATGCGAGAACGAGAGGAGTAATCCTCTTTTTCTTTTGTAAAACTATCATTCTATAGAATGATAGAATGATGTGAATTTTTAGTGTATGTATGGTAGACTATTTTCGTTATGAAACAAACATTTAGTATTGGCGATCTTTTTCGATCTGCATGGCAGACGTACAAAGAAAATTGGACCTTATTTATCGTTGTTGGTGTTGTCTTTGCTTTGGTGGGAATGCTCGGTAACCTCGGTGTGAGTGTTAATCATATGACAGGTATGGTGCACCAATCTCCTGTGATTGGATTACTTGCATGGTTGCTTCAGGTATATATTGGACTTGGATTTATTCGATTTCTCCTCAATATGGTTGATGGGCGAGTCTATAAACTTGAAGACCTTTTCAAGGGGGCTCAATCATTTGAACACTACGCATACTTTGTTGTTGTCGTTATGCTCTATAGTGCGTTTGTTGGATTGGGAACCTTGTTGTTGGTGATTCCTGGACTCGTTGCACTCATTGGGTTTACGTTCGCGCAGTATCTTGTTGCTGAACAAAAAGCTGACATCTTTGAATCGTTCAAGGAGAGCTGGCGTATGACCAAAGGGAATCGCTGGAAAATATTTTGGCTCATGATTGTTGTCGTGTTCTTTAACCTCTTTGGACTCCTTGCCTTGGTTGTAGGACTTGCCATTACCATTCCAATGTCATACCTAGTGTATGCGTACCTCTATCGTACACTTGGTACTGATGGTTGCGATGATCAGGGTATGGAGGTACTCGAAGTACTTGATGGTGATCAGAGTGAAGATCAATAATAAAAAGCCCTTACCAGGCTTTTTATTTTATCAATGCGTTATATGCTTCGTTTATTTTTTTAAACATTTTGTCATCACCATCATTTTTGTCAGGATGATAAACATGAACTAAACGTCTATAAGCTTCTTTTATATCCTGTTCTGTTGCATTTTCGTTTACCCCTAATATTTTATAATAATTATTAGTATTTTCTTGATTTGTTGCTGTTTTTTTCTCAAAGAAGTCATCTTCATAACTTGATTGCATTATTCCCATGTACTCTGCTTTCCCAAACCCAAGAAGTGGCCAAAAGATAAATGGTAAAAAGAGCATTCCTACCGTGTACCCTTCATTCTTTCCAAATGATTTTACCAAGAGGTTCAGTGACCAAATTTGCCAGATAAGCCCAAGGAATGGGATGAGCATGAGAATTACCCACCACCACGGTTTTCCAATAATTCGTTGAATAACGAAGAGGTTGTAAATAGGTATAATTCCTTCCCATCCACGTCGTCCAGCTTTTTGGAATACGCGCCACATTCCAGCAAGTACCAAGATAATTAAAATAATTTCAAAAAAGTTAGGTCCTTCCATACGTTATGTTGTGTTACCAAATAATATAAACATGTAGCAATGCTTATTGACTATAGTATTGCATCCTTGTTGGTACGTTACAAGGTTCTTGATTTAGTACCACCTTTTTAGTACTATCGAGCCATTGCCGGAGTGGCGGAATTGGTAGACGCGTGCGACTCAAAATCGCATGTCTTCGGGCGTGTGGGTTCAAGTCCCACCTCCGGCACCAATACAAAAAGACCTACTAAGGTCTTTTTGTATTGGTGGAGAGAAATACACTTTCGTGTATTTCGTGTGGGACTTGAAAGGCGGACTCATGTCCGATCGGAGCGTAGCGGAGCAGGACAGAGGAGCCGGGGTCGCGGAAGATTGCAACACAATCTATCTGTGACCAAGCCCACCTTCGGCACATAAACAAATAGTTGTGACATCAAATGTGTTGTAGCTATTTTTTAGTTATACTATAACCATGAAGAGAATAGCTACTATAATCATTCGTAATTCTCGTAAACAATTTTTTGTTCATCAACGTGTAAGTACAAAAAATACCTTCCCTAATCTTTTTGGTTTAGGCGCTGGTGGTCATATTGAGGAATATGAAACTAATCAAGAAGGTGCAATTCGTGAACTCTTTGAAGAAACAGGTTTATATATTAAACCTACGTTTCTTTTTGAATTTTTTTATGAAAGTGGCAAAGAAACGTATCCAATTTCTGTTTTTGAGATTGTAACCGATGAACCCATTACAGCGACAGCTAACGAATGGCAATGGTCGGGATGGCTATCACAAAAAGATGTTGATAAACTTTCTAAAGATAAAAAACTTTGTCCTGATACCAATATCTTTTATCAAAAATATTGTTCTGATTATATGTAATATTACCAAGGTATGAAGGCTATGTTACAATGTCATCATCATGTCAGAGTATCAGAATAACTCTATCTTTTGGGTCGAAACAGAGAAGATTAAACCAAACCCATTTCAACCTCGGCGAGATTTTGAACCTCGTGCTTTAGAGGACTTGGCCGATTCAATTCGTCAGTACGGAATTCTGCAACCACTCACGGTAACTCGCAAGGAAACGCTCAGACCAAATGACGGTGGTATGGATGTTCACTACGAACTCATTGCTGGAGAGCGTCGTTTACGTGCAGCTAAACTTGCCCAACTACAACAAATCCCCGTCATCATTCGTAAAGACACTGATGATAAAGTAAAACTTGAGCTCGCTATCATTGAAAATCTCCAGCGTGAAGACCTCAACCCAATTGACCGAGCGCTTGCGTTTGAACAACTCCACAAACAGTTTGATTTGACCCACGTTGAAATTGGAAAACGGATGGGAAAGAGTCGCGTGTACGTATCAAATACACTACGTCTCCTCTCGCTTCCTGATGATATTAAACAGGGACTCATGAACGGACGTATCACCGAGGGACACACGAGACCACTTCTCATGCTTTCTGATCGACCAGAAGAGCAAACCACGCTCTACAAGGAAATCATGGTCAAAAAGCTCTCAGTTCGTGATGCTGAAAAGGTAGCCCGTAAAGTCGCTCAAGACCGTGTTCGTAAAAAAGAGTTTGTTGTTGATCCAAAAATTCGCACGTACGAGAAACAATTGTCTGAAAATCTCGGAACCCGTGTTCACATTGAACCGAAGGAAAACGGGGGACAGATTACGATTGATTACTTTACCCTCAAAGACCTTGAAGACATCCTCGTTTCTATGAAAAAGGTTGAGCGTGAAGAAACCATGATGGATTCGTACCTCGAAAATACACGAAAACCTAATGTTATCCAGGCTCCAATTCAAGAACAAGAAACGGTGTTAAGCGCAACAACATCACTCGGATTTAATAGGGAAGATAGTAATCCTACCGAAGATGCATCCTCAGATGTGGATACCACTCAGTACCATGAGTCGTTTGAGGTTGAAGAGTCACTTATCAATGAAATCACTCCACCAACTATGGAAGAAGTTTCTGAGCCAGTACAAGAAGAAATGGTTGATCCAGCATCAACCAACCAAGAACAGAATTATTATCAATACCCTGAATATCCGCCTCGTCAGGAACAACCAACAGGATATTACTCACCAGCCCAACCACCTGTTCAACAGCAACCTCAATACTACAATCAACCACCTCAACAGATTCACTACCAACCGCGGCCACAAAAAAAAGGACTCTTTGGTAAATTATTTGGATAAACAAAAAACAATACATAGGTATTGTTTTTTGTTTTAGATATTGTAATATTAAATGCAAAACCATTCATTATGAAAACAATTATATTTTGTGTTGTATCATTATTTGTCTGTGTTCATGCAGAAGTTGATGATATTGAACTCCGCCAAACATTATCCTCAGTAAAAATCTACGGGTTACTTAATTACGGAAGTGGTAGTTTGGTTGATAACCAAATTATCACAAATCACCATGTAATAGAAAATTGTTCATCTCTTAACTGGGTTATTATTGAATATATCACCGGCGAACATACGATCGCTTATATCAGTGAAGTTGATACGATTAACGATTTAGCTGTTCTCGAACCTATTGATGTCCCTATTCCAATGGAATATCGTATTACTCTTAAAGATTTACAAAAAAGGAATCGTAATCCTAAACATGATGAAACGTTACTTGGGATAGGAAGTCCTCAATGCGTTGGTGATTACGAAATTTTGTTCTTCACCTATGAGCAAAAGCGTTACAACGTGGTGTCACATGGTATTGATGGTGACAGTACGGTACTTAAAAAAACATACGAGGTGAGAAAAACTGATCCTTGTTTCCATAGCGGAGCATCTGGCACTCTCTTTATTGGGGATACCTCATGTGGCGTACTTGTTTGTGACTCACGCTATTCAATGGCATCAAACCTTATGATTGGTAGAAAGGTAATAAAAATATTAAAAAAATCCCGCCGATAGTGGGATTTTTTATTTATTGAAAAACTTGTTCCATAAACTATTTTCACGGAGGTACTTTTCAATATGTTTCTTTGCCATACTGGTTTTAACGTGCGGTAGCCACTTGCCCGACGGAATTCCTTTTTTGTTCGTTTGAATCTCGACAATATCTCCACTTTCAAGTTTAGTTTTAAGTGCTGAATTTTTTCCATTAATCAGTGCTGCTTGAGCCGTATTTCCAATTTCGCTGTGGATAGCATATGCGAAATCAATAGCTGATGCTTCTCGTGGAAGATCAATAACATCGCCTTTTGGTGTAAATACAAATATGCGATCTTCGAACAGATCAGTTTTTAATTCTTTCAAGAAATCTTTTTTCTGAGTATCTTGTAATTCTTTCAACTCTCTGAGCCATGCAATCGAATGTTTATCGTTGACGGTGGAACCACGTTGTTTGTAAATATGGTGCGCTGCAAATCCGTACTCTGCGAATTCATGCATTTCTGGAGTACGTACTTGAATTTCGGCAATACCACCATCACCCGTAAAAATGGTCGTGTGTATTGATTGGTATCCGTTAACCTTTGGAAGCGCGATGTAGTCTTTGATACGACCCGGTAATGGTCGCCATTTCGAGTGAATAATACCGAGTACTCGGTAACAATCATCAACTGTTGGAACAATAATGCGAAGTGCAACGAGGTCATAGATTTGTTCCATATCCATATCTTTACGTTCGAGTTTCTTCCACAAACTGTAGCGCCCCTTTACCCGTTGGTGTGTTTCGAGATCCTTGATGTTGTGTTTTGCTAATTCTACTTTGAGTGTGCGCCATACTTTTTCTAGATATTTCTCATTAATTTTTTTCTTTTGACGTAAGAGGTCTTCAACCATTGCTGACTCTTTCGGATAGGCAAAAGGAAACGATGCATCCTGTAATTGTCCAACGAGACGTCCCATTCCCAAACGGTAGGCGAGCGGAGCGTAAATCTCGATGGTTTCGAGCGCGATACGTGCCTGTTTTTCAGGTTTTACGTACTTTAGTGTTTGTACGTTGTGAAGTCGATCTGCTAATTTAATTACCACTACGCGAAAATCTTCTGCTGTTGCAATGAAAAATTTACGCAGTGATTCTACGTGCCGTTCTCGCCCTTGGTACTTCAAGGTTCCGAGTTTAGTGACTCCATTTACCAAAAACACAATTTCGTCCCCAAATTCTTTTTGAATTTCTTCTTCGGTGACAGGAGTGTCCTCGATCGTGTCATGTAAAAACCCTGCCGCGATGGTTGTTGCATCGAGTCCAAATTCAGCAAGGTTACGCGCGGTTGCAAACACGTGGTTGAAATACGGTTCACCGGATGCACGCTGTTGTCCCCGATGGGCTTCTTCGGCAACCTGATAGGCTCGCTCAAGAAGATCACGCTCTTCTTGGGTTGGATCGTGCCTCATGAGGTCATAGATGTGACGAATATCAGTATCCATACTCATCAGTATACACTGAACAGGTATATATAAAACATGGTATACTTTGAGAGTTATACATAACATTAAACATTAACGATACTTAATTATGTGGTACATCATTATTGTAGGAATTATCCTCTTCTTTTCTATTATCAAACAAATTAACCAGTATCAGCGTGGGGTCGTCTTTACGCTTGGACGATTTACTGGAACGCGTATGCCAGGGTGGCGACCAATCATTCCTGTTGTCCAAAAAATGTACAAGGTCGACATCCGAACCAAGACAGTTGACGTTCCAAACCAGGAGGTTATTACTCGCGATAATATACCTGTACAAATTAACGCAGTAGTGTATTACAAGATTAAAGACGCACCAAAATCGATCATTGAAGTTGAAGATTTTCGTTACGCGGTATCACAGCTTGCACAGACAACCATGCGTAATGCGGTGGGTGAACGAACCCTTGATGAACTCCTTCAAAAACGAAATGAGATCGCTGAGATGATTAAGGTTGATCTCGACCTGAAAACTGATCCGTGGGGTATTGATGTTGAACTCCTTGAGCTCAAAGACGTCATCATTCCTGATGATTTGAAACGTACTATTTCAAAAGAAGCTGAAGCGGAACGTGAAAAACGCGCCGTTATTATCAAGGCTCAAGGTGATCGCGAGGCGGCATCAAACCTTGCTGAAGCAGCGCGTACATTAAATACAACACCAGGCGCGATGCATCTGCGAACCCTTCAGGCGGTGAATGATCTATCCTCTGATCAATCGAACACAACCATTTGGATGTTGCCGATTGAGGTGTTAGAAGCAGTGAAAGATATCAGTAATCATTTGAAGAAATAATATGGAACACCTACAGAACAATGATTATTTTGAAGGTAATGTAAAGTTACAAAGAAAGTTTGAAAATGCTGTACTCCTCTTTGATCAATACGATCCTGATGATGTAACATTGATTCATGATTCAAATAAACGAAAAGAGGTGATTGATACGTATAATGTATACACTAAACCATTGGAGGAAAAAACCAAAAATGATGAACCGGCAACACTCAAAGATTTTATGTTGGTAATGAATTCTTTTGCTGGTCACTTCATGGGTGGTTTAGCTGCACTTGGTTACAAAGAAATGTGTCACTACAAGCAAAGTGTATCTGAACATCCTGAATTTCAAGAATTAGTTTCTGAAATTGAAGGTTTTATTAATGATAAGGATTTTAATAAGGTTGCACTAGCTGAGGATATTTTTAAAAATGAAGAAGATATTGACTGGCGTTACAAGAAACTGTACGAAGCCTACCTCATTATGCGTCAGTATACTGAACGAGGAGATATTGACCTCTATGATTAGTTTTTCTAGAAATTATTTGCTATACTCATGTTCATGAAACACAAACTGATAAATCCATCAGTGCACGATTAAACCGAGGTTTTTAAGGACCTCGGTTTTTTCTTAGAATACTATGAAAAAACATAAACCGACAAGAAAATACATATTTGTTCTCGGTGGTGTCATGAGTGGTGTTGGAAAGGGTGTCACCGCATCATCCATCGGAAAAATCCTGCAGTTCGCTGGCTACCGTGTCTCAGCGGTAAAAATTGATCCGTACGTGAACGTTGACGCGGGAACCATGAACCCGACCGAGCATGGTGAGACCTTCGTGCTTGAAGATGGGTACGAAACCGATCAAGATATGGGAAACTATGAACGTTTTTTGAATACCTCACTGACTCGTGAATCGTACATGACGACGGGGTCAATCTACCAGAAGGTTATTTCAAAAGAACGTTCTCTCGGCTACAAAGGCAAAACGGTATCGGTCGTACCGCATGTACCACTTGCCGTTATTGATCAAATTAAACGCTCAGCAAAAAAAGAAGACGCAGATGTTACTATCGTGGAAATCGGTGGTACTGTTGGTGAGTACGAGAATATTTTGTTTCTCGAAGCAGCACGTATGATGAAACGACAACACCTACACGATGTTGCGTTCGTATTGGTTTCGTATTTACCAATTCCAAATACTCTTGGTGAGATGAAGACAAAACCAACACAACTGGCAGTGCGTACCATGCAGGAATCAGGTATTTTCCCAGATATTATTGTAGGACGCAGTCCTGATCCGATTGACCTCCGTAGGAAACAAAAAATTGCTCAATCATCAATGTTGTATGAATCAGACGTTATCTCCGCACCAAATCTTGAGAGTATCTATGATATCCCCGGACACTTTTTACAAGAAAATTTAGATGTAAAACTGTTAAAAAAACTCCACCTCAAAAAACGCACCAACACCGTTGCTCAAACAGACAAGCGACGTTGGAATACATTTGTGAAAAAAACCAAAAATCCCAAACAATACATCACGATCGCAATTATTGGAAAATATTTCGGCACCGGTGATTTTATTCTATCTGATGCCTACGTATCGGTGATCGAGGCGTTGAAATTTTCGGGTGCAGAAGCAGGTATCAAGGTCAACATCGACTGGCTCCAGGCACAGGATTTTGAAGGTACAGCAGGGAAGAGTAAACTAAAAGAGTTAAAGAAATACGGAGGTGTCATTGTGCCAGGTGGTTTTGGCACCTCAGGTATCGATGGTAAGCTCGCGGTGATTGAGTACGCCCGCACCAACAAGATACCATTCCTGGGTATTTGCCTCGGTATGCAGATGGCATCGGTTGAATTTGCTCGAAATGTGCTCGGTTTAAAAAACGCCCACAGTACTGAAATGTGTGTTGATACCGAACACCCAATTATTGATATTCTTCCTGAACAAAAAGAAAAGCTACGCAAGGGAGACTACGGCGGATCTATGCGTCTTGGTTCATATACTGCACAGTTGAAAAAGGGAAGTCTCGCTCGAAAAATCTACAAATCAGATAGCATTTCAGAACGTCATCGACATCGTTACGAATTGAATACCATTGGGAATGAGTATCGAGACCTGTTTGAGAAGAACGGACTTCTCATCACGGGAACATCACCTGATGGCGTTTTGCCAGAAATCATAGAGCTTGACCAAAAACTCCACCCATTTTTCGTTGCCGTGCAGTTTCACCCTGAATTACAGGCGAGACCACTGAATCCACATCCGTTGTTTACCGCGTTTGTGAAATCGGCATCGAAATGATACATAATTATTATGGATTACCGAGATGAACTATTTGATGTTGTTGATAAAGACGACAATGTGATTAAAATTGGTCTTCAAAAAGATGAACTCCATGTAAATGATGATATAACGCGCATCGTTACTATTTATGTAACTGATGGTAATGGTTCTGTGTATATTGCTCAACGTTCCCCTCACAAAGAGATTGATCCCTTAAAATTTGAAGCTCCTGCACATGGTCGTGTCAATTCTGGTGAAGATATGATACCGCGGCTCATCGTGAGGCGTTCGAAGAACTTGGTGTAACTTTACACGAGCTTATTCCGATAGATCGATACTATACTGTTTTTCATACCAATGTCGGTATCCGGCAACATTTTAAAAAACTCTACATTGGTAAAACAAAGGATACCCTTGTTGTTGAGAAACGTGAAATTCACAGCATTAAGGATTTTCAATCGTTTGAAGAGTTGTTTGATTTTTTTCAAAATAATTCAAACTTGTTTTCAAACGCTATTGCAGTGGATATGGAAAAATTGAAAAAATTTCTTGAAAAAGCTGATATGTAAATATCGGCTTTTTTGAAAAAACCTCATGTTCAGGTATGATTACATCTATGAATACAGGCGAGTACAATCACAAAGATATCGAGAAAAAATGGCAGGATTGGTGGCAGGAACACCACACCTACCAAGTGGAAAACACCGTGAAAGGTAAAGAAAACTTTTACGCTCTTTCAGAGTTTGCCTACCCATCAGGAAATCTCCATGTGGGACACTGGTACGCATTTGCGGTGCCTGATATCTACGCACGCTACAAACGTATGCAGGGGTACAACGTACTTTACCCGATGGGTTTTGACGCGTTTGGTTTGCCTGCAGAAAACGCTGCTATCAAGCACAACCTCGATCCTCGCAAGTGGACGTACGAGAACATGGACTACATGAAAAATCAGCTCCGTTCTATGGGAGCGAGTTTTGACTGGTCGCGAACACTTGCAACATCTGATCCTGATTACTACGGATGGACGCAGTGGATGTTTAATCAGTTTTTCAAAGAAGGATTGGTCTATCGAGATATCACCAAGGTAAACTGGTGCGAGAACGATAAAACGATTTTAGCAAACGAACAGGTGATCGGCGGTAAGTGTGAGCGTTGTGAAGGTGATGTCATTCAAAAAGACATGGCGCAGTGGATGCTCAAAATTACTGATTTTGCAGATGATCTCTATGACGACCTTGAAGGTCTTAACTGGGACGAATCTATCAAGCAAGCCCAGCGTGAGTGGATTGGACGAAAAGAGGGTAGTATTATTTCATTTCCTATTGAACTACCTGTTCGTCAATTAGGTGAAGAACAAACAAACTCCAAAGAACGCAATATCGTAAAGGTTATCTTACTGAATCAACATAATCAGGTACTCGTTATGGAATCAGTTTCCGAGGGTTCAATGGATCTTCCGGGTGGTGGCATTGAACTAGGAGAAACACTCGAAGAATCAGCAGTTAGAGAACTACAGGAAGAAACAGAGTATACGAATTTTGAATATGTACGAACACTATCACCAAATCGTGTTCACTACTACCACAAAATGTTGGATCAACACTTTCATGGGAATGTGCACACTTTAGTATACCGATTGAAAGATGATGAAAAAACACCTAAAAGCCTAGAACAATACGAAGTGGAAACTAAAGAAGAATGGTGGAATCTTGATGATGTTATAGAAAACTTCGTGGAAAATCCTGTATATGGTTTTTATATCAGGGAATCACTGATTGATTATCGAAATTCAAAAATTAATGTTTTCACTACTCGTGCTGACACTTTGTTCGGAGCTACCTATTTGGTTCTAGCTCCTGAACACGATATGGTTCAAAATTTAAAATCTCATATTACGAATTGGGATGAGGTTAAAGCGTACCTCAAAGACGTCGAGAAAAAATCAGACCTCGATCGACAGCAATCGCGAGAGAAAACGGGGGTACAGCTACAAGGTATTGAGGTTATTAATCCAGCAACGAACGAACCGATTCCCGTGTGGGTTGCTGATTACGTGCTCGCTCACTTTGGGACAGGTGCGGTTATGGCGGTCCCTGCGCACGATGAATGCGATTGTGAGTTTGCCTTGAAATATGATCTACCATTTAAATTTGTGGTACTACCATCTGCAGGTGAAATTGGAAATTCCCGACCATTGATCACGAGCGGTGAGAACGCGTTCATTCACGCAGCAGGAACCACTGAAAAGAAAGGAACCCAGGAACAGATTAATGCCGAATGGAACGCTATGTACGACCTTCTTGGCGTACACGATGATGGTATTCTTCCAGAAGGAAAACGATTTTGTTGCGACTTTGAGGGTAAACTAATTAATTCACCAAGTGTTACTTCAGTTACAACTGGAAACTTTGAATTTCTTGGTTTCAACCACCCGAAGGATGGTAAGGACTGGATTGAGCGTACCCGAGTGTATGCAATTGTAAAACAAAAAGATACTGAAATGTATTTAGGTCTTCGTAGTAAAACAGATGACACACAAGGATTGGTAACTGGTGGTGTTGATGAAGGTGAAGTAGCGGAACAAGCTATTGTACGAGAATTACTTGAGGAAACAGGATTTACGGGAAAAGCTATAAGAAAGGAAAAATATAAAATACACGATAAATATTATTCAACAAACAAGGATAAAAATATTCTTTCTGTGGGTGATGTGTTTGTATTGGAAGTTTCTGATATAGACAATAGGCAATCAATAGAACAAGAAGAGATTGATAAGCACGAACCTGTTTGGTTAACAAAGCAAGAATTTCTTGATTTTATAAATCCGCCATCTCATAAATTTATTATTAAAAATTATTTCAATGATTCGTCTGGTAATTTCAATACTCAAACATCAGAAGAGGCTCGAAAAAATATCACCACATCAGTTGGCGGAACAATAACGAAAACCTACCGCCTACGCGATTGGGGGATTTCTCGTCAACGCTACTGGGGATGTCCGATTCCGATCGTGTACGATCCAGATGGAAACTCACATCCGATTCCTGATGAACACTTGCCGTGGCTGCTACCGGACGATGTCGACCACACACCTGACGGGACGGCACCGCTTGCTCGTTCAGAGGAGTTACAAAAACGAACCGAAGATATTTTTGGAGCGGGTTGGAAACCCGAAGTCGACACGATGGATACCTTTGTTGATTCGTCATGGTACTTCTACCGGTATTTGGATAATCAGAACGACACAGCATTTGCATCACCAGACGCTATGAAATCATGGATGCCTGTTGATATGTATTTCGGCGGAGCTGAACATACCACAATGCACCTCTTGTATAGTCGATTTTGGGTAAAGGCACTTAAAAAAATTGGTCTTGTACATGAAAACGAACCCTACAAAGGACGTTTGAACCGCGGACTCATTCTTGGTCCTGATGGAGCCAAGATGTCAAAATCAAAAGGTAATGTCATCGATCCTGATGAGGTAGTAT
Organism: Patescibacteria group bacterium; assembly: GCA_020428645.1. Lineage (GTDB taxonomy): Bacteria > Patescibacteriota > Minisyncoccia > Phycocordibacterales > UBA1006 > UBA1006. Next base: position 21,639 of record JAGQMN010000014.1, read on the forward strand.
CACACGTTGGAGCTGACACGGTTCGCATGTATTTAGCATTCATTGGTCCATTTAACGAACCGGGGAGTTATCCATGGGATCCGAACGGGGTAGTTGGTATTCGCCGATTTCTCGATCGCGTGTGGCGATTACAGGAAAATATTACTGACACCACTGATGAATCATTAATTTCAGACCTTCATCAAACTATCAAAAAAGTTGGCGATGATATTGAACGATTGAAACTCAATACCGCTATCTCAACCATGATGACCTTTGTAAACAAAGCTGAAAAATCATTGGGTATTACACAATCGGATTACCTCACTTTGGTTCAGCTACTTGCACCATTTGCACCGCACATGACCGAGGAACTGTGGATGCAACATCACGATACTTCAATCCATCTCTCTGATTTTCCTAAATACGATGAGTCGAAAATCAGCTTCGGTATGACCGCACTACCTATTCAAATTAACGGAAAGGTGCGTGCCCAGGTTGTCGTTGAGGAGGGGGAGTCTGATGCTGATGTACAGAATCGTATTCTCGCAATGCCCGAAGTAACCAAATGGACAGAAGGTAAGGAGTTAAAGAAATTCATCCACGTTCCCGGTAAAATCATTAACCTCGTTGTATAAAAAACACCGTACACAACGGTATTTTTTACACCATATTAATTCATTCTATCATTCTATAGAATGATAGAATTAAATGTTTTGTTAAAAATAAAAACCAAGCTAGTGCTTAGTTTTCATCTACCACAACGTGAATCGCATCAAAGAGTGGGTTTGTCATATTGTTAAACGGTAACACATACGCACAGAGGTCTTTTGGTGATTCGTCCGCATCAACGAACAAATAAGCGGTATTATTTTTAACTTCAACATCAGTGAGCTGGAAATTGTCTTCATCATAGTCTGGAAACTCGATATTAGTATCATCTCCACCCGCAACCGTACACGCATCAAGACCGAGATCGTTAATATTTTTGAGGTAATACAATCCAAAAATAAATGGTTTGGTAATCGTCTGTACTACAGCGTTAACGACTGATGATCCGACACTCGTTGATACACCAGCTACCTGAGGAGCACCGTTATTTGTATCCGTATTAGATTCTGCGTTTGAGAATGATTCAATTAATGGATAGTCGAGTTCAACCTTCTCACCATTGATAACTTCGGTGTAAGTGATTTTTTCTGAATCTTGTTGTGAATCAATGACGTACCATCCAACGAGCGCAAGTACAACTACCGCAACGATCGTTAACCATGTGTTTGTGTTTTTCATATAATTTGAATATACAACAGATATACATAATAGCAACTACATGGAGTATTCAAACAAGAATTTTCACATCAGGTCAAACTCTTCTCATTTCATTCTATCATTCTATAGAATGATAGAATGAAATGTCTAATTAAATAAAATAATGTTATAATTTTCTGACAGATGGAAATCGTGTATAAAAATTCATTACTACAAAAGGCTTTTTTTGGGATTTTGCTGATATGTATAGTAAACACTTTTTATATTGGACTATTACACGCCCAAGCTGAATCGACAGAGAACGTAGATATCCCAGTAGTTATTGAATCAACACCTGATGGAGGTGTATGGAGTGAAGCAGAGACTTGGATCGGAGGTCAGGTACCGACAGATACCAATGATGTTGTCATTAATGGGTC
>JAGQMN010000015.1 GCA_020428645.1 Patescibacteria group bacterium
GTTCGGTAGGACGAAACAATCAAGGTCGCATCACGACACAACACAAGGGTGGAGGAAACAAACGCTTGTACCGACAAATTGATTTTCTGTACAACAAACACAATATTCCAGCGAAGATTGAAACCGTTGAATACGATCCAAATCGTTCAGCATTCATTTCGCTCGTGTGTTACCAGGATGGTGAGCGACGGTACGTCATCATGCCAAAGGGGGTACAGGTAGGTGACACCTTTCTCGTTGGAGAAAAAGCACCACTCACCCCAGGTAATCGGTTACCATTGTATAAAATTCCTGTAGGAACGTTTATCTACAACGTAGAAATTAAACCAGCAGGTGGATCAAAATTGGTTCGCTCAGCTGGTGTTTACGCACAGGTAACCGCACATGATGGCGGATATACCAACATCAAACTCCCATCAGGAGAAGTACGTAAAGTACCTGACCAGTCATTTGCCTCAATCGGGGAAGTTTCTAATTCTGATTATAAACTCGTCAAGGGAGGAAAGGCAGGTCGTTCACGATGGCTCGGTATTCGCCCGACCGTTCGTGGATCTGCAATGAACCCAGTAGATCACCCACATGGAGGAGGAGAAGGACGACAGGGAATTGGACTTCGTCGTGGACCAAAAACACGTCACGGAAAACAAGCCTACGGAGTCAAGACTCGTCGGTCAAAGAAGTACTCGAACAATGCTATTGTCACTCAGCGAAAATCAAAGCGACAGAAGTAACACGTGTACGTACAACAAAAAACACCATGATTGGTGTTTTTTGTTTTTATTATGCGTGATACAATTTTCCCATATGCACAACAAAAGAGGATTTACCCTTATTGAAATACTCGTTGTCGTCTTCATTATTGGTGTACTCGCAGCAATTATTTCTACATCGTTAACACGATCGCGATTAAAAGCACAGAATGCAAACATTGTTGCAACGATTTCAAGTCTTCCAGCAGCTATTGATCTCAGTAAGTATCCAAACAGTCTTGCTGATCTTTGTCTCGACTTCGAAGCAGGAGGCGAATTTGAGCATGTACGTCTTGGAATAGAAACACAAGGAGGTATTTGGCACTGTGATTCAACAGTTGATGATTACCGAATTTATGTAAAGTTGCACCAGAATGTTGTTGTGGCTCAGAATTCACTAGGTTTAATTCCATATGTACTCGCTCAAGGTTCTGAGTCAACGATTCACAACTTTGGAAACTACTATTGTATTAATTCTGATTTTAACAAAAACTTTACTCACTGGTCAGGTGATAACCTCGAATATCCATCATGTAATGATGCAGATTATATTGCCACACCAGAGGATCCTGTTGAGACTCCAGAACCGACACCTGACCCTGATCCTGAATCTGATCCTGAGCCACCACTTGAAGACGGAGGTTCTGCTTGTGAGGGTAATCAAGTTGAAATTTGTCATTTTGACAAAACTATTTGTGTTTCTCAAAATGGATGGAATAATGGACACAGTAAACATGGTGACACACTTGGTTCGTGTTCTTAGTACTCAATAAAGACACTCTTATCACGTATGCAACGTGCAATGGGGTGTTTTTTGTTATAATGAATACACGTATGAATTCTCTGTCGATACAAAATAAACGTGCCTTTACCCTTATTGAGTTACTCGTTGTTGTGGCGGTGGTGAGTGTATTAGCTACACTCCTCTACACAGGTATCACTGCAGCTCAGAACAAGGCGTATACAGCACGAGCTGTCAAGGAGTTTCGATCGTTCGCACAGGCGATGACCGTGTATCTACTTAAGAATGATACGTATCCGCCAGATGTTAATCGTGACATTCCAGCAGGACTTGAACCCTACCTTGCAAATAATGGAAACTGGCCAGATGGACCATATCCAGGTTCAGTGTATGACTGGGATAATATCGGGGGTGCTGACCCCTATATCCAAATAAGTCTCCGATTTTGTGATATTAATGGAAATAACTGTCGTTTTCCTATTGAATCGTGGGCACAAGATTTTGATAAAAACAGTGCTATGTACTGGTGCTTTGAGGGTACGTGTCGATCGCACTCTTCACAACCGGTTGATCACCCCGGCTACTGCGTTAATTGTGGACTTGAAACTGGATTATAGTTATGTTGTTTGAATCATTCATTCTCGGAATGGTGCAGGGAATTGCAGAATGGTTGCCCGTATCGTCCGAGGCAATGATTGTGCTGGTGAAGACTAATATGTTTCCGGACAGCACGTCATTTACTGAACTCATATCATTCGCCATTTTCTTACACATTGGAACACTCTTGGCAGTAGTCGTCTACTATTGGAAGACTATCTCAAAACTTGTTGCTCAACTATTTCACTACCGTTCGCTTGGTACAGAGAGACACCAATTACATTTTGTTGTTATTGCCACGGGAGTCTCTGGAATTTTTGGTCTTCTGCTCCTTCATATTGTTGAACAGTATCAGTCAATCTTTGAACATGAGGAAATTGTGAATTTGTCAGTGGCAGGGTTTTTATTAGTAACAGCAATACTTCTCTATATATCTGAACGTAACACCCATCGTTACAATGTACCGTTGACGACAAAGCGGGCAGTATGTACTGGGTTGTTCCAAGGTTTGGCGGCTATTCCTGGGATCTCACGTTCTGGTGCAACCATTGCTGGTATGGGAATTCTCGGTATCGATAAAGAACGTGCACTCGAACTCTCATTCATTCTCTCGATTCCCATTGTCCTCTTGGCGAATATTGTGTTGAACCTTGATGAGTTCACAGCGTTTTCGCTGTATCATTTCGTTGCATTGTGTTCCGCATTTGTGTTTGGGAGTATCACCATCGATATGCTCCTCCGTATCGTGAGACGCGTCCGGTTTAGTTATGTTGTTGGAAGTTTCGCTGTTCTCTTGATACTTGTTGCTGTTGTGCTATAGTCTAGTTGTATTTGAGTATGTCAGCGTCCGATGTTATGGACGTTTTCTTTTTTACTCTTTGTGCTCAAGTACCTCGTTACTGAATAACCCTATACGTTCTTCTAACGTGTAACTAACAACTTATTTTATGCATTTTAAAGACTTTACATTCAAGTCTCGTCTCGCGTATTCAATTGCGCGGGCAGGATTTGAGGAGCCGTCACCAATTCAACAGGAAACGATCCCGCTCATTCTTGATGGGAAAGATGTGGTTGGTCAGGCTCATACAGGAACCGGTAAGACCGCGGCGTTTGCGTTACCGATTCTTCAAAATATTACAAAACGTGATGGTGTTGGTGCCGTTATCATCGTACCAACACGTGAACTTGCTACCCAGGTTGCTGATGAATTTTATAAATTCTCACGCAACCTTGGTATGAAGACCGCGACCGTCTATGGTGGAACATCCTACAAACGACAACTTGAACACATTGCGAACGCGAGTGTTGTGGTGGCGACACCTGGACGACTCCTTGATCTCCTTGATAAGCAGAAAATCAACCTCACACCGAAATTTATGGTGCTCGACGAGGCTGACGAGATGCTCAACATGGGATTTCTCGAAGACGTCCGCCGTATTTTCACGTACTTTCCTGATCGGCAACAAACGCTGATGTTTTCGGCTACCATGCCAGAGGAAATCAAAGACCTCGCGCAAACACTTCTGAAAAAACCAACCTTCATTCGGGTTGAAAAGGAAGCCATCACTAACAACAATATTAAACAATTCTACTACGTGGTTGATGAGCACGAACGTGACAACGCGATGCTCAGACTCGTTGAATCAGTGAACCCGAAAAAATCGATTGTCTTTTGTCGTACGAAACGAGAAACGGCACGACTCGCAGAATTTCTTGAAGGGCAAGGGTACACCACCGCAGCGCTCCACGGAGACATGGAACAGTGGGATCGTCAGAAAACCATGAAGGCGTTTCGCCGGAATGAGTATGCGATTCTCGTAGCGACCGATGTTGCAGCGCGAGGACTCGACGTACGTGATGTTACCCATGTGTTTAATTATCACATTCCATTTGAGGCAGAATCGTACGTTCACCGTATTGGACGAACGGGGCGGGCGAAAAACGATGGTATTGCGATGATGTTGGTAACCCCCCATGAACTTCGTGAACTCAAACGAATTCAACAAGATGTTGGTTCAGAACTCACGCTCGGTGCAATTCCTCAAAAGAACGGTACGGTAGAAGACCGTATGAAGACGTTGTTTGACATGGTAAAGAGCCAACGTACGAATAAATCAGGGGAAATGATTCTCGACGCATTGACTGAGGACACCGATATGAAGACCGTTGCAACGAAATTGGTACTCCTTCTTGAACAGACACTTGTACACGATTCAGCGATTGGAAAATCGTTTGACGAGGTGAACAAGCTACTCAATGATATTGGTGACGATGTTGAATCAGAGTCAAAGAAATCATCACGTAAGTACAAAGCGAAATCAGGAAAATCTTCATCATCAAAGAATCCAAGAAATAAGAACAGAAATAGTGTTCGTCGAGGAACAAACAGGGGAGAGGTGCCAGAGCCGACGGTGAAGAGTGTTGGGGGGTCTAGAATCGTTGCTCGAAAGTTATATTAAATGACAACTTAGCTAGTTGTTTTTTATTTTATCCAAAGGTCCAAGCGAAGGCTTCAATATATTCACCGGTAAAGGTTATGGTTACCTCGTGTTCGCCGTAGGTACCGAGGTCTTCGAATATATTGTAGAGCCGTGCTCCATCAATGGTGATAGTTTTATACGACGTACCGTCTATCGTGATGGTAGCTGTAGCATTTCCATCCATAACGAGGTTTGCTTCGGCTGCGTGGAATTTCATCGTCAGGCTCACCGGTAGAGAATCGCCAAAAATTTTCTCATCGTCTTCATTCCAATCCCCTGATATCGTCCATTCATTTGATTCAATAGTCTCAGCATCAATGCCGAGGAAGTTTTCTCGTCGCGCGGTACCAAGGTACGTTTCGCGCGTACGGAGATCGCGGTTTGATCCGTAGGCCTTTACCTCAACATCGCTGTTCATCATGTCAGTTCCGAGGAGTTGCGTGATTGCCTGTTCAGTGACATCGTAATCTCCTTCACCGAAATGATAATAACGAACGCGACCATTTTTATCAATCAAATATTTTGCTGGCCAGTAGTGGTTTTCATAGTTACGCCAGGTTCGAAAATCGTTGTCCTGTGCAACAGGGTAGGTGAGCCCATATTCACGAACAGCATTCTGGACGTTTTCGAACTTTTTCTCGAATGCGAATTCAGGCGCATGAATACCGAGAATGACAAGGCCTTTGTCAGCGTACTTTTCGTGCCAGTCCTGCAGGTAAGGTAGGGTACGAATACAGTTAATACATGAATACGTCCAGAAATCGACGAGTACAACCTTTCCACGAAGCTCTGTCAGCGAGCCGTATCCATCAGAATTTATCCAGTTTTCGAGTCCGAGGATATCCGGTGCTGGTACATTGGTGTTGTAAATACTTTCATCAATCGTTGATTGTGATGTCGTACTGCCGTTTGGTACATCCTCGTTTGTATTCACTGTGATACTACTATCATCACTTGCTTCACCTGTGAGCGTTGGGTTCATAATACTCGTTTCAAGTGTTGATGATGCGCGTTTGTCGAGAATTCGTTGTTCAATGCGCGTTACGTCAAACAATCCCTGATCGAGCAGGTACGTGCTGAACTTTTTGTCATATCCAGTTGCAATAGCGATCGCCACAACGAGGAAGAGTACTCCCATCAATTTCTTGAACCACCCGTTTGGATCAGCGGCGAGGTTCAAGGTTTTCGTAAACCGTTGTCCTGCGTAGGCGAGGAGGAACATCACGAGTGCAAGTCCAAGCGCATAGGCAATCAGGTTGACCAAACCGATGATAAAACTCGATGGTAGTACCGTTCCGAGAATCAGAAAGTACGTAGGCGAACACGATGCAAACACAGGTCCGAGCGCAGCACCCAAAATAACCGCTGGCCAGAAACCTTTCTTTTGGTAAAACCGGAACAGAATTTTTTGAGATGTATGTTCGAGGCTACTTTTTTGTTTGGTTACCTTTCTAAACCAGATACTGAATCGTGGCCAAGCACTGGGGAAGAGGAGGCTCACCGCAAACAAGAATACGATACCTGCTGAGAACCATTTCCAAAAGTCCTGTGGAATATCAATGAGGAGCGTTGATGCCTTGAGAAGAAGGGTGAATACCACAATCGACGCCGCGAGTGATAATGTAATAATCAGTGGACGTTTGGTCGTATCGGTGTGTGTCGCGCTCCCACCAATGATGACCGGCAACAGAGGAAGAATACATGGTGCCAGTACGGTGAGAATCCCCGCTATAAATGACAGTGGTAAAAATTCCATGTGACTAGATCTGCGCAGTTATCGAGGTGAGCGTATTCCCACCAGACCACAACTTGATTTTGTTTCCGGCTTGGTCAACTTGCACGAGTGTGTGTTGACTGGTAACCCCGTAGGTTTGTTTGAGACTTTGGTTTGAATCATAGTCTACTTTTACGATAGTGAGATCTCCTGGAATATCACCGAGGTGTGCATTAATATCAGCATCGAGCGCGCGACACGTTGGACACCATGGCGCATGAAAGAAGAGTACAATATCACCTTCGAGCGATGCGATATTCACGTTTTCGTAATCGAGGTAGGCTCCTGATTTCATCATCACGTCTGATGCATCGTCATTCATCATCATAGTGTCACCATCCTTTTCGATCTTCTCCATACCCTCATCGTCCATCATGACGTCATTTTTCTCCATGACGTCCCCATCTTTTTCCATCATGACATCGTCGTTTGATGGTTGTGTATCTTGCGAATAGATTGTTATTCCTGCAATAACAGCAATAACAATAATAATTGGTAGTATAATTTTCATAATGTTTATTTCTTAGCGTATGACCTCTGTAGTGGTCTGTTACCAGTATATTTCGGTAATAAAAAAATGTAAAGTAAACTTTACATTCATACATTACGATTAACGATTATGCTCAAGCCATATCTGACTCCCGACGCGAACCAGAATCATCGTTGAGAGGGTAACTAAAATCCATACGTCTACCTTCATGCTCGTGTACATTTGGTACATCGTTGCAATACCGAGCATCACACCACCAACGGTAAAGGCAATATCTGACGACAGTGCTCGGTGCATGTAATCGCGTTCATCGATACTCTTGGCAGTCCAGATGAGCACAGCAAAAAATATAAAGATGATAATGGCACCAATGTGCACACCAACGTACATCATCGGTGACATGCTGTAGAACAGACACAAGAGTGCAACAACAATCATGAGCACCGCAACAATGATTTCTTTTTTAATGTTTGAGTTCATAGAGGTTATGTAAGAGAGAAGATATTTTCGACACGAACGGATAATACATTGGCGATTTTAATGGCAAGGAGTACCGACGGGGTATACTTGCCTTTTTCAATTGAAATAATAGTTTGCCGACTCACACCAACCTGGTCGGCCATGGATTGCTGGGTTATGTTCGCGTCTTTACGGAGTTCAGCGAGGTTGTTCGTAACCTGTTGTTTCATATGATTCTTAGTATAGTTATGACAGCAATAAAGTAAAGTTTACTTTACACTATTCCAGAAACAGAAGTGCGCATTTAATGTCTTCGTAATCGACTTCTTCACCAAGCTCTTCAAATATTGGTTTCAGTTTTACCTCATTGTGTTGATTGAAATCATCACTATTACCTCGTTTCTGTATTGTCGCGACTGCTTGTTCTACTGCATTAATAATATCAGCGTTTGGTTGCAGGTGGGTGATATCAAATTCAGGATCGTCATCCACGATATCATGCAGGTGCCCCCATACCGTATTTTTTGTAAGACCGCGCTCCTCGGCAACTTCGGCAACCGTCATACCACGCGCAAAGTATTCTTTTGATCCGAGAAATGATTTTTTTCTCGTTGACTGTGTACCGAGACTTTTTGCTGAACCCCCAACGCGTGCCAGGTGGTGTTGGATCGCTTGTTCCATATCACCATCCGTTTGTGATTGTGTTATTTGGTACAGTTCATCTGAATGTGCGCGCATGTTCTGGTCTGCATCGAGTACTGATTGATCTACCTGGAGTGCCTCTGTATTGAGTCCCATGAGTTTTAACCCATCGAGACTCTTGATACGCGAGAGGGCAACGTACCCTTGTCCAGGTTCAAATGCCTGTGATAGATCAATTTCCGCGGCGTCGAGCGTCATACCCTGAGATTTATGAATCGTTATTGCCCAGGCGAGTCGCAGTGGCACCTGTTTAATCGTTGCCTTGGGACGACCATCGTTATCTTCAAATACCCATTCCTCACGATCAGCTTTAATATCTTTTCCATCATACGTCGTAACAATGGGTGTACCGAAGGTATCAAATCCCGTGACCGTTCCGAGCGTTCCATTAATGTATCCTTTGTTATAGTTGTTTTTAATAAAGAATACGAGCGCGCCTTCTTTGAGTTCGAGCCTCGGAATAACGAGCGCACTACCAAAAATACGCTCAATCCATTTTTGTGCACCTGTGGTATGCGCTTCAAATATTTTGAGCGGTGTATCAAGGTCAGCAAGTGCCTGTCTATTGATATCATCAACATCACGATTGTGCGTATAGAGTCGGGTTAATGATACCGTTGCTCCCATGGTCGTAGGTTCTTTACGGTAGCGACTGCGAAAGTGTTCCATCGATGTTTCTGAAACCGTACCTTCCCGAATTTCATTTAAAATTGCGAGCAATGTTTCGTCTTCGTGTCGGTATGATGAATTAAGGTAACACATACCGAGGTCGAGTTCATTCCACAACTCTGTCTGAAAAATAAACCGTTCACTTTTTTGTGCACTGCCAATGGGTGGTAGTTGGAAAAAATCACCAACGAGAATAACCTGAATACCGCCAAAGGGTTCCTGATTGAATTTGAACGTTTTCAGTATTTGATCAATTGATTGAAACAATTCAGGTGATAGCATCGACACCTCATCAATTACCAATACTTTTAAATTCTTTATATGATCCCACAGGTATTTTTTTTCAGTGAGATTTTCAATATCGTACTGCGATAGGTTGTCTTTGATACCCGTTCCAAAGAAACTTTGGAGGGTCACTCCACCAATGTGTGATGCAGCAATACCGGTTGGGGCAGTAATGGCGACATCAACTCCTTCGTGTTTGAGGTAGGTTGTATATTGATTAACAACATAGGTCTTTCCGGCACCAGGTGCACCAGTCAAAAATACGTTTCGTCCAGTTTTCATAATGGCGAGCGCCACGTCTTGGGTCATGTACGTATCATATCACGTCATGCACGGTGTTTGTGGTAGGTGCATGGATTCTTGTATACTTATATATATGAGTGAATCACCTGAAACCAAAGAATTATCAATCGAGGAACAATTAGCGATGCAACAGCATGCGCTGACGAAAATCTACAAATCAGTCGAACAAACTCGTAAAATTATGTTGTGGACAGGTATTGTGACGATTGCTATGTTTGTTCTCCCGTTGATTGGTATTCTTATCGTATTACCAAGATTTATTAACACCATTACGAGTACGTACAGTGGATTGTTGTAGTGCTTGTAAAATAATGATTTTTGCTATAATCGAGAACAGCTATGAAAGACATTAAAGTTTTTGGACACCTATCCCCAGATACCGATGCTACCGCAAGCGCGATTGTATGGTCGTGGTTTTTAACCAATCACCGTAATCAACCAGCAACTGCATACGTACTCGGTAACCCAAACAACGAAGCATTGTTTGTACTCAACAAATGGGGATTTGATGTACCACCACTCCTCGAATCAATTTCAAAAGAAGACCTCGTAACGATTGTTGACACGAATAATGCTGATGAATTATTTGCGAACATCAATGATGCTGAAATTGTTTCAATTATTGATCACCACAAACTCACGGGTGGTTTGAAAACTGATAGTCCTCGCGAGGTGGTGATTCAACCCTACGCATCAACAATGACGGTGATGTTTAACATCATGAATCTTGAACCGAACGAACTACCAAAAAATATCGCTGGACTCATGCTCTCAGGAATTCTTTCAGATACCCTCGAATTCCGCAGTCCAACGACGACATCTGATGATGAGAAGCTTGCTCGTGAGCTCGCCAGGGCGCTTGGTATTAATATCAACGATTACGCGTCAGCAATGTTTGAGGCAAAGTCAGATATTTCCGAATTATCTGATGCTGAACTTATCCGCATGGACAGCAAGGTCGTCGAAATTAAAGGGGAGAGTGTACGTATTTCTGTACTTGAAACTACTAACCCGCAATCAGTACTCGATAGACGTGAATCACTCGTTCAATCTATTGACGAAGTATGTCGTGAAGATCACGTACAGCATGTGTTCTTGTTCATTGTTGATATTTTGAATCAAGAAGCGATACTGTTAACCCACAATGATCATGTGCGCGATATAGCTGAACAAGCATTCGGGGTTGCTATTGATGGGGAAACCGTAGTATTACCTGGAATTGTTTCTCGTAAGAAACAAATTATTCCGGCGTTGAGTAAGTAAAAAATAGTATTCATAAAAAAATATGTTATTTTAGTAATGTGTTCAAAGCAGTTTTGAGCGCTTAATTGCCGGAGTCGGAATGATCAATTTTAGTTTTATAACAGCGCTCGCTCAGAAACTAAAATTTAGAGCATGGAACATATTATTATCGCCGGAGACTCATTCCTCAACAAAAATCCCATGAATGGGATTTTTGTTTTGAATATTAGGGATTCGGTCACCCTCATGGATATTTTTTCGAACGAGTTCTCAAAACATCTCATTCGCTCGACCCCGCCGGTGCTTCTGGCTAGCGCCAGCCTTCGGGCGCACCTCTTTTCGAATCCCACCGCTTCTCGCTCGTACAAAACAAAAACAACGCATGCGCATTGTTTTTGTGTACTCGCGGACCATGTGGGTTAAGTACCAGAGTGGTGAGACACCGTAAGGGTATTTGAACGAGATTTTGAGAACTAAAATAAGGTATGTGGGTCGCTAGGCTTATTTCAAAAAAGATTGGTAGTCAACCCACTCTGGATCTCCGCTTGCGTGCATCTGGACCTCAATTTTCGGAAACTTATCTTTTAGAGTCTTGTGAATTGTTGCAAAGTCCAAATTATTTTTTGTATAGGACAAAAATTCAATAAATTTCGGTTCTTTCATCCCAGTAATAACGGCGACCAAAGCCCCTTCATCTTTATTCAAAAGTTCACTAATAGCATCTTCGACAGAATGCTTAAGCGTGGCAATGCTTTCATCGTGCTCGCCTTCTATTAGTATAGCGATACCCATTTTAATGGGATATTCTGGGTTGCCAATAGCTTCTTTGTAGCCCGCATTAAGTCTCACAATAAAACCCTGATTATTTTCCTGAAGTATGCTCCAGCTTTCCGGATATTCGGAAAGCGACTTGTACGTCTTTGGTGTATTTTTGAATAGATTAAACATATCTAGATATTAGCTTAATAGTGGGAATTTAGGTACTTGGGTCACTCCGATATTTAGTTCTCTTGGCGGAAGCGGTGGGATTCGAACCCACGATACGGTTTCCCGTATGACGGTTTTCAAGACCGTTGCTTTCAACCACTCAGCCACGCTTCCAAGATAGGATACTATCATAGGAACCTGAAAAAGCAACGAAGTGCTTGTAACTTATGTTCAATAATTTAGACTGAATGTATGAAATATCTCGGCATTGACTATGGAACAAAACGAATAGGCGTCGCAGTATCAAACAAAGAGGGAACACTAGCCTTTCCACATTCTATTCTCGCCAATACACCAAACGTGATAGATGAGATTCATACCATCATTCAATCTGAATCTATTGATGGAATTATAGTTGGTGATTCTTTGAATACTGATGGTTCACCAAACCAATTAGGTACCGACGTTGAAAAATTTGCCACACATCTCACTGAATCGACAGGTTGTTCGGTTCAGTTTCAAGACGAACGGTTTAGTTCGATTGCTGCACAGGCGCATCTGTACGGTAAAGGAAACATTGCAAACGAACATTGGACGGAAACAAACAATGCGAAAAAACGTGATCATCACGACGCGCAGGCAGCAACAATAATTTTGCAACGATTCTTGGATCGACAGCACCTTGCATCCTCGTAGATCAACCCGTACACTAACCACTATGAATTACGTAACCTACGATGAATTTAAAAAGATGGACATGCGCGTTGGACTCATCCGATGTGTAGAATCGATTGATGGGGCAGATAAACTTTTGCGATTTGAAATCGATTTTGGAGTACAATCGGAACACACCATTACCTGCACAGGTGAATGCAGAAAAGAATCATGCGATACCTGCGATGGTGAATGTACCTGTGACATTACCTGTACCTGCGAGCCTGGCGTATCTCTCGTTCCATTTGGCAAAGATGAATATAGAGGTCGTGATGTGAGACAAATTGTTTCAGGTATCCGCGAGTACTGGCCAGCGTACAAAGAATTAGAAGGGAGGTATGGTCTCTACATTTTAAATCTCGAACCTCGTGAGATTCGCGGGGTTATGAGTCACGGTATGCTCATGGCGGTTGATGGTACTGACGGGAATCCGGTATTCCTCGGCCCACAGGGTGATATTGATCCAGGGGCACGAGTACGATAACAAAAAAAGCGACAGTGTTTGTCGCTTTTCTCTTGTGAGGTTTTCGGTTCGCCCCAACCGCTATTGTGTTTTCCAATTTCCCCATAACTGACCAGTGTCGCGTCTATCACGATACTCTTCCATCAATGCCTCTAATCCTCTTTGGTTAATACCAATAGATTCAGCGAGTCGTAATGCATTCGTATATCCAGCGTTAAGCTGGAATACTTTGTAATCTTTACGATCATGATTGGTTGTGTGATACGCATCAGCTTCCCATTCCACAGTTGTTTTATACTGCCTGGTTAATTTTTTGAATACTCGACGTTCCTTAGCAGAAGGGTAGTCGTTAATAGTAGGCAACTCCCCTGGAGGAATAATCTGATACGTTATTTCCGTATCTGTTGCGCTATAGTAATGGTAGATACCACCGTCCATACTACTAGAAGTAGTTAATTTTTCAGTCCTTGCTTCTGCAACGCTTTGCGCGTTTGTGATTACACACGTTATGGCAATCATAAATGTCATTAGCTGTTTCATAAGGTTTTGAATTTTGGGTTTTTTTTGTTTAAATAAATATTATCATATTCAAATAATATTGTCAAATATTTAAAAACCAATAAACCGAGTATTTCTGATATTATGGGTTGTATGAAAGCTCGCTTGGTAGATTGGTTTCGTTCGGTAACCGATAAAAAGTGGATCATGTGGTTTCTTGGTATCAACGCATTTTTTGAATCGGTAATTTTTCCTATACCAATCGATATTTTTACCTTCACACTCGCATCAGCACATCCAAAACGATGGGTACGGTACGGTACCATTGCAACGGTGTGGTCGGTACTGGGGGCTGTGTTTGGATATGGACTTGGATTTTACCTCTTTGATCGGTTTGGGATGCAACTGATTGAGTTCTATGGGTATCAAGATCAGTTTCTCACCGTTACTGAGCTTTTCAACCACAATGTGTTTTGGGTGATGTTCACCGCAGCCTTTACCCCAATTCCGTACAAGGTGTTCACGTTGGCTGGTGGTGCGCTCCATGTAGCACTGTTTCCATTTATTATTGCTTCCATCCTTGGACGTGGTATCAGATTTTTTGCAGAGACCTACATTCCATATCGATTTGGCAAGACTGCCAGTCGTCACGTTATGAAGAATTTTAATCGTTACACGATAGCGTTTCTTCTCGTTGTAGTTGTGTACATTGCGGTGCGCTACTATGTCCTTCCACTACTGTAGAACCACTCGTTCTCTGATATACTGGTGTCAGGTATGTTGTCACGCACATCAAAACACACAAACGTTATTTACATTACCGATGATACACTCTCGTATCTAACCCTCAGTACGAGCCCACGTGGTTTTTTTATCAGTGCACACGACACCGTTGAGTTGCCAATGGGAACGATCAAGAGCGGGGAAATTTTGCGTGCAGATCTCTTTACGAAAATTCTCAAAAAATTATCACGACACCTCAATGGTACGCACGTAGATATTCTGTTACCACATGAGTATTTTCTCTGTACTGATGCTGTGCTTGAGACATCATCAAAAAAGCAATCACTCAGAAAACGTGTTCAGAAGTATTTAGATACTTCAGGCAGAAATTTGAGCTGGCGCAGTACCCATGTATGTGAATGTAATCCCTACCCAACACTTCACCACGATCGAGTGCTTTTTACTGGGTTACCAAAACATATCCATAGTATGTATACCCACTGTGCACGGGAAGCTAGGTTGACTATTGATTCATTTAATTCTGACCTTCTTGCATTCGCACACCTTTTGGAGGGAAATCGTGTATCGGTGGTGAATGTTACGCGCAATACTATTCGCGTTGCCGAATTTGATCATGGTATGTACGTGAACCATAAAACCTTCGAGGCATCGTATCAAGGATTAGTTACTGATATTCAAGATATGCTGAATGTATCGACAGCCGAAGCACACACCATTCTTCAAAAGTATGGGGTGTTACGTGCTCACAAAGACGAGCGCGTGTACAAAAAGCTGTTACGTTCACTCTCACCACTCATTGAGTTTCTGACTAAACGAAAAATTAAACGTGATGCATCGGTAACAGTCATTTTTACATACAAACCACTTCTCGGTTTTGTCGATCTTTTGAAATCACGTATACGGAGTGATATACGCGAATGTGATATTGTATATACCGATCATGCAACGTTTCAAGATGTGCTGACGATTCACCGCAGTGATGTGTATGCGTACCAACCGCTCATTGCACAGGCGCTGAAACGACATATTGGTTGACCATCGAACCTGGTGTGCTATATTTGTTCCTGTCCAACCCGACGTAACTATGGGATTCCCCCTATAGTTCAATGGATAGAACGAGGGACTTCTAATCCCTAAATCCAAGTTCGACTCTTGGTGGGGGGACAAATATTGTAGGGCGATTAGCTCAGTTGGTAGAGCAGTTCGTTTACACCGAAAAGGTCGGGGGTTCGAGCCCCTCATCGCCCACATCGCAGAAAAGCAACGCAACGCGTTGCTTTTCTTCTTGGTGATGTAGGGATGATGAGGGGCGAGAAAGGCGGAGGTCGCGAAGCCGACTGACCAGAGGGAAGTCGTGACCGAGCCAGGGTCGTGAGCACATATTTTAAATGAGCGAAGCAAATATAAAAATAGTGACTCCTGACCGAGCCCCTCATCGCCCACCAAAAACAAAACACCATTCAGGTGTTTTGTTTTTTATAACAACCAATTAATAAACGAAGATATCCAGTGGATTCCAAAATAACGAAAACCAATGAATGGTAGTAAAAAATTATTCGGTATTTTTTGTGGTGATGGTTGATGAGCTTCACTAACCACCATTGTACCTTGATCGGTATATTTTTCTTGTGGAGCTGTTATAGGTGTACTACCTTGAATGGTGTGTGGTGTTTCACTTGTCTTTTGATTTGATCCATTACTAGACCCTCCAGTTGGTATTGTTTGTTTTTGAACAAACAGTGGTGCTATGTTGTGTATTGTATTACTGATACGCGTAATCACCGTATTGAGTACTGATACTGGTTGTTTATTTTGAATTGGTGTTGCATTTGCTACCCGTCTTCCACTTCCATGACTAGTTGGTACGGTAGGTGTTGCAGTAGTGCGCACACGAAATGGTCGCCAGTCGGTCTCAATGAAATAGTTTACATCTCCACATGAGGATGTTTCAGCGCAATTAAAGATAATCCACCCCGTATTTTCGTTCCATGCGTGTCCGTAAAAAATACCATTTTCATCAATGGTCACGCCACCTCCCGTTGGATCAAACTGTACCCACCCAACGTTTTCACCCCAACCGTATCCAGAGAGAATACCTTCACTATCGTTTGCAACCTTGTAATCAATATCTCTACACGACGATGTTTCACTACAGTTTAAAATAATCCACCCAACACTTTCACTATAGGCATGTCCTGTGAGTTCAGTATCGGTTACCGTGATATTGCCCTCACTTGATCCAAAATCTATCCAACCGAGGTTCTCGCTCCACGCATAACGATTGATGTTGTTGATAGTTCCTTCTGTTTCTGAAGCATAGGTTATGGGTACAAGAAACCCGATCGCACCTATAACAAAGAGTAGTATTCGCACCGTCATGGTAGGTAACACACACGGACCTGACAGTTGTTATCACATGCGCCAAGGAGACAGCTCAGGTTAATGGCGAGGTTTGCTTGTATTTCTCCGTTCTCCTTGGCCTCGAGTGTCAAACCAGAAAGTCCTACCGCACTACATACATCGGTGTAGGTGGTGATACCGCTACCTGTTGATACGTTCACACACCCAGCATTACCACAGTTACAAATATCCCCCGAAGAACCAGTACAGCTATATCCAAGTTCTGAACAGGTAAGAACGTTTGGTTTGTAGCTACCGGTTACTCCAAAAATATCTTCGCCGTCTTTGATCTTGCTCGCAACGAGATCACTGTCTCCACCACAGTATCCCGTACCATCGTGGTAGCCAGCAGTTATAGTGGTATTACTCGTTGTTGGTGTAATTGTTTGTGAACCCACATTCGTCATGGTACCGGTTAATCCTGAGTCTGACGATGTCGAGAAACTTGCACCTGAGAGAACCTGACCCGTTGTTGCGGATCCTGTGGCGAGGTTTGCGGTACCCGCCACGCCAAAGAGGGTAGTCCCCGATGCAATGTTGGTTGCAACGAGATCACTATCCCCAGCACAGTATCCTGATCCATCATGATACCCAGCGGTAATAGCGGTATTCGTAGTTGTTGGCGTAAGTGTCTGTGTACCAACATTCGTCATGGTTCCCGTCAGTCCTGATGAAGCAGTCGTTGAAAAGGTAGCCCCTGATAACACTTGTCCAGTTGTTGCGGATCCTGTGGCGATGTTCGCGGTTCCTGTTACACCAAAAAGGTCAGTACCTGATGTAATGTTAGCGGCCGTTAAATCGCTATCAACCGAAGAAAGGGTAGTAGCGTTATAGTATCCAGCCAACACTGTGTTTGAGCTTGCCGATAAGGTTCGGGTTTGGATGGTTCCATCAATACCGAGGTATGTCGTTCCCTCAAGAACCGTGTCAGGATCAATCGTTGGTATCAGGTTGTAGATTTCAGAGAGCGAATGGAACGTTGCCCCTGGACCACTCGTTGGATTGAGCGGGTGAGAAGCCTCTACACTCGTATCGTTGGTAGTCAGTCGTTCATATATGTTGTCGAGTGAGTACCCAGTTGGCGCTGGATTGCTCGTTGGGGTGAGGGAACCAGCATATACTATTGATGAATTGATAATGAGCGTAAACATGATCACACTCAGTGGATATATAATTTTTGATAGAGAAAAGTGCATACAGACAGAAGCCCGTATGCACTACAGTACCTATAGTATTTCACATCCTCTATTTGTTGTCTATTGTAGTTGCTTGCTAAAAAAGAAAACTTTGTTAGTATACCAAGCATTGAAACGCTCCTTTTTGAGCCGTACATATATATGCCAATTATTAAAGCCAACAAAAAATCAGTTCGCCAGTCAGCAACACGACGTGTGTTTAACGACCGACGACGTCGCGCGATGCGCGATGCGGTGAAATCAATCAAAGAATTTGTCGCAGCAAAAGATTACAAGCAAGCAAACGAAATGATTCCAACCGTCTACAAAGCTATCGACAAAGCGGTGAAACAAGGAGTTATCAAAGCCAACACTGGAGCTCGTAAGAAGTCGCAGGTTGCACGAATGGTTAAGGAAATCGCTTAGGCTCAAACCTTGAAAGGTCGCCCAAGAGCGATTTTTTCTTTTCAAAAAAGGAAGATATGATAGTCTTTTTTTATTGCTCCCATAGTTTAATGGATAGAACGTCAGTTTGCGGTACTGATGATCCAAGTTCGATTCTTGGTGGGAGCACAAAAGTAAAAAGCTGAGCCTTACGCTCTAGCTTTTTACTTTATTCTCTTAATAAAAGTTATCCGTCAGGTTTATGCTGGGAGCGAAGCGAGCAGTAATTCTTAGGGGAGCACCCAATAGTGAGACCTACTGATAGGGGTTAATACCCCACTAGTCTCAGTAAGTCTAGCAAATAGTAAAACCCCCCGATTGAGTGGTTTTATTGCTTATGTAACCCAATCAGTAGTTTACTATCGAATTTCTCTTTCAATGAACTCTTGATATAACTCGGTGTTCTTTTTTAAAGCAAGTTCCAAATCTTGCTTTTCTTTAATAAATTTTTCTTTTTTCTTAACAATTTTTTCCCTATCACTTGCTTTCGGAAAAGGTACTACAACCGTAGGTATCAACTCTTTATTGAGGGTCAATCCTTTAGCTGCTCGTTGAGCATACGGCGTATAGTCAATAACAGGTAGTACATGATAGAGATACTCTTTTATTTCTTTAGTATCAAATTCCTTTTTCAATACAAGTGAGCTAATAGCTTCATTTGTAAATAACTCCTTGCCAGCGAAAGCTGTTTTACCTAGTGTTAGTTTGAAAGACATTAACAGTGAACCAGGTTTTACTTTTCTCCTGTCACCAAGTTTTTCTGCTCCCTCATTAGATAATTTTAAACTACTATCACCAACTTCTCTTGCTTTCATATCAGCAATGGTTGCCCATATGTGATTGCCTCCATAAAAATCATAATTCTTTTTATCTGGTGTACCTCCAATAACAAAATCATCACATAATTCTCCCAACTCTTTTGGAAACTTCACGGGCTTAAAAGCTTTGTAGTAGTTTAAAAATAGTTTATATGTTTCCCTGTCTAATTTTTCGTATGGGATAACAAACGACCTTTCTGATGTTTCTCTACCACTCCATAGTGTTCTAAGAAGCGGTAAGTCATTTTCCTCAATGGGTTTCCTTTTATTAGTCTTGCCAAACCCGTCGTTTAGTAAATCAAAAAACCAAATAGATTCTGTCTTTTTGCCTTTTTCAAAAATAATTATACTTGTTGGTTGTTTTGTGTATGGTGCAAATGTGTAGATGTCAGTTTGAATTACCGCTTCAATCTTACATGTTTCAACCAAGATTTTCCTAATCGCAACACTATCACGATCTTTACTAAACAAAACCCCATCTGGTACCACGACTGCTGCTTTCCCTCCTTTCTTAAGAGAGTCAACGATGTGTTTTAGAAATACAGGATTACCTTGTCGATTTGCGAAACCGTATAGATGGGCATAATCAGTTGACTGCGAAAACGGAAAATTGGAAAGCACGATATCAAATTCATTTTTCCTTGGATTCTCTAAGCTATCTTGCTGAATGATGTGAGTGTGTCCATCACCCGCTAAAATCATATTCATTTTTGCAATCTTTGCTGTCCCTGTCAGTTCACCTCCATGAATTGTTTCGTTTTCTAAAACTTTTCTATTTGCAGCTGTGAGTTTTGTATTTCGTCTAATATGTCTAAAAGCTTCTATCAAAAAACCACCAGTACCACAGGTCGGATCATACACCTTGTCACCAAATCGAGGATTTATTAGGTCCACCATAAGCTTCACTACATGCCGTGGAGTATAGTATTCGCCTAAATCGTTACCGACTGTTACTGAATTTTTTAGGAAGTATTCAAAAGCATCACCTTTAATATCACTATCTATATCTAAAAGTGTCAGCTCAGATAATTGACTGACTATCTTTTTTAAGATTCTTGGTCTAGTAATTCCCAATTTGTCAGCAAATACTTCGCCACTGTGGTTGTACTTTCCGACAAGTTTAGGTAATACGATACTATTGATGTAATCAAGTATTTCTTGCCCAGATTTATCTGCAAACGCAGACCAACAGTATCTCTTTTCAATACGCCTTTCTTCTCCAACTTCCTCTCTTTCTGTTTCAATTTCATCAATAAGTTTTAAGAAAAGCAAGTTCGAAAATTCAGTAAAACGCTCCAGCCCCTCGCGCATTCCTTCTTCTCTTAAAAGCTTGTTTGTACTATCAAATATATTTATGAGTTCCTCCTTTGTTTTAGTATTTTTCTTTGTTGAAAAAACTTCATGTTTACCTGCATTAATAAATTTCAGGAGACCTTTCTCTCCAAGAAGCTCAGTTACCAATTGCCCGTCAAAACGAAGGTGTTTTTGCGAAGGTACCCATTGTGACTCAATGAGTGCTCCATCAACGGCAAAAACGATAGGTGCATTTAAACACTCGGCGTATTCGGTTGCTTGTTTTAGTGCTGAAGCTAAGTTATGACCAAGGCGCTTCGTTTCAATAATAGCTATAGGTTCATAAGTGTCTGACTTATATAAAACGTAATCAGGGAACCTTCCTTTAGGATATTTTGCTTTGATTTTTTCCTGCTCTTCCTTAGTTCTTGGTCGTTCAGTAAAAACATTACAGTCTTTTTTAAACTCACTAGTCTTCCAACCAAGGTTATCTAGAATACGATCAACTTCTTTCCTTGAAGCACTTTCAAGTGGTGTGGTTAGATAGTCTTTCATGTCTATTACATAATGAACCAAAAAAGACATTTTGAAAAGTCTGATTCTCAGTAGAACACAAATTTTCGTTTTGAAAAGTCTGATTCATTTCAAAAACAAACCCCTACCGAGAGGGGTCAGAAAAGAGCGAACCCAGTCGCTTAGGAACGCTTGTGGGGCTTACTGGGTAATTGTCCACAACGTCAAGGGGGTACAAATATAGAGAAACCTTCCAAGGATTTTTCTAAAAACAAAAAACGAGCTGAAGGTCGCGGCGGCAAGAAATTTTTCTTTGAGGTGTAGGTGGTTCTACAGTGATAAGAAAAATTTTGAAGCCAACAATGACATTCACTCGTTTTTTGTTTTAGAACCCAATCCGGTCAATGATGCGATCCGTCAACGACTCTTTCATCTCCTGTTCTTCGATAAATTGCAGCAAGTACTCGCGTACATCCATTGGATCAATCTCATCATCAATAATAATTGATACAATTGGGGAAATTCGTTTATCAGAGAGGAGCAACAACACTGGCTCGCCTTTTTTGTTGGTGGTGATCCAAAATCCAAATAGCGATTCATAGTTGTACATGTCGTCGTAAATCTGGACACCTTTTTCGCTCACGATCACAGGCATGCTGAGTGGTTGTTTCGAGGCGAGAGTAATCATGAGAAATCCTCCAATACCAATGAGAAACGCAAAGAGGTAATTGTGCATGATGATTGCAATAATGATCAAAATAACCCCCACGGCACCGACGATCCAGTACCAATCTTTTCGTTTTTCTTTGAACTCAAATTCGTCAGTTTCCCATGCAAAGGCAATTGTTTCGCTATGTAACATACCCCAAGTATCGCACATTTCAGAGGGTGATACAATTTTTAGTGTTCTAAAATACAGTGATATTTGTCTAGCAACACATACTATTTCTTAGGTATTGTGCTTGCCCCCACACCTTTCGTGTGGACATAAAAACTCTGTTTTTTGTTGAAATTTTTTAAAAAAATTTTCTTCCAAACGAAAGGTGTGGGGGCTTGCGTGCTTTTACGATCTATGTATAATGCTCCTTGTTGTACTTTAAAAATTCAATGATAGGTAGCTGCTACATCATGCAGAGTAGCAGCTATGATCTACTTTTTTCAACAATGAAAAAAGTATGCACGTGTCTCTCGTGACCGGGAGACACACCAAATATATTCCAGTATTTTTAACGACCTTTCACATCCACGAAAGGTCGACAGAGATAGTAAGAACAGCGAAACAAAGATTTTTGTTTCGCCCTATGAATATTTGAGAGAATTATCTCCATCTATTTTTTAGTAGAGTTTGATCCT
>JAGQMN010000016.1 GCA_020428645.1 Patescibacteria group bacterium
GTCTTCACGAAAGGTTACCGAACCTGCGACTGCTTCTGAAAATGCTGGCCATCCCTGGAGTCCAATAGACCCAACACTCGAATCGAGTTTCGTTGTTGAATCAAACAACACCTGTCCGCAGGATTTACATGTGTACATACCCTCTGCATTATGATCCCAATACTCACCGGTAAAGGCGCGTTCGGTACCACCTTCGTGCATGACGTGTTGTTCTAGATCGGTTAACTTTTTATTGTTCATACATGTAGTATACCAAAACAAAAGATTTCTTATGAGAGAAAATTATTAGATTGGATGAAGATTGAGGAGACAAAGAAAAAGAGCGCGAGCGGTACTAACACGTACCGTGAGCACTCTTTTTCTGAAGGCGACAAAAATATTCGCCAATATAATAATTTTTATTTTAAGCTTCGCACGAAGTACATTCAAGCAACTTCCTATTAAACGCCTGTGCTGCATTCATACTGTGTTGATAGTACAATGCCTTGATGCCAAGCTTCCACGCTTCGATATAGAGCGTGTTGATATCCTTCACCGGCGTATCTGGGTGAATCATTACGTTCAATGATTGCCCTTGGTCAATGTAGCGTTGACGTGCGGCTGCCTGCTGAATGATGTTCATTTGGTTAATCTCAGCAAAGGTCTTGAATACATCGCGCTCTTTCTCGTCGAGAACATCAGTCAGGTGTTGTACTGAACCATCATGATCACGAATGGTTTGCCAGACTTCACGTGTGTTGTGACCTTTATTCTCGAGCAATTCTTCAAGGAGTGGATTCTTGATCGTTGTTTTGATTTTCGCAATGTCTTTTACGTAACAGTTAGACCAAATAGGTTCAATCCCTTGAGACACCTGACCTAAAATGAAGGCTGAAGATGTCGTTGGTGCAACCGCCATGGTGGTAGTATTTCTGCGACCGTATCCCTTGAGGATTGCTGGTTCGCTATACTCTTTCGCCATTGCCTCTGATGCTGCATAGCTCTTGTCGCGAATGAGTTTAAAGATTTCGGTATTGAGTTTCGCTGATTCAATGCTCTCAAATGGCAACATACGTGACTGCAAGAGTGAATGCCACCCAAGAACCCCAAGTCCGAGTGCACGGTTATCTCTTGCAAAATTGTATGCACGCTCCATGAACATAAAGAGTTGTTGGTCATCACGATTATCAGAATCACGGAATCGCTCGAGTTTCTCTATGAAGTCAGTCATG
Source organism: Patescibacteria group bacterium (assembly GCA_020428645.1). Lineage (GTDB taxonomy): Bacteria > Patescibacteriota > Minisyncoccia > Phycocordibacterales > UBA1006 > UBA1006. Next base: position 1,212 of record JAGQMN010000016.1, read on the forward strand.
ACCGCATCGAGGAAATAGGTTAGGGTTTCAACAGCATCAGTATCTTTCCATGCATCATAGTGCATGAGATTAATTGATGATAGACAACACACAAATGACCACTCTTCGTTTGATGGCAACATAATTTCTGAACACATGTTCGATGCATAAATGCGCAGATTTTTATCTTTGTAGACATCAACGGTATTGTTGTTCGCATTATCAGAGAACATGATGTACGGATATCCAATTTCTCCTCGTCGCTGAATGACCTTTGCCCAGAGTGCACGTTTTTTCTCGTCACCATCAATCATTTCTTTGAGCCATGCATCACCGACCGTTACCCCATGCGTCAATTCCTGGATTGGGTTACCTTCGCTTCCAATATCAAGAAATTCGTTCGCATCTGGGTGTTCAAGTGGAAGGTATGGAGAGAATCGTCCACGGCGCATTGAACCCTGTGACACAATGCTCACCACACGTTCAAAGAGTTGCATGAAGTGCACCGCACCTGATGATACCCAGGTATTCTTGATCGATGCACCACGATGACGAAGTGCACCAAAGTATCCAGATGTTCCACCACCGAGTTTTGACATCGTACCTACTTCTGCCTGGGTAAAGAGGATACTTCCCATATCATCAGCAGCGTACGAACCAAAACAACTAATGGGAAGACCGCGATCATTACCAAAGTTTGACCACACTGGTGAAGAGAGGGAGTAGTAGCCCTCTGACATGTAGTTATAGAATGTATCAGCAAAACCTTCTTTACCAAGGATTTTTTCTGCATGCTCTGCTATTTCACGAATACGCTCTTCTGGTGTGGTACCTGCATCCAGGTATCCTGCCTCAAGAAACTTTCGACTGTTTTCTGTTAACCATTTCATAGTGTATATAGTCTCTGGTGTACAAACAGACCAGAGAAGACTCAGGTCTGTTGTATGGAGTTAAAGGTAATTAATTGCACATCTATTCGTATTAGAAGAGATCTGCGCTCGTAATAGATTTACTACGTTTGTTGTAGTTAATTGATTTCTTATCAAAGAAATCAACATGTTTGGTTCCAATAATTTCGTCATCAAACCAGTCAGTTTGGTGCACTAAGCTCGTATCAACCTCAAACACTGGTACAACACCAATTGATTTGAGCGAACGATTGAAGCGATCTTTGACGAATTCTTTGACCACTGCTCCAGGCATAAAATCAAGCTCTCCCGCCTCGAATATCCAATCAATAATCTCTGCTTCTGATTCATAAGCTTCGAGACACATGGCGCGGACAGCATCATTACTCTCAAGGGTAAACCATTCTGGATTTTCTTTCTTGATAATGTTAATCACATCAATACCAAAGTTTCCGTGAATTTGCTCTTCCTTTGATGTTGCCTCAACAACATTTGAAATACCTTTGAGTGCGTTCTTATACTTGTTGAACGACATAATAATAAGGAACTGCGAGAAGAGTGATACGTGCTCAATAAAAAGTGAAAACAACATAACCGCCTCTGTATACTCTTTGTTATCGATACTCTTAGCATTCTTGATTGCTTCATCGAGGTACCGCACGCGACGCATGATAATCGGATTCTTCTTCAAGTTCTTGAATTCCCCATTAAGTCCGAGAATTTCAAGGAGATGTGAGTACGCATCGTGGTGACGCACTTCGGACTCTGCAAACGTTGCACCGACTGCACCGATTTCAGGTTTTGGCATTTTTTTGTAGATGTCCCCCCAAAATGTCTTTACCGCAACCTCAATCTGAGAAATGGCGAGCATCGCATTCTTGACCGCATTCCGTTCAGTGTCGTTGAGCGTTACCTTGAAGTCCTGAATGTCATTGGTAAAGCTAAATTCAGTGTGAATCCAGTACGAGTGACGAATAGCATCGACGTAATCGTTCAAATGTGGGTACTCGTAGGGTTTAAGAGCAACGCGACGCTCAAAAATATTGGTTTGACGTTGTCGTGCACGCTCCTTACGGTATAAAATATAGGCTTTTGAGACTTCGCGAAACCCTTCAACCATGAGTGCTTCCTCTACAATGTCCTGAATTTCCTCAATATTGGGTATGTAGTTGGGGTTCATTTCTGCCCGTTCTAACAATTCTTGGTAGACACGCTCGGCGACACGCTCGGCATCGCTCCGTTCACCATTGTTTGTCTCACGCATGGCGCTATTAACCGCTTTGACAATCTTGTGAACGTCAAAATCGACAATGTCTCCGTTTCGTTTTTGTACTTTTGTGATCTCCATAGGTTATGTTATGTGTTATGATCGATAATCTGATAAATACCACGACCCATACCCACGACATATTCAAATCACGAAAGCGACTCCCCTTCATGGTTTGGAATGTTCATGTAGCATGCAGTTGATATAGTTCGATTATACCAAGAGGTTCTTCGCTTGTGCAAATTTTCTGATTTTTTTCTGCAAGCAAGTAATTTTATAAACCATGCGTCAAATTTTTTAACGAGAGAGGTAATAAAATAAGGGGGTGGGGGATAAAAAAATTTAAAAATTTAAAAACAGGTTAGACAAGTTGGCGTTGAACTGTTTTTGGAAGCTTGTGTACAACGCACTGGTACGAATGATCAATGAGTTCAAATATGTCTGTCTTAGAAAGTTCTCCTTCGTTCACTGATACGGTATTCCAATGCCGTTTATTCATGTGGTATCCAGAAGTCACCGATTGGTACTCTTCGCGAAGCTTGCGTGCACGTTCGGGATCACATTTAAGGTTCATTTTTTCCTCGCCATGCATCCATCGCGTGACGTTGACGAGCGCAAATATCTTGCCAGCGACCTTAAACACCATGGTATCTTGCCCAAAGGGAAAATCCTGGCTCGTACCAGGAAAATTCATACAATAATCAGTGATGGTTTCTAAGGAAATCACGCTGATTTACGCCAAATCGTTCATTTCTGGACGCTGTGCATATCGTTCTGATACTACACTCCAGTCCATAAGCGACCATATAGCTTTTATATACTCAACACGACGGTTTTGATACGATAAATAGTATGCGTGTTCCCATACATCAACACCTACAATAGGGTACCCCGCGTGAATATCATCCATGAGCGGGTTATCTTGGTTTGATGTGGTAACAATTTCGAGCTTGTTATCAGGATTAATAACAAGCCATGCCCACCCTGAACCAAATACACCGAGCGCTGCCTTCGTAAACTCCGCCTTAAAATCATCGAGGGTACCAAACGTAGATTCGATGTCTTTGTGAAGTTCTGGAGATGGGGTTGTCATCGTTGCTCCGAGGAGACTCCAAAATACTGTGTGGTTGTAGTGACCACCGGCATTGTTACGTACTGCATCAGGGAGATTCGACATCGTTTCAAAGAGGTCTTCGATACGTTCGGGATTTAAATTAGCATCAACACACGCCTGGTTGAGTTTTTTAACGTACCCACCGTGATGTTCATTATGATGAATTTCCATTGTTTTAGCATCAATGTAAGGTTCATACGCTGAGTAAGGATTTTTAAGTTCTGGTAAGACAAACATACTTCACCAGTATACCAAAGATAGTTCTCGCGTTCTACACGATAATACGTATACTGGGTACTACGTATGAAGGTACACACAGAACACTATGATGTCATTGTTGTTGGAGGTGGTCCTGCAGGCATGATGGCTGCGGGTACTGCCGCCAAGCGAGGAAAAAAGGTACTCCTCCTCGAGAAGAACGCTGACCTTGGTGAAAAACTAAAAATTACTGGTGGCGGGCGCTGTAACATCACCAATTATGAGCTCGATAACCGGAAACTGCTCTCTCGGTACAAAGACGCAGCAGATTTTTTACATTCCCCATTTTCACAGTTCTCGGTGAAAGATACTTTTACCTTCTTTGAAAAGAAAAAATTACCCCTGGTCACCCAAGCTCGAAATCGCGTATTCCCGAAAAGCGAGAAAGCCTACGATGTATACCGTGTCATGAAACAGTTTTTAAAAGACACAGGAGTAATGGTGCAGTACCAATCAGCGGTGATAGATATTCAGGTACAAGGTTCCACAATAACCGGTATTGACACCCGATCGACGCGATATACCGCAGATACGGTGATTATAGGAACCGGAGGTGTATCATATCCCGAAACAGGTTCAACCGGTGATGGATTCGCTTGGGTGAAAAAATTGGGTCATACGGTACATACTCCGAGCCCTGATATTGTGCCGCTCCGATCACACGAGTTTTGGATTAAGGGTATTTCAGGAACGACACTATCGTTTATGAAGATCACCTTTTTCTGTAATGGGAAAAAATCATTTTCAAAAACGGGGAAAATCCTCTTCACCCATTTTGGTCTCTCCTCACCATTAATATTAAACAGTTCAAAAGAAGTCGCAGATCTTCTTGCCAAGGGTCAAGTAAGCGCTGAAATTGACCTCTTCCCTGATACTGACAAGGGTGCACTCGATGAGCGTATCTTAAAACTATTCAATCTCAATAAAAACAAAAAACTCAAAAATGTTCTCGGTGAGCTCCTGCCGAAAAAAATGGCTGAAGTCATTCACGACCTCGTGCGGCTCGATGATCCTGAAAAAAAGGTTCACAGCATCACCAGTGAGGAGCGAAAACGTCTACGGGAACTGATTAAACACCTACCCCTATCAATTGATGGGCTCATGGGGCTCGATCGTGCGGTAATTGCTGACGGTGGTGTGCCATTAATAGAAATCGATACGAAAACCATGCAATCAAAAAAAATCACCAACCTCTACATTGTTGGTGATATGCTCCACGTAAATCGTCCGTCGGGTGGATACTCGCTTCAGCTCTGTTGGACGACAGGATACGTTGCAGGGATGCATGCCTAAACATTTACACACAACAAAAAACTACAGCAAGCTGTAGTTTTTTGTTGTAAGAATGATACAGAAGTATTGTCCTTACGGTCGAGACGAATTGTGTAAACACATTTCATCTCGGGTGCATCCAGAGCAAGCAAGTAAACTTAGTTACTCTGGATATTCATACTGTACATCCATGAGTGAGCTCATGCAAACACAGGGTGTGGATTCACTGTTGATAACTTTTTTAAGTGATTGCTCCCTCTTTTCGCAACAAAGCTTCTTTCGAAGAACCCTGCAGTCTGTTGTATAGTCCAATAGTACCATCTGACCGAATCACCCGGTGACACGGAACTGTCTTATCTTGGTTCTTTGCCATGATGCTTCCTACCGCTCGACTTGCATTCGATGATCCAGCTTTCCGTGCAACTTCGACATACGTCATGGTTTTGCCTCTTGGAATTTTTTTAACAATGTCTATTACTTTTTCTGTGAATGTTTTCATATGAAAAGTATAACACAGCGAGTATTTTAATTTACCATTCCATGTAATTTGATAGGATACAGGATATTGGAGATGTGGCAGAGTGGTTGAATACGTCCCCCACCTAGCAGAAGGGTGCCGGAGTGGTTTAACCGGCACGCTTGGAAAGCATGTGTACCTTCATCGGTACCGTGAGCACGCCCACACACCAAAGCGGAAGGATGGCAGAGCGGTTGAATGCGCATCGTTGGAAACGATGTATATCGGAAACGGTATCGCAGGTTCGAATCCTGTTCCTTCCGCTTTGGTGTGTGGGTTAAAATCTCGTCCCTTCTGCTAGGTGTGGGATGAAAATCCTGTCATCTCTGCCAACAAAAAGCCAGGCTTATGTTCGAAAATTTAACAACTTACCACTTAAAAATTAAACATCGAATATAACACCTGGCAACTTCCCAAAGAATAGCTTATTAACACTAACCATCAACGTAAAAATAAAATACTATTCCAGGAAAGAAAATATTGTATTAAAATTGGGTTTGTCATGATCACATTAACATGTACTGGTATTGTGTCAAGAAGTTATCTACCGTCCATATCACGCAGTAATTGGATACGTAATTCAGCTGGCGGGTGAGTCATAAACAGGCGGTTGACGTAGGTTGCCATACGTTTTACCCCAAACGGATTCGCAATAAAGAGGTGTGCGGTGGCATGGTTTGCACTCCGCATTTTACTGCCATGTGCGTGAATCTTTTCAAGAGCACTCGCCAATCCTTCGGGATATCGCGTGAGCATGGCACCCGTCGCATCGGCCAATAGTTCACGTTTCCGCGAAACAGCAAACCGGATGAGTGAACCTACGAGTGGCATGAGGATTGCAAGGACGAGACCAATGATGAGCACGATCGCGTTACTTCCCTCTCGGTTATTAGTTCTTCCGCCAAACATACTACCACGGAGAAGCATATCAGACACCATCGTCACGATACCTACGAGAACGACCGCCACCGTTGATACGAGCATGTCGTTGTTTCCAATATGCCCAAGCTCGTGTGCAATGACACCTTCAAGTTCATTTTTATCGAGAATCTCAAGAAGCCCTGTCGTTACCGCAACCGCTGCATGGTGTTTGTTACGTCCCGTTGCAAAGGCGTTTGGTGCCATATCCTGCACGACGTACACCTTTGGTTTAGGAAGCCCTGCCGTGATGGCGAGGTTTTCAACAATACGGTGAAGTTCAGGAAACTGACTGTATGAAGCTTCTTTGGCGCCCGTCATTTTAATAACAGTTTTATCCGAAAACCAGTACGCCCACACGTTCATACCGATTGAAACAACAATAGCGATGTAGAGAATATCAGGTGAACCAAACTGGTACGAGAGCACATATCCAAGACCAATAACAATACCAAAAAAGATGGTCATCAAAAGCCAGGTTTTCACCTTGTTGGTGTGTTGGTGAGTATAAAATGTAGACATACCACAAGTTTATAGTTATTGGTTATGAGTTACAAGTTGACATCAAAAAACGAGTGTATTCACTCGTTTTTTGTTTTTAAAATGATACCTTAACGGGTTCACGTTCAATTGAATCTCCTTCAAGTTCAAAGAATTCACGCGTACCAAATCCAAACATACTTGCAACAACATTTCCTGGAAATGATTGAATCGCAATATTGAGATCACGCACGTTGGTGTTGTAGAATCGGCGTGCTGCCTGAATCTTGTTCTCGGTATCGGTGAGCTCACGTTGTAGTTCAAGAAAATTCTCATTCGCCTTGAGATCTGGGTACGACTCAGCGATCGCCATCAACTTACCAAGAGCTCCGGTAATACCCGCCTGGAGCTCTGCAAATTGTGACATTTGCGCTGGTGTTACATTGGCAACATCAATGTTCATCTGTGTTGCCTTCGAACGTGCTTCGAGAACTTCTTGTAATGTTGCCCGTTCGTGACTCGCATATCCCTTTACCGTTTCAACAAGATTTGGAATCAGATCGTAACGACGTTTTAATTGAACATCAATATCAGCCCACGCCTCATCCGTACGGACACGAAGTTTTACAAAATTATTATACAGTCCAATCAACGCAATAATGATAACCGCAATAATACCTAAAATAATATACATAACAGGTACAGTATAACAAAAAAGCACCTCAATGAGGAGGGCTTTTCATAAAAATTTGATGTTCGTCAATAAAGAAAATAAATCCTAATTTTACAAAAATTTTTTCAACTTCGTATTTTGTTTTCAACTTATCTTTACAATACAAACGAAATACACCCTCATTATTTTTTTCAAGATACAACCATTCATCTTTCCAGTTACCATCGGTTTTAATTTTTAATAAAATATCTCCTCCATTGAGGATAGAAAAATTAGGTAAAAGATAAAATCGTAGTAATTTGTTAATTTTTCCTTCGGAAAAAGGTACCTGTATTGTATCGTTGTTTTGATTAAATTTAGAAAGTGACAAACTCGCTTTGAACGGTTCATCATCTTGAACAATTTGAACTAGGTGTATAGAATCTATTTTTTGCCCCTTTAAAGTAAGAAAGATATCGCAATAATAAGGACCTTCTTTCTTTGAACGCCACCATGTGTCGAGGATTCCTTGTGCAAGGGATATTTCTGTTTTTTCTACATAGCTATTGGGTGTATGTTCTTCAAGCTGTCGTTGACTTATTCCCATAAAAACTGGAAACAGTACAAATAGTAATAATATCCAGGTTTTCATGATCTTTTGTTTTTATAGGTTTAGCTACATTGAACCAAGAATAGGAAAAAAATCAATTTCCAAAACAAAAAACCCATTGGGTTTTATTGTTGGTATTGTTCGAGTTCTTCTCTACTTTGAATACCAATACCTCGATGAATATAATCTTCATGATCTGATCCACTATGTGTTGTGATGTGTGGAAAGATAGTATATGGAAAGCCAATAATTTGAGAAACGTGTTTCTCTAACTCATCCTTTTCGTTGAGAAGTAATTCAACGATACGTGAATATCTAATATGATCACCATAATCTTTAACTAAAAAATATTCATTATTAGCTAAGGTAACATGTAGTTGAATACTATTGATGTATTCTTTAAGCTCTGCTCTTTGATCTTCAGTACAATGATTCTCTATCTCAGACGCTAACTGATTACCAATAAGTGTAATATGGAATTCGGGTTTTCTTAGTAAAGTATTTCCATTCTTTTCTAAGGTGTCAGGAAACGTATTAGGAAATTCAAGCTGAACAATACATGCATTACCATTCCATACAGGAGTTGAAATATGTTCTTGATTATTTTTAAAATCTTCCATAGACCTACATTATAACAAAAAACTCTTGGTCTAAGAGTTTTTTGTTTTCTTACTCACCAACACAGTCAATAGTGGTGATGCCAAGAAAATTGATGAATACGTACCGACAATCGTTCCAAGAAGAAGTACGAGCGAAAGAGTCTTGGTCGCTGCAGGACCTGCAAAGTAGAGTGCAAAGAGTACCACCACCAATGTCAATGAGGTAAAAATCGATCGAATCATGGTTTGATTAATAGCATTACCGACAGTCGTGGTGAACGGTTCTTTGGTGTTTTTCTCTTCGTTGTCTTTGAGGTTCTCACGAATACGATCAAACACGACAATCGTATCGTTCACCGAGAGTCCTAAAATCGAGAGGAGACCAACGACGTACAACGTATCTACCTCAGTTCCAAGAAGGGTCAGAATCCCAACAGGAATAATAATGTCATGAAGAAGTGCAAGCACGGCAACAATTCCATACTTCCATGATGATACTGGTTTTGAAACCTGACGAAACGCATACGCCACAAAGAATACAATACCAAGCGACACTGCAATCAGTGCGTAGAGTGATTTTGTTTTCAACTGTTTGCCTACTGATGGACCAATAGAGTTAAAACGTTCAATACTTGGTGTTGCTTCGCCAATCTGCATTGCGGTAACCAATTCTTTACGCTGTGCTTCAGTAATCGGTTTGGTACGTACTACGTACCCTTGTTCTCCAAACGGTTGAACCAAGGTATCTTCAAACCCAGCATCGCGGAGTGATGTCTTCACAGCATCAATTGCTGGTGTTTCATCGTATGAAACTTCGAGTACTGAACCCCCAGTAAATTCAACACTGTAGTCAAATCCATGTATTCCTACCGAAATAATACCGAGGAGTACTAAGAATGCTGAAAATCCTATAAACCATTTTTTATATCGTACAATAAACATAAGCCTACTTAGTTAACCCACTCTGGTACAAAAATCGAATAATAGATGAAACGCGACCGTCTCGCTTACCCAGTGACAAGAGGAGGAAACGAGTCACCGTCACTGCTGTAAACATCGATACGAGAATACCGAGACCAAACGTCAGTGCAAATCCCTTGATGAGCGCAGTTCCGAACCAGAAGAGGAAAATTGCAGAGATAATTGATGAAATATTTGCATCACGAATTGATGCCCACGCACGCTTAAACCCAGTTTCAACTGATGCTTTCAGTGGTTTACCAACAGCAAGCTCTTCTTTCATACGTTCAAAGATCAAGATGTTTGCATCAACCGCAATACCAATCGAAATAATGAATCCCGTAATACCAGCTGAGGTGAGGGTAACAGGGATAAATTTGAACATCCACAACATAATAGTGGTATAAATACCGAGCGCAATCACCGCAATTAATCCAGGAAGTCGATACCAGAGAACGAGGACAAGTGATACGAGGATTAATCCAATAACTCCTGCATAGACACCCGCTTCAACCGCATCGTGTCCGAGCGATGGTCCAATAGTATTGGTTGAAATCAATTCAATAGGAATTGGGAGTGCTCCTGAATTCAATCGTCCAACGGTAGTTTTCGCCTCTTCAATACTAAAATCACCCTCAATAATTGCCTGCCCACCTGAAATCACTGTGTTTACTCGTGGAGCCGATACGATAATACCGTCGAGGTAAATAGCGATGGTCTTCCCAACATTTTCACGAGTGATTTCTTCAAACAGTTCCCCTCCCTCTCGATTAAACGAAAGACCAATGATGGGACGTGTTTGGAGTCCTCCACCATTTTGGATACCTGCTTGCGAGAATTGAAGGGTCGATTTTTGCAAGAACTTTCCGGTCAATGGAGTAGCAACATACATTTGATCTTGTAATTCTTTCAATTGTTCGTAATCAATTTCACCACCTCCAAGAGTAAGGGTACCATCAACAATGTTTGTTGAATCAACATCTATTTTGAGAAGCTCATCAATGTGTGCTTGAATAGCCTGACGATCAGCTTCAGGTGCTTCGACTTTGAATTCGAGGAGTGGTGTTTGACCAATCATTTCAACTGCTTCATCAAGATCAGTCACACCTGGCAATTCAACCACCAGTCGCTCTTCTGAACCATCGACACCGAGGGTATGTTTTTCAGTGGTTACGTTAGGCTCAGCCACTCCAAAAGCATTAATACGGCGTTCAATAACATCACGAAGTGCATCCATTGAATCAGCTACTTCACTCTCAGGAATAGCTGACGTATCAGCTTTGTATACGAGGTAGCTTCCCCCTGATAAATCTAAGCCCAACCGAAATGGGTCTGATCCCGTTTTTTCAGAGTGAAACACATACCAACCGAGTAATACTCCTAAAGCTACAAACAGTAGCGCAACAATTCTTGTTTTCCACATATACGCTCCACTATATGCTTTTTTATCTTTTTTTCAATAAAAAACACGCCAAACGGGCGATTTTCATTTAACGTATTTACCAGCTTCCTCATTCACCTTATCGATAAACATTTCTTTCAGGGTGATTGTTGGAGCGAAGGGATTTTTAAAATCATCTGGATTTTTGAAGATATCAACGAGTAATCTTGTACACTCTTTTTTATATTCAAAATATTTATTGACGATATTCTGAAGCTGGCTCTGAGAAGAGTTTTTGCAAAGCAACTCTGGAGAAATAACAGGGTGTCGGTAGCTAGAATTAACAACCCTATTCAAGTCTTTTTCGCTGTATGTTTCCAAAATTGCAGTAGTAAGAAGACTTGCATCTGAATCCGCTATGCGTTCTATCTCACTGAGCTGTTTTGCATTAGGATGATTTCTGTAGCCTTCAAATATACCACCGATAGTTCCATATTTTTCAAAATTAGGTGGGGTAAAACCGTAATCGGTTTCAGTCCACCCCTTGCTTTTTAAAAAGTGTTGCTCTATTTCCCAATTGACAAAGCTAGGGTTAACGTCAATATAGTCACGGCCATCAGAACTAACCCTTTGCTCTAATTTTTTCATAAAGTCATCTTTCGAAGAATTTTTCTCTAAAATAGTTCTCAAAACACGACTTGTTCTCCCATTACCATCACCAAAATAATGCACAGCGTTAATAATAAGAGGTAACATGTATGAAATATCTTCCCTAGGTAGAGATTTTGAGCTTTCAAAGGCATACTGTAAAACATCTTCTTTATCTTTGTGAGCAAGAACTAACTGAGATTCAAGCATCCCATCAAGTTTTACATTTTCTCCATCAAAACCGCGCTCTGTTTTTGGGAGATCACGAAGTAGGCCATTTATACGAATTAAAAAGTTTTTGAAATCATCAAAACTCAAATCTTCAAAATTGCTTTTTTCAAAAATTTTATTCGAAAATTCATAGAGATCAATTTTATCCGTAAAAGCAACTAACTTTTCAGCTTGCTCTGGGCGCTTTTCAGCATCAATTTTTTTTAATTCTTGTTGGCTTAATTGTGGTTCACTTTCAATCATAAGATGAACTATACCACATTAATGAAATATTAAAATTCATGACTCTCACCTGCGCTCATTGATATAAAATCAATTCCCTTGGCAGAAAGCTCTCGTGCACAGTGCTTGTGCTGTGAACCGATACCCTTCTCATTCAACAGTGCATCGTGAACAGGGAATGCACGTTGTGGATTGATGTCACGAGCATATCGAATGACATCAGCTACTCGTGCCCACGGTCCTGCAACGGGTAGTGTAAGAATTTCTACAGGCTTTTCTGGGTTCGCATACGCATCACCTGGATAGAAGAGTTTATCGGCTATGAAATAGCCAGTATTCTGTACCTGACCTATGTCTTCAAAGATTTCTACATGTTGTGCATCACATGCTTCAATAAGAGTGCCCTGAATGGATATTGAATCTCGTCCTTCGAGGAGGATGTATGGTATATTTGCTCCATCGAGCAGTTTCCCCGTCGCTGTGTTGGTATAGACTTGAACATCTGGATTATTTTTGATTACCTGTTTGAGCGATTCAATATGGAGGTGATCTCCATGTTCATGGGTAATCAACACGACGTTAATACCAGTAATATGGTTTTGCTCTTGTGAAAACGCACCAGGATCAGTCAGTATGGTGAGTGTTTCAAGCTCAATCAATAAACAGCAGTGTCCTATTTTTGTTACTTTCATAGTGTCACTATAGCATACTATTGACGATACTTTCTGGTAAACAAATAGTAGGTCAAAAGAGAAACAACAGTACCAATAACCCATCCGGTGAGTACATCAATGGGAAAATGAACGCCAGCCACAACCCGTGCGGTACCAATCAAAAACGCAAGGAGTATGAAAATACTGCCAATAAAGCGGTGGTGCAGGTAAATAGCAACTGCTAGTGCTGAAAACAAGGTTGCATGCCCAGACGGAAACGAATCGTAACTACCATAGAGAAAAAGCGGTATGACATCAGACAACTGAATAAATGGACGTGCAATAGAGAATAGCATTTTCATGCCATATGAGAGAAACCATGCAACGAGCACACCCACAACGGTATATATTCCCTCAGTCAATGAACGCCGATCAATAAAAACAGGTCGATTAATACGCTGCCGATGAGTGTGCACCATGATAAAGATTACACCAGCAAATACGACGTACCAATCAAAGAGCTCAGCAATAATGTAGACCCAAACGTTAAGTTCAGACGAGTAGGTCGTCAAATGAAAGAGCCAATTAAATACCGCAATATGTAATTTAACAAGATACTGCATGATGATGTTTGTGTGCACTGATAATATTTCGATACAAGACAGCGATCGTGATAGGTCCAATACCACCAGGGACTGGGGTTACGAGTGATGCTTTATGGTATGTACCATAATCAACGTCTCCGATAATTTTTTTACCAGACTCGCTCGTACCTGCATCAATCAATACAACACCCTCTTTCACCATATCCTTGGTGATCATACCAGGTACACCAGCACCACTAATAATAATATCAGCATTGAGGAGTAGTGATGTTCGGGTATCTTCATCTGTTTCTTTGGTAATGATGTCATATGCGTACCCTTCACGATCAAGCCACAGAGACATTGGATACCCAACGAGAGAACCATTTCCAATCAGGAGAATTTTTTTATCCATCAACGAGATATGGTGATAACGAATAATTTCAATAATAGAACCGGTAACGGGTGGAAACCAGGTTGTTCCACCATCTCTAAAACGTCGACGTGTATCGGTTGAGAGCATATCAACATCTTTTTCACATGGGATGATATCAAGAACAGATTGAACACGTAAATGTGGTGGTAACGGTAACTGGATAATCATCGCATCTGCTGTTGATTCAATAACATTAATTGCCTGAGTAAGGTCATTAAAACTGATATCTTCATCAAAACGATGGGTGGTTACATTCACACCGAGTTCTCCTCCAAATTTTTCTTTGTACTTTATAAAAGTATCTATCACCGGATCAGAACCGACGTAGATAATGTGAAACGAAACAGGAGTAGTGAGAGTGCTCGTGTACTCTTTGAGTTCAGCTTGGATCGCTTCTGCAATAGATTTTCCGTCAACGATGATTGGCATAGCTATTTCCTAGTATACGTAGTCATTGTTTTTTGAAAAGTAAAAAATTTTCTGTGTGCGCTTATATCGCCACCATAACTGAAACAGGTAAATGATCAGATGCTTTTGATTGGTAGACGTGAAACGAGTTTGATCTTAGATTCTTGCTAATAAATATGTAATCTAATTTGTGTACAATTTTGTCTATAAGACATTCGGTGCAACCCTCTCTATAAACAGACCACGTAGGCGTCTGGTGAGATTCTTTTTCGGTATTTTGTAATACCTTGGAAACTCTTTGAATAACCCCACTTTCTGGTAGTGAGTTAAAATCTCCCATTACTATCGTATTTTCTTGTGGTAAAAGTTGTAATAAATTACCAGCTTGTAAGTCTTGCAGATTGAGTTGTTGTTGATGAGTATGTTTGAGATGAATGCTAAAAACGTTAAGAACAGTATCTTTTATTTTGATTTTTGCTTCGATTATGCTACGTCCTTTATTTTCAAACAAATAATGCTCTTTACTATCTAAAATTTCATATTTGCTTAAGATTGCATTACCCATTTTAATAGTTCTTTCATCGTCTTGGTCGTAATCAGGCAAATATTTTAAAGGCATATCCACATCTGTCGTATAAACATACTGGTATTCTAATGTATTTGCAATAATTTCAGCAACATTACCTCTTTCATCTTGCGTTACCTCTTGAAGAGCTAGTATGTCCGCGTTGGCGGTTTCTAAAAAATTTATTACTTTATCTAAGTGTGTTCCACACCAAATATTCCAGGATAATACTTTTACTTTCATAACTAGAGTATATAAAAAGGTGATCAAAAAATGAAATGAAGTTCAAGGCAACAAGAAAAATTTTTATAAGACGTCCCTAGCGGACGATGTTAAAAATTTTTTGAAGGCAACGAAGAAATTCGTTCATTTTTTGGTTACCTGAGAAATACCTCTGGTGATTCATCCTTATACACCGACCTCGACTGCTTGCGAAACGACATAAGCATCCCTAACGCGAGTGCTTCAATTAACAAGTGCGAACCACCGTAGGACATAAACGGTAGGGTTACTCCGGTCACTGGCATGAGACCAATATTCATACCTATATTAATGAGAATGTGACTCATGATGTAAAACGCAATACCGACCGCAAACAACAGCTCAAAGTTGTTGTTCATTTGGTACCCTATTTTCAAGATGCGGAACACAATAATAGCAAAGAGTACGAGAATAATGATAGATCCAATGAATCCCCACTCTTCTCCAGTGGCTGCAAAAATAAAATCAGTCTCATACTCAGGTAGGAAACTTAACCGGGACTGGGTACCATAGCCAACACCCTTACCAAATACTTGACCCGATCCAACAGCAATCACCGATTGGTAGGCATTGTATCCTGTTCCCTGAACATCAGAGAGTGGATCAACAAAACTGCGAATGCGGTCTTTTTGGTACTCTTGAAAGACGAACGTCCACATCACCATGAAGAGTCCGAGCCCAACAACAAAGAAAAACAAGAGGTGTTTTTTTGAAATACCGGCAACCAAAATCATGCCAAACCAAATACAGAAGAGTACGAATGCTGAACCAAAGTCTGGTTGAAGAAAAATAAAAATAAACGGAATGGCAAAATATAGTGCAGTAATCAAGACGTGCTTCATGGCACGAATTTCTACGTGTCGACGGGCAAGGTACTTGGCAAGTATCAAAATGAGAAACAATTTAATGAGATCAGATGGTTGAAATGAGAATGCTCCAAAATCGAGCCAACTCGTCGCCCCCTTGTTGGTGACTCCGATAATAAAGAGTGACCCAAGAAGCGCGATACCGAATAGATATAAAAGAAAGAGTGTACGAGAAACCTTAATGAACGAAAGATCCAGTGACGCAACGGTAAAAAAGACCACCAAAAAAACACCAATCCACAGTGCTTGGCGTACTAACAGAGAACCATTAACACCACCGAACGAACTCATCGTAGCAAGGGATAACCCAAAGAGCGGTAGCAGTGCAGCGACAATCCACCAATCAATTCGTTGTATAACTTCACGCATACTACCGTACATTAGACCTGTCGATCACGTGGAATGAACGGATCGATACGTGGAATAATTTCAATACGTGCAACAACATCATCAAATGGTTCAGGCCATGAGTAGAAGACCTGTTCTTGGGTACCCTGATTGAGGATATCAATGAACGTCTGACTCGCTGCAATAGCGTTACCTTTTTGATTGTACAGAATAGCTACCACCGGTACATTTTCAAAATTAATGAATGACTCGTTGCGTACCAGTGCCGAGAGTTTCGGAGCAACCGTTTGGTTCGTGAGTGTTGGTTCTCCTATCGTAAAGAGATTGTACGAGTAGTCTTGTGAAACGCGGTTCCAATTTTGTACATCATTAATGTGGAAGAATACCGTGTACGCCTCGTTATCACCGGTATTGATACCAGACGCAAACACTGCTGAACGCTTGTTCGGTTCAATGAAAGTTGAACCTTGCACAGGCTCAGCAACCAGAATATTGTCGCGATCGTACAAACGAAATTCGTAGAATAATTCTTGGATACCTGATGAGAGGTTTTGGTTTTCAATGTAGGCAACGGTATTGTAGACACCAGGCGCAACCTGAAATGGTCGTTCCCACCATACAACAAGATTATTAATTTCCTCCTGACATACACGGCTACAAGTTCCACCACAGTCAATTCCTGTTTCTTGACCATTTTGGACATTGTCGAAACAGGTCGGTTGTTTACTATTTTCAACCTGAACAAACAATAGTACAAACACTATTACAAGCAACACACCAATAACGATGAGAATACGACGTTTTCTACGTACTGACCACTTAGACATATCTGTATTATATATGAAAAAACAACTCGTGCGAGTTGTTTTTTCGTGCTTACTTACCTTGTTCGTTAATTAATGAGTCGAGTTCAGTATTGAATCGTTCATACGTTTCAACTAACTCATTTAATTTTGGTAACTGTTCGTTAGTATTCTCATCAATCGTGGCTGATATTTGTTGAGTGAGATTTCTCACGTCATCAACACTTTCATTAAAATCTTGTGCCATATAAACATTCAGACCAATGTAACTTGCAATAAGCCCTAGAAACACAACAACATTTCTTCGATACTGTGCTAAAACAGAGCGCATGGCTTCTTGATTGATGCTTTCTTTTGGAGCCTCATTAAGGTCTTTCTGGACTTCTTTCATTTTTTCAATCAGTTCAATACTAACTGTTTCAAGAGCTTCATTCTTTTCCTCTTTATTTTCATGTGAACTGTCTTCTATTTGGTGAAAATTGAACTCTTCCATATTATTGTGCATTCTTAATTAATTGATGGACCTCATCAAGTTGGGTTTGTAATACTTCCGCAAGTTTCATAAGGTTTTCTTGTCGTTCTTCTGGTGTTTGAGAACTGGCGATCATATCTTTAATTTCTTGTTCGGTCATACTAGTATTGTAATATTAATATTATCAACAAACAACATCTTCATAGTGTGGTAAAATGGCAGAATATGAACCTCCTACACGAAAAATTCGAAAACGGTGAACATGTAAGCCCACAATTAGACGATGGAATTAAAAACTACCTTATTGATATCGACGGTACTATTTGTGATGACATACCAAACGAAGAACCTGAACGTATGGTAACGGCGAAACACTACCCTGACGCACGTGAAATTATTAACAAATGGTACGATGAGGGTCACCAAATTTGTTTCTTTACGGCACGCACCGATGAACATCGTGATGTCACTGAACGATGGCTCAACGAACATGGGTTCACATACCATAGTCTCCTCATGAATAAACCACGAGGTGGCAACTACCATTGGATTGATAACCACCTTGTCCGTGCAACACGGTACAACGGGAAATTTACTGATCTTGTGAAACGTAACCATACCATTGAAGTTTTTGATGATAATTAAAAACTCTACATAGGTAGAGTTTTTATACATTAGGATGAGATACAGCTTCCATTCAATGCTGACCTCGTCAACGGTCCAACGTAGCCATCAGGAAGTGTACCAAGGAACGTTTGCATGCGCTTAATGGCTCCATCAGAGAGGGGTCCCAAGATTCCATCGATCGGTCCTGGATTAAATCCAAGACGATCTAGGTGCTGTTGCAAGAGATCAGCTTCGGTCACGATACCTCCCGTGTAGTTGTTGTAGCTACCGTTTTTACTTGGCGCCTTGAGATTTTGGGTCAACATGCCGAGTGAACAGATTAGCTCTTCGGCGGTATCTTCTCCTCTAGCTTGGGCAAATAATTGTGCTACCTGTTGGGGTGAGTATCCACGATAGCCTGATGGGCCACCTGAACTCTCTTCTACTACAGGAGCTGAGGTGGTTACCGATACCGCATCAAGTTCAACTGGCTGTGTATTATCAGAAGCAAAGTACGCCCGCCATGTGAACGTTCCCCCATCAGTATCGAGTGTTGCAATATTGGTATCAATGACACTCGCTGAAGAAGTTTCTGATCCATCAGTAGCCGTTGTGGTAGTCCACGCACCAGTGTTCCAGTAATACCAGGTGGTACCGTCGTCAGGTGAAACCTGGTAAGTGACTGTTCCCTGGTTGTTTGAGCCTAAGGTTGAGGTAAAACTTGCCATACTAGTATCAAAGACAGCACCCGTTGTTGGTTGAATCGATCCCGCCGTCACGAATCGAGTCAGGTAGATAATATTCTGCTCACTGGCTCCATTCGCAACATAGAGATCAGCGTAGCCATCACCATTCAGATCACCAAAGTCAGCATCGTATGTGGTTACCGATAACCCTTCAAACGTTGTACTACTGGTGAAGTTACCCGCTCCGTCATTGATCCAGAGAACATTTTGCCCACTACGGAGAGAATAAATATCATTATCGCCGTCTCCATCAACGTCGTAAATCTCTGATCCATACGTATTATTGTTGTCGCCGGTAATATTTGCAGCGGTAAAATTCCCCGCTCCGTCATTGATCCAGAGGTTATTTTGGGTTTGATTTGATACATAAATATCATTATAGTCATCACCGTTAAGGTCAGCAATTTCAGCATCATAAGAAATAGCGCTGGCATCCCCGGTAATATCAGCATTGGTAAAGGTACCGTCACCATTCGAAAGCCATAATTTATTCTGCTCGGCCTCGAGTCCAAAACCACTACTATCCATGTTCGCGACGTAGATATCATCAATATCGTCTCCGTTTAAGTCTCCAACAGCCGCTCCGACTGAATACTCTCCAGTATCTCCTGTAATCGTTGCGGCACTAAAGGTACGGTCTCCATTATTCAAATAGACATAATTCTGTTGGTAGTTTGCGACGTAGATATCAATTTCATCATCATCGTTGAAGTCACCAAAGGCTGCTGCGTATGAGATATTGTTATCAGCAGATATGTTACCGCTCGTAAACGTTCCGTCTCCATTTCCAAAAGATAAGGCATTCGTATACGTTCCCAACCCAACACCAAAGCCATTGGGTAATCCCTCTCCTTGGACAAGATAGGTATCGAGATTTCCATCACCATCAATATCAAGAATATTCACATCCACGGTTGCACCTGACACAGCACTGGTAGCATCAGTATAACTAAAGGTTTCGTCTCCATCATTTTCCCAAATATAGTTGTCAGCACTTTGAATGGTTACATAAATATCATTATCGCTATCGCCAGTCAATTCACCAATATCTACACCGTAAGTCAAATTTCCGGCATCACCAAAAATAGTATTGTCAGTAAACGTTCCGTCACCATTTCCGAGCCAATATCTATTTTGCCTGATGACCGCAAGATAAATATCGAGATCAGTATCGCCACTAATATCTGCAATCGTTCCACCAAAATTTTGTGACGTATCATCATCAGTAATATCAGCATTGGTAAAGGTACCGTCACCATCTCCAAGCCATAGCTTGTTCTGGCTACTATTGATGACATACAAATCATCAATGGTGTCTCCGTTGACGTCAGCAACCTCTACGTCGTAGGACGTTGTCGAATCACCACTAATGTCTGCCGCACTAAACGTTCCATCACCATTATTGAGCCAAAGGTCATTCTGCCCATTATTATTAGCAACGTAGATATCAACATCAGTATCACCATTGAATTCACCGGTGACTGCCGCATAACTAATTCCTGTGTTATCACCGGTAATATCTCCAGCCGTAAAGGTTCCATCGCCATTTGAGAGCCACAGATCATTTTGTTG
>JAGQMN010000017.1 GCA_020428645.1 Patescibacteria group bacterium
ACTTTTCCTTGTTCAATCTTTCCAGTAACCACCGTTCCTCGCCCTTCGATAGAGAAGATGTCTTCTACTGGCATAAGGAATGGTTTGTCGAGTTCTCGAACAGGATCTGGGAAGTAGCTATCCATAGCATCAACGAGTTCAAGGATTTTCTTTACCCACTCGTCATCAGCTGAGCTTGCTTCAAGTGCCTTGAGTGCTGATCCTTTAATAACTGGTGCGTTTGTTCCATCAAATTCGTATTTCGTAAGGAGGTCTCGCATTTCTTCTTCAACGAGCATCACCATTTCCTCGTCATCCACCATGTCCATCTTGTTGATGAATACGATGAGGTTTGGTACACCAACTTGTTTTGCAAGAAGGATGTGCTCTCGCGTTTGTGGCATTGGACCATCGGTCGCAGCTACCACGATGATCGCTCCATCCATCTGTGCAGCACCGGTAATCATGTTCTTGATGTAATCCGCGTGACCTGGCGCATCAATGTGAGCATAGTGTCGAGTATCTGATTCATACTCGTTGTGTGAGATTGAGATGGTAATTCCTCGTTCTCGTTCTTCTGGAGCGTTGTCAATTCCGGCAACGTCTCGCATTTTTACTGTCTTTCCTGCAAGGTTGAGTGAGTGCAAGATAGCAGCCGTAAGCGTAGTCTTTCCGTGGTCAACGTGACCGATGGTTCCTACGTTTACGTGAGTTTTATCTCGGTTAAATTCTGACATGTTGTCTTTTCTTAAAAATTAAGTCGGTACATTACGTGACGGCTACCCTTTGTTGATTCAAGTGCGCGCTCAAATCGTAGGGTATGTGTTGCATCTCGCAAGTGGTACTCAGTAAGTAATTGTTTAACATTTTTCTCAAGCATTCACTCAAAGAAAAAACCACAACAACACAAGCTGTGATAGTAGATATACTAGTTTTTTGGACTTTTTTGTCAACTTTTTTTCCCCGAAAAAACATTATTTTACAAGGGTTTTAAGGACACTCTAGTGTAATTCTCAAGGACATTTTTGCTTTGCAAAAATGTCCTTGAGAAACCCTTATGTTATAACAAATCTAGGCAATTTCTTCATTATTCATTTTCACCGCATCATTCCAGTGAACGGTATGATCTTTGTTTTTTGGCGCTTGGTCAATATTCTCAGCAACCGTATTCATAATGAGTATGAGAGCATCTTTTGTATAGACCCGAAAAAATAATTCCGCATCTCTAGATAATTGACCTTTTTCTTGAAGTTCCTTGATTTGTCGGTAGTGCGTTTCATCAAATTCTTCTTCATACTTTTTAATACCAAGATTATCGAGTTCATAATCAAGAACTCGTTTGCGTGCCATAAGTTCATCAACATCACCATAATAACCAACATCCTCATGTTCATACAAATTATGTGGTAAAAAATTAGACCACAGCTGGAGATCTGCAAAGTCCGTCATTAAATCCACATTATTTTGATGTTCGTATTCGTGAAGAGGTGTCAGATTCTTTTCTTGTGATACTAATTTCACATCTCCCGCCTCTGTGATAACATCGTTCTCTCCATAATTAACTTCGTTATGTAAAAAAACATCATACGTATGGTCACCCACAACAGGAACATGACCAAGCACACCTGGTGCACTTAATTCAGAGTTATTAGAGATAAAATATTGATGATTCTTTAACCTATCTAATCGTTGCTGTTGCATTTTTTTGGCTTCATTCATGTCATTCAACTCCCCTGCTAATCTATTGAGATATGCATTAGAGCCAATGATGTTAATGAGCCATTGTTTCTGAGCTTCGATTTCTCGTACGTGTTCTTTAATCTGTATATATTTTTCATATAAAATTTGCTCTCTTGCCTCCTCCTCATTTTCAAGAAGAACAAAATCATCAATCTCATCTTGAAGGTCTGTTTGTTCTTCTTCGGTTAAAAATACATCATCTTCCAACATACTCTGAAGTCTATCGAGTCGCTCTTGTGAATGAAAATATCTAATGTAATCAAGATTAACATTATCCATAAAACCTGCATCAGTCTTTGCATATGTGTAGAAAGTTTGAAAATCAACAAGAATATCAGGGTTATAGTAATTAAATCCATTTTCCCCTGGAACAACCTTTGACATATCAAAAATGGTTTCAGTCCCATTAACTATGTTTGACGGTATCACACGTTCAGCAACAGGATTATTTTTATCCTCAATACTACCAGTAGAAGTAGGTTGTTCTTGGGCATTGACGGATTTCAATGTTGCTAAAGTTAATAAACCAGTGAGATACAATGGCTTGAGTGCTGTTTTCAAACGTTCCCACTTAATACCTCGTTCGTGTTTATTGATATGTTGCTCGATTTTAGGTGCTCCTTCCATGAAAATATTATACAACAAAAAACCAAATCTCTACGATTCGGTTAAAATTTCAGGTTCTCCATCGGTTATTAAGATAGTGTGTTCAACATGCGCTGAAGCTTGGTTATCTGCCGTTGTTACCGTGTACCCATCATCATGAAAGATTACGTCTGACGTACCAAGATTGAACATTGGCTCAATCGCCAGCACCATGCCAGGCTTCAATTCAATTCCCTTCCCTGGTTTTCCGTAATTTGGTACGTAGGGGTCTTCGTGAACCGCGAGTCCTACCCCGTGACCGGCAAGTTCGCGAACATTTCCATACCGACCATTATTGAAGGATTCAACGGCGTATCCAATATCACCAACCGTATTCCCAGGACGTGCCACTGCAATTCCACGTGCGAGAGCTTCCCTGGTGTCATAGACGAGCTGTGACGTTTCCCTTGAAACATTCCCAACAATAATGGTACGTGCTGAATCAGTAAACATGCCTTGGTACTTCAACCCAAGATCAATGGAAACAATATCACCATTCTGAATAATCATGTCGTCTGTAGGAATACCATGAACAACCACCTCGTTAATTGAAACGCATAGAGTCGCAGGATATGCCGGTGTATGCCGATCAGGTCGATATCCTAAAAACGAAGGTTCTGCGCCAGCCCCGCGTACCTTTTCTTCTGCGATGCGATCGAGCTCGCGTGCTGAAATCCCTGGTTGTACCAAGAGTTCCAATTCATTCAAAATGCGAGCATGAATACGCCCGGCTTCGCGAAGAATATCAATTTGTTCAGGGGTTTTAATCGTCACTGCCATACTTATACTGTACTCATTTTTACAAAAATAAAAACCACTATTACGAGATAATGGTTCCTTCAAACGATTCACCTGCAAGATACTGTTTAAGGTTTTCTATGGATGCTCCAAGAATTGCCACGGTAATCCCTGCCTCTTCGGCGAGTGTTGCCGCAACAGGATCAAACGGTGCTGATAATCCAGGTGTCCATTCACCAGGAATGAGTGCTCGGTATTCCTGCCACGTCAACGTATCAAACGGTGTTGCATCAGGATTGGTACGTGGATCTTCATTGTATACGTGTGAAATATTTGAGAAATTGATAATTTTTTGTGCCCCAGTACTCTGTGCCATCTTTACCGCGCCAACATCAGAAGAATTACCTGGTTTGAATGCAAATTTCAACACCAATTGTGCATCAATAGTACTGATTTCTTCGGGTTTATGAATGACAGCAGGATTGATTCCAATTGCTTGAAACACATGTAGAAGGAGTTCACCATTCAAGTGAATTGCCTTAATTCCAATCCAATCAAGAGTTTCTACATCATATTGGCCTAATTCTTTGAGTGCATGCTGGTAGTTTCGCGCAGTTCGTCCACCACCAGGCACGAGAACTACTCGATATCCTGTGTTGATGAGGTTGTGTACCATTTCCTGTAATTGAGCAATAAAACCTGTATCAATAGCATCCGGCACGAGGAGTGATCCACCTACCCCAATAATAATTGTTTCCTTAAATGTTGACATAATTATATATATACAACTACACGGACGCGAGTTTTTCCATAATGTCATGGTGAATATCATTAATATCACCTACACCGTCAATATCAATGACGAGATAGTTATTGTTGTTTCGATATTGTTCAATCACCGGTTCTACCTGCTCCTGGTAATAGTGCATGCGATTCTCAAGCACTTCAGCGTCTTGGTCATCGTACCGACCACGGCTAGCCATACGTGCTCGAACTTCTTCTTCCGAAACTTTAATATGAAGAACCACTGCATGCTCCCGACCATAATATCGTAGCACTTTTTCGAGCACTTCCATTTGGTTATGATTTCGTGGATACCCATCAAAAATAAAAAGTTGATCTCCTGACGCTACCTTCTCTATCATTTCACCAACAAATAAGCCGTTCGTAATAAAATCTGGCACAAGCACTCCTCGCTCTGTATCTTCTTTGATTTTAGCACCTGTGTGGCTACCTGATTGAGCGATGTTTCGAAAAACACTTCCTGGATAGAAATAGAGGATATCTTCACCTGGATGCTGTTTAAGGTAAGCTTCTTTAAGGAGTTCAATCTGAGTTCCTTTTCCAGAACCCGATCGCCCCATGACGATAATCGTTGTTGGTATATGCATGTCACAGCGAGTATAACAAACTCTACCTCAAAAGCAAAAAACCTACTCTTCAGTAGCCTCTTCTTTGTTTGGTTCGTTAATTTTAACGTTCACGCGTGCTTGACCCTTCATACCCGCAACGCGAACGAGAGTTCGAATTGCCTTTGCGGTTGCACCCTGGCGTCCAATAACTTGACCCATGTCTTCTGGGTTTACATCAAGCGTCAACAACACCCCCATATCATCAACGGTCTTGGTAACCTTTACGTCGTTCGGGTTATCAACGAGACCTTTTACAATGTATTCAAGAAAATCTTGTGGTTCTGTCATAATTCTTTCTATCACGTTAATTATACTAACACGTTTAGTATACTTGATTTTTTATCATTGTGGCAAATTTATTTTAAATAATACTTTTTGTACCCCATATCAACCAATGTTCTCCAAGCTTCTGTTACTTTGTCAGGAATTTCTTGTTCAATTTGAAATCCAAGTTTTGGATATTCTTTAACGCGTTGCAAATCACCTATCATCACTTCAAGAATCTTATTCTTATACTCCTCATCATCAGTCATACATTCTTCGTAACTCAGTTGTGGAGACGTCACAATAAATTCAGTATCTGGGTTGCTCCACTGTTTTTTGAAAGTAGCATATACACGACGTTCCATATATGGTTTTTGAACCAAAATTAAAGAATGGAAATCTATTTTTTTATCTCTCAAAAGTTTTTCAGTAAAACGTACATTCTCTCCAGTGTTCGTTGCTTCTCTTTCTAAGAGAATTTTTTCTTTAGGAACCCCTAATTCTATTAATTTCTCTGAAAAAACTTCGGCTTCTGTTCTTTCATATTGAGTATCCTTGCCATTTCCTCCTGAACAGACGATAAAATTACCGTATCCTTGATGGTATAATTCAGCTGCTCTATTGACTGTTCGTATATCATTTGAACCTAAAAGAAAAATTCCATCCATCTTCTTTATCTTGTGGTGTAATAGCATGTAATCCCAAATGATCTTTGCATAGTAATCGACTTCGTTCATATAAAAACAGTATATCAAAGTTAACTACAAAGAGATGAAATGCAAATAAGATAATTGGAAAAAATATAACTAAACTTATTTCATTTTAAAATAAATGCCGACTCAAGGTTCAAAAAATCAGATGAAGTACGAGGCGACAAAAAAGAAAAAGCGCGAGCGGTATCTACATACCGTGAGCGCTTTTTCTTTGAAGTCAACGACGTAATTCGTTGATTTTGAGAACCGACTACCAAGCAAAGTGTGCAAACGCCTTGTTTGCCTCTGCCATCTTGAGAACGTTTTCTTTCTTCTTTACTGCCTCTCCTTCTCCTTGTGCCGCCTGCATGAGCTCTTCAGCAAGAAATTCTTTCATTTCTTTTCCTTTCTTGCTACGTGCTCCTGCTATAATCCATCGCATCGCGAGCGCTTCTTGTCGTTCAGGACGAACCGGTACTGGCACCTGGTAATTCGCACCTCCCACACGTCGTGAGCGAACCTCGGTTGATGGTCCTGCATTTTTCAGTGCAAGTTCAAACACTTCGAGTGGTTCTTTATCTTTCATCTTTTCTTTGATGATATCGAGCGCACCGTACACGATTTTGCGTGCGGTTTCTTTCTTACCATCGAGCATGATGTAGTTAATGAATCGCGCTAGGGTAACAGAATTGTACACTGAATCAGCGACTGGAATATTTCGGTTTTTTACTGGTCTTCGCATACTATTTCAATTACTCACCCTTAGGCTTCTTAACTCCGTATCGTGAACGAGATTTCTTTCGTTTATCAACACCGGTTGCATCGAGGACTCCTCGTACAACGGTATATCGAACTCCGATCAAGTCCTTTACACGTCCTCCACGGAGCATTACCACGCTGTGTTCTTGGAGGTTGTGTCCCATACCAGGAATGTAGGCGGTTACCTCCATACCGTTGGTCAAACGAACACGGGCAATCTTTCGGAGTGCTGAGTTCGGTTTCTTTGGTGTGGTGGTAGTTACCTTGGTACATACCCCACGCTTGAATGGTGATGGGTACTTGGTTGGTCGATTTTTGAGCGAGTTAAAACCACGGCGAAGTGCTACCGCCTTTGGTTTTGATGTCTGCTTCGTGCGACCTTTTCTAATAAGTTGGTTAATTCGTGCCATATACAATATTTTGCAATCAAAAGCACTGCATCAGAACAGTGCGTGTATGACTAGGACATTACTACAATGGATAAAAAATGCAATAGCTACAAGAGGAATCCTGATACGTAGTCGATGATGGGCGCAATGAATCGCCATCCATAGATGACAAACACAATGAGGATGACAAACGAGTACTTACGGAGCCATACTTTAATGTGGTGGTACTCGTCAGGAATCAATGCAAAGAGTATGTGGTGACCATCAAGCGGTGGAATGGGTACGAGATTAAACACCGCGAGTGCAATGTTGACAATAACGAGACCAGTAAAGAGGAGCGTACCACCAATACCAAGTGGTATCGTATTGAGTACCACCGAACCAATAATTGCGAGCACGATATTAGTGAGCGGTCCAGCGAGTGCAACAATTAACCCTCCCCATCGTGGGTTTTTAAAATTATAGGGATTGAACGGTACTGGTTTTGCCCATCCTAAAATAAATGATGCGTTCGAGAGTACGAGAAACAGTGGTAAAATCACCGATCCCAGCCAATCAATGTGAACGAGTGGGTTCAGCGAGAGACGACCCTGCAAACGTGCCGTTGGATCACCGAGTCTATCAGCAACGTAGCCATGCGCAACTTCATGGAGAATAATCGATATAATGAGAATAATGACAAAAACAATTGATGTAGTCATGCTACTGATTATAGGGATAGTGCCCTGTTGTGGCAAACGTATACGTAGGACTTGCGCTCTTATATAGTTGTGCTAATATCGGGGTCGTTATTCGCATTCGGGTCAGACGGCCTGTAATCACAAAAAATTATGTCACGAACATGTCCAATAACTAAAAAAGGTTCACAAGTTGGTGGAGGTTACAGTAACCGAACCCGTGCAACCGAGTTCAACCCAACAGGAAAACGACGACGCTACCCAAACCTACAGAAAAAACGCGTGTACGTACCTGAACTTGATCAAACCTTTGTATTACGTATCTCAACAGAGGCGATCAAGAACATCAAAAAAAATGGGGCGTACAAAACGCTCAAGGATGCAGGAATCATCAAGTAAGTAAAAACGAGTCATGATTGACTCGTTTTTACTTAACTAAATTTTTTGACATTTATAATTTTTCATAATAAATTAAAGTAAATAGAAAGATATTATTTTACATACATAAAAAATAATTAGTATTAACAATTAAAATATACAAGTATGGGACAACTAGTCGAAAAAGCTGAGGCTGAAGAAACCTATAAAAATAAGAAACGTGCATTAACAAAGATGATTGCCATGTTTAATCTTTTTTTAGGAACTGAGTACAAGATTTTAAACCCTCAAGGAGCCAACTATAAAAAGGTAATCCTAATACCAATAAAGCCGGAGTTTAGAAATCGTTTGAAAGAAGCAATTAATGAATACATGGAGAAAGATTTGGGTACATCTGGTTTTTTAATCAGTCTCGAAAATATTGAAATCGAAACTGACAACAAAAAACCTACACCACAATCAAACGGGTCACTGAACCTATCGCCTGAGATTTTAGAAAATGATCTAGAGAATGCTCACCACAAAATTGGTATTCCTGGATTTTTGGTAGAAAAGAAAAGTGCCTATGATTTTACCTACCAATACATGAATAGGTATGATGCATCAGAGGTAAAATCTAAAATGTTGGAATCGGGGAATGTAGAGGCGGCTAGAACCAATGGGGATGTAAGAAGAGTTACCTATACCCTGATGACAGAGCGTAATCTTTCAAGGACTATTCCAAACTATAGAACATGGCTTGAAGGAAAAGAAGACTCTATTGGCTTTAGAATGGAGTTAATTAACTTTCTACTAGAGTGCGGTTTTGGTATTGCACCTACAGAAGCTGATCCAAAAACTGGATTCACCGCCAGGATACACTTCAACAAAGAGAATCGAGATAATCGTGATGATTTTATCAAGGCGTGTAAACTTTTCAGTGATTCCTTTGGTTTACGAATTTTGAAAGCTAAGGATACCAACCTTTTATGTCCGAATTCAGTATTTATATCATTAGATCCAAAGGTCGATTCTTTCAAAAGAGAATCATTCAGCGAATATGGAAATCCGAAAGAACTGTTAAGAGAGATTGTTTCATCAAAAAAGATGCAGGATTACCTGAAAGAACGGTTCGCCGAAGTGGATCAAATGTACATCAAAAAGATTGACGTTACTCAGTCGAGGCGGGTAACCAATGTAACACGTAACCCTGCTGTAGGAGAGGTTACCTACGATGAAATTATGGGGGATGTAAAAACACACATGAATCGTTTGATGGTTGAAATTGGTATCAAACGTACTGGTGTAAACCTACTGGTCCAGAAGACAAATCCAGAAAAAGGTATGTTTCGGGTAAGTCTTAACACAAAAAGTTTAAACACAGATGAGAAAAAATCTGCGTTTGGACAAATAGCTGGTAAACTACCTGATCATTTACAACAATACGTAACGAGCACTGGGGCAACAGTTGGATTCACGGTGCCGATTGATGATTCTGATCCTGTGCCACAACCTGTATCGCTGTCAAAAGTTGATGAACTTAAAAAATTGGTGAATGAGTCATTGAACGGTAAGTTAGGTATTACGTCAAACCAACTAAAAGGTGAAGAAAATGGGGTTATAAAAATCTATCTATACTCAGAAACAAAAGACCTACTAACAGAAGAATCTGTGCGTAAACTTTTATCTGATAAGTTAGAACCTCACTTTGTTAAACTGGAAGGTACAAATGTGTATTTCAAATTGGATCCTACACCTCAAGTTACGGGTAATACGAATAGTGGTGATTCGAATACCAATTCGTCAGTAATAGCCGAAACTGATCCGGGTGCAGAGCAAGGTGATTCTCAACCCCCAAATTCATCAACTGAACATTCAAGTGAAACTGATGAGAATATGTTAGTTCAAGTTACTCCTGGTGAAGAAGTTTCACATGTTGCTAGAACTGAAACTCATTTAGTAGAACACGAAAATGTAAAACCTATTCCGCTCAACGATGAATTATATCGTAAAATTTTTAAAGGTATTCCACCTGAAATGAAAAAACGGTTGTTATTCGAAGAGCTTGGACTAGAAAACACAGTGATTGTTGATGCCAACGACCCTATTGAGAGTCTTGTGGTTAATATTGGTGGAGTTATGATTCCCTTAGAAAAAGGCTTTTACAGCCTACAATTAAAACCTAAAACCCTAGCCAAGGACTAGGAATAATAAAAAGCCTCTGTACCAGAGGCTTTTTTTATTTTTTTATAAACCACTCTTCTCCATCACTTTCAAATACAACATCACCATCGTTACAGGTATCGTACAACTCGATCTGATGTGAAAACAAGGTAGCCAGGACTTCTCCATGCGGATGTCCAAATCGGTTATTACATCCGTACGAAAGCACGGCATATTGAGGCGACACCGCTTCAACAAATGGATCGCTCGTCGATGTCTGTGATCCGTGGTGTCCAACTTTTAAAATATCTGACTGCAAGCGATCACCAAACGTCTCAGTGACTTCGAGTTCAATCTGCTTTGTCGCGTCCCCTGTCAACATCACCGACGTTGTTCCATAGACGAGCCGAGCAACAATTGAATAATCATTTGGTTCTAATGATTCAAACGATGGATACGGGGAATATATTTCAAGAATAACCCCAGGTTCCAGGGTAATGACTTGCCCTGCTTCAGCGCTCATCGTTGGAATGTTTTTTTGTCGTATACGCTCAGCAATTGCAGCATACACTGGCGAACCTGCGAGGAGTCCTGAGTGCATTACCATTCCAATATCGTACCGATCAACGAGCGATACCATACCGCCTACATGATCAAGATCCGGGTGCGTGAGCATAACAAGATCAAGTGATCGATCTGAAACCGACATATACGGAGCAATAGTTTGACCAAGTGTATTTGATGGTCCTGCATCGACCAGTACCTGCCTCCCGTGAGGTGTGGTGATGAGTAGTGCGTCACCCTGACCTACATCGAGAAACACTACCTGAAGGGTTGTAGAATTTGATAGAGCATATATACCAAGAAGCAATACAACAACGAGCAAAACTCCAAGAAGTACAACAAGAGGATGATTGTGTAATATCTTTTTCACAGGAAAGAGTGTGAAGTATGTGCTACACACATACTAAGAACAATAGGTATTTGCAATTATCAAAACTTGTTCCTTAGCTGCATCAATACGACCAGTTTCATTTACAATAACTTGATCAAATTTATCTTCGTACCCTAACTCTTTTTCAAAACGAGCAATGCGTGCTTGTATTTGTTCTTCACTATCCGTTCCCCGTTGACGTAGACGCTCTTCGAGGGCTTTCATTGATTCTGGTTTAACAAAAATAAGATGTGCCTCGTCACCAAACTGTTCTTTAATATTAATTGCACCAAGAACATCAATATCAAAGATTGCAATTTTTCCAAGACTGGTAATCCGAGCTACCTCTGATTGTAATGTACCGTAGAGCACACCTGGATAGACCTCTTCCCATTCCAAAAAATCGCCATTTTCAATTCTACTTTGAAATTCATCTTTTGAAAAAAAGTAGTAATTTTGTCCGTGTTGTTCACCTAAACGAATCGGTCGTGTTGTCGCTGAGACTGAGAATTCACACTTATCTGAATGGTGAATCAACATATTAGCAAGAGTTGATTTTCCAACACCTGAGGGACCTGCGAAGACAATGATTTTTTTTGTATGGGACATAGTATTACTGAATTGTATCACACTTTGTTTGGTTGTGAGTGTTCGATTCTGAGGATCCACCATCCGAGCAACAGGTACATGAGACATGCAATACTCCAATGAAATGGCGGAATCGTGATATATGAAAATGAAAACGATGAGAAGAATTCAACAATCCACAACTGATACTGGAGGAGGTACGTAGTCACTACGTTCAGGATCGGTGCAACGCCAAAGACTATCGTACTCAACGCTGTCAAAAACCCGGTCAGCATCGCAACTGGAACTGCAAAGAGTACAAGTACATTCACCACGGGAGATATGAGTGAGAATTCACCAATAGAATACAGTATTAACGGTAACACCATGATTTGAGCAGACACCGTTGCAACTGCGCTGTCGCGAATTGCGAGTATACGAGGAAGAAACGCAAACCATCGTTCAACATGTGGCGCGAGTACAATCAATCCGTACGTTGCCAAAAACGAGAGCTGAAACGAAATATCAAAGTACAACACCATCGGATTCCAGATAACCATACACACACCAGCAATCACGAGTGCACGCGTAATGTTGTATCGTGTACCAAGTACGTCCGCCAACACAATGAACACTGCCATAATCGATGCACGCAAAACCGTTGGACCTGCACCAACGAGAATAGCAAAAGCAGCGATGGAGAGTACCGCGAGTATCGCACGAATTGAACGCGGTAAGAATGCGACCAGTTTTGTAAATATCTGAATAACTAACGATACGTTGTATCCTGAGAGCACCACAATATGCATGAGCCCAACAATGCGAAACTGGTTCTCACGCTCAGCATCCAGTGCCGAGGGTTCACCGAAGAGTATTCCGGCGAGTAACCCAGATTCAGGTTCGGGAATCATCCGGTAGATGCCATCGAGAAAACGGTGCTTCAAGGTATACAAACTCCGCCGAAGACTTGTATTCCCTTCATCAAATACCATCGCAGTCGCATAGAACATTGTGTAGTAGACATCATCTTTGGCGAGGTAGGATTGGTAATCGAATGTGCGGTCTGAATCGGTAACAAACGTACTTGGTTTAGACAGTACACCTTCAACAACAACTTCTTGTCCGTATTCATAATCCGTATAGTTATCAGTCCGTACCATGATGTTCGTACTGACAGGTAAGGTGAGCTCAGCGTAGGTCACCAGTTCATCAGTGTGTATGACAAATTCTGTATAGGCACTGTGGTAAACGGGTTCTCTGATAATACTTCCGTGAATAATTATTTTTTCGTTTTCGGATACAAACCTATCAAGTATGCGAGACGATTCACTATCAATCGCGCTTCCAAAACGAAGAAGTCCAAAACCAGCACCAATGAGAAATAAACTCACGAGTAATACCTGGCGTTGTTTAAAAAAGAGTCCTACGAGTGAACAAACAAAAAGAAGTATCACAACAGCATATCCAACAGGTTCATCAAAAAACACTGAATGAACGAGCACACCACCGAGGAATCCTATCACCAATGAAGTTATGAACTGATACATTATGTACAGTATAGCATTGATGTATTTGTATTTTTTATTGAAGGTGCTATAGTTTTCGAATCAAAAATTTAATACAAACGTCATGAGAGATTTTTTAAATTCATTAGAGGGGCGAAGCATATGTGGTGCTATCGCTAACTATGAAGAGTGGGTTAAAAGACTACGTTCTAAACACCTTGACTTCATAGAATATACAGGGAAAGTTGATCTGAAATCAATCAATGAGAAGTTGTTCTTAAAACAACAGATCATTGACTTCAAAAACAATCCAGCATTTAAAGAAAAGCAAGTTGCTTTTGAAACAGCCATGATGAAATTGGGCAAGGAAATAGCTCAGCAACAGGAAGAAACAAGACGAGAATTCATATCAATAGTTGATTACAATTTCTTAGTACCTGCTGAGGACGCTTATCCTACTGTCCACAAAATAACAGAACTACTATACACGTATCGAAAGAAAAACGTTGCATAGTAAAAAAGCCCTTCAATTCAGAGGGCTTTTTTTATTTTTTCAGTGATGGTTGCAAAATCTGTTTCTGAACCGTCTTTAGGGATTTCTGGAAACAATTTAATGTGTGCGTGTGGCACCTGTTCGCCATAGACTTCACAGCGAATCATATCTGTTCCAAATGATTTTCGGAGTGCATGTGCAATCATGCGTGCACAGTCCCAATACGCGGAGTACTGTTGTACATCCCATACCCAACGCTCTTCCGTTTTTGGGATAATTAAGGTGTGACCTGGTGCCACCGGAAAAATATCGAGAAACACGAGAAAGTTATCGTCTTCGTAGATTTTGTGACATGGGAGCTCTCCGTCGAGAATTTTTTTGAAAATAGTTTTTTCTGACATGTTATTATTTTACCATTCAAAATAAAAATGAGCCCGTACAAATTTTGATTTCTCAAAACTTGTACGGGCTTATTCCCTAGCCTTACAAAGTTATTCACACAGAAAGACCTTGAAGGGTTGGATGATTGTATTGACCTACAATGTAGGAGGTGGGTTGGTACACCAACATCCCTTTTGTAATTGGCTCTCCAAAACTACCCTTAGCAAGATGGCTGTGACATAAATCATACATAATCTTGTATGGCAACTCTTTTGCTCCGAAGGGAACTTTTTTTAGTGCTGCTAATATCAGACGTCGTGTCTTGGGATCAGATACAGGTTGTTGTAAGTATTCTTCCCTATCAAGCTCTACTTCTTGAGTAGCTTGTTTCAATTCACTACGTTGTTGATTGAGGTATTGATCTGGAATAGATTCTTCTCCATAGACCTCAGCAAACCCCAATTTAAGAGATTCATACTTTTCAAGAACTGATCTATCTTTATACGATACCCCCTCTTTACGACCATATTCATGAAAGAAACGGTCAAGAAGTTCTTTATTCTTTAATGCACGTGTTGCTCCTGAACGTTCTTCGGGATCCATCATACATAACTCCAGAAATAAACTGGCAGTTATAGTTCGTCCAACATTGTCACACAACTTAATACACCTTGTGACTTCTTTATCACGAATAGTGTTGAAGATGTGTGGATCATTGCTTTGAAAGTGGCTCAGTAAACCCCGAAGGGTAACTGTGTCAGGCATTTCAGCTACAGTGCCAGTGGATGTGGATGTGTTTGTGTTCATCGTATTCAATTGTGTTAAAAAGTTAGTATTAAATTAAAATTGTGATCAATCTTCGCTATACCAACAAAGCTAAAACACGCAAATACCTACCATGCTATACTGGTCAAATGAACCACTATGCGGAATCATTGCCACTCTCCGAGAATCATGAACTGTTAACGCGTTACTCTTCCTTGATCAGCCAACTGTTGGTTAATCGTGGAATACACACAATCAAAGATGCGAAAACATTCATCACTCCACAGTACGAGGACAATCACGATCCGTTTCTAATGTACAACTTAAAGCAAGCAACAGAACGTATACACACAGCCATTACAAAAAATCAGAAAATTACCATTTACGCAGACTACGATGCAGATGGAATACCAGGTGCGGTTGTCCTTGCGTCACTCCTTGATGTCATAAAATTCAGCAACTACAATATCTATATTCCCCATCGACATGACGAAGGGTTTGGTGTGCATGTCGATGCTCTTGAAAAAATCAAATCGGATGGAACTAAACTCGTCATTACTATTGATGTAGGTATTACTGGGCATGATGCTACGAATTGGTGTAAAGAACATAATCTTGAGTTGATCGTTACCGATCACCACCTTCCGCTTCAAGATGATGACGGGAATGAGTACCTCCCTGATACACTGGTGGTAAATCCGAAACAGTCAGGGTGTAGCTATCCCGAACCAATGCTCTGTGGAACCGGGGTTATTTTCAAGGTCGTACAAGGATTCCTGAACAGGTATCGAGATACCTACAATGTACCAGAAGGATACGAAAAATGGATGCTCGATATGGTAGGCATCGCAACGATATCTGATATGGTTCCCCTCCTTGGTGAAAACCGTACGTTTGCATACTACGGACTCAAGGTAATCAAGAAAACAAAACGTATAGGTCTTAAAAAATTAATCTGGGATGCCGGTATTTCAATAGACCACCTAAACGAAGAAGATATCGGATTTGGTATTAGTCCTAAATTAAATGCGGCATCCCGTATGAGTCACCCTGAAGAGGCACTCGCAGTACTCCGTGCACAGAATGATATCCAGGCAACGATGGCGGTAAAACATCTCATAAGCCTCAACAACAATCGGAAAAAACTCGTTGCGCAAACAACCAAAAAAGCCTACGGGAAATTAGCCAACCGTACGCTCGGTGATGTGATCGTCGTTGGCTCACCCGATTGGCAGGCAGGTGTTTTAGGATTGGTCGCATCAAAAATTGTAGAACGCTACCAAAAACGCGTATTTGTATGGAGCGAAGAAGGTGGAGAGATTAAAGGATCATGCCGTAGTTACAATGGAACCCACCTCGTTGATCTGATGAACGCTACTGAACCTGACACCTTCATTCAATTTGGTGGACACGCCGAGGCTGGTGGTTTTAGCTGCGCCAAAAAAGAAATTCATTTTCTCGAAGAGCGTCTCAACACCGCATTTGCTACCCTACCAAAAAATAACCATGATGCTGAAACGCTCGTCATTGATGCTGAAATCAACCTTGATGATATTAACGATGAACTCTATCATCAGATTGAACAACTGGCACCTTTTGGTGTTGGCAATCCTAAACCGTTGTTTATGTTCAAGAATGTAACGCCAATAACTGTGAATCAATTTGGAAAAACCAAAGAGCACGTAGAAATATATTTTTCACAATCAAATGGTCAGCACGTACGAGCCATCGCATTTTTCAAAACACCAAATGACTTTGAAAAGGTGCCTCAACTAGGCATAGCAATAAACCTCCTCGCACACCTTGAACATTCAGTATTTATGGGAAAACACGAGCTAAGGTTAAAGATTGTTGACATAATATAAAATAATGTGTATTCTAATTTTAGTAAAATAATGTTGTACCATTAATTTAAATAACTGTGAAAAATCTAAACATCAACTTTGTCGGAACCTTGTTACTCCTAATTCTTATCACATTTGGATTTATCAATGCCTTTGGCTTCTCAATCAGTGGATTCACCGTTTGGGTAGTTGCTGTTGCAAATTTTCTAGGAAAATTTGCACCGCCATTAATACATCAATCATAAGGAACTGTAATAATTTTAAACCTCTTGCTTTTATAACAAGAGGTTTTTACTTGCACAAAACATACTTCCCTATTAGTATTTTCGGTATATGTTGAACTATAACGAAATTAAAGAGCGCAAGTACATTATCATGAACGATGAACCGTTTGAGGTTATTGATTCATCAGTATCACGCCAACAACAGCGAAAGCCAGTAAATAAAACCAAACTGAAATCATTGATATCAGGACGTGTGATTGAACACACGTTTCAATCATCAGATACCGCCGAGGAAGCAGATATGTCAAAGAAAAACCTTGTCTACATCTACAGTCGCGGTGACGAACACTGGTTCCATACCGAAGGCGACAAATCTGACCGATTCCCATTGAGTGACGACGTTCTTGGTCGGGCAAAAGACTACATTCTTGAAGGTGATACGGTTGAATTCTCTATCTTTACCGACGATGAAGGTGAAGAGCGTATTACAGGAGTAAATTTACCTATTAAAGTAGAGCTAGAGGTAACTGAGGCACCACCTGCGATCAAGGGAAATACAGCAACTGGTGGAGATAAACTCGTGACTATGAAAACCGGACTCAAGGTGACCGCACCACTGTTTATCAATATAGGTGATATTATTTCAATCAATACTGAAACCGGCGAGTACACCGGACGTGTCGATAAAGCGTAACAACACAAAAACCATTCACATGAATGGTTTTTGTGTTGTATGTACACTCGGAATAATTAAACGAAACGAGTGATTGTAAATGACAACGTACATGATTTGTTAACATAATGTAGTGCATACAGACAATGTTATAAGAGATAACTGTCACAAAGTAATTTTTGAGAAAAGGATATCGAGACTAACAAACCACATACCGAAACTGTGAAATTTTATTCACACTTATAATATCATGTGTCAGTGATATCTGACAATATTAAAAAACAGGGTGTAGACCCTGTTTCTTTCTTATTTTACTAACCTGATGATTTTCATCGGCCAGTTCATAAACCACTTACCATCTTCGTAACCAATCCCTAGCGTTTCTTCAACGCTACGAAGGCAATCCTCTCGATTTGTGTATACCATGGCGTGAATCAAATATATGAAATCACCAATCTCATCCTTTGAATCAAACCACCATCGCTGTGGTAAATCAATAATATCGATTGCGGAAAAACCAACGATGTTCGCCATTGAATGAGCATAATCATCTGACCAAAAGGCAACTTCATGTCCAGTTACACAATAACGGGCAACATGGGCATCAAAGTTACGTGCGAGTCGCGATATCATATTGCCACCATAAATATCTTTTTCCGTGGAAAAAACATCACCAATGACGACACGAGCACCATCTTTCAAAAGAGGGAAAAGGAGTTTCAAAAATGCCAGTTTTTCAAATAAATGATGTAACGCACCAAAAGACCAGACAGCATCAACTGAAGCCTTTTCAATAGTAAGATTCTTAAAAGCACCGTGTAATAAGGATAA
Organism: Patescibacteria group bacterium; assembly: GCA_020428645.1. GTDB lineage: Bacteria > Patescibacteriota > Minisyncoccia > Phycocordibacterales > UBA1006 > UBA1006. The sequence goes on from JAGQMN010000017.1 coordinate 18,033, forward strand.
TGTATTGGATTCAATAAAAGTAGCTAATTCTGGATACAATGATACTGAACGAGCTATTTGTTCAGAAGATGGATCGTAGATAAAAGCATGCTTAGATTGTTTGGCAATGTGATGCGAAAAAAATCCGTTACCTGCGCCAATTTCTAATGTAATTTCGTGAGGTTGGGGGTCAAAGTATTTGAACATAGCTTCAATATCTTCAACGCGGGCGTGTGGATACCGCTGGAGAGCAATTCGATACATTTCTGATCGTAGTGGATCAAATTCAGTAGTATCTGGAACAGTTAAACCAGTGTACGGTTTACCTAAAAAAAGCTCGTGGGCTTCTTTATACATTACTAATCGTTCTCCTACTGATGGATAAGGATGATGTTGTTTCATAAGTTATGAAATTTTAGCGTGAGACATTATTTTTTATTATTGTAAGTAGATATGCATGCCAGACAAAATATCAGATCTGTAATACAAGTATGTCGAGCGTATTGTATACTCTCTATAGTGATAAATGAATATGTAATTATGTAGTCAGAAAACATTGACATTATGATCGATCTACCTCTATAATACTTACCATGGATAAACTCAAAAAAGCACTAGAAGAATTCGGACTCTCAGAAAAAGAAGCAATGGTGTACTTAACTGGTCTCAAGTACGACTCATTCACCATCATGCAGATAGCAAAGGAAACGGGAATCAAACGACCTACTTGTTATATGGTTGCAGAGGAGTTGCGCAAGAAAGGCCTATTTTTCGAAATTCCTCGTTCGAAGAAAAGTCTCTATGCGGTTGAACATCCACGAGTTATTTTGAACGATTATCAAACAAAGTTACACTACATGGAAAATGTCATTCCCGAACTTGAGAAAATCATTCAAACACGAGCTGAAAAACCACACTTTCGACTTTTCAAGGGCGTCAAGGGTATGAGAAGAATCTTTGAAGATATGATCAAGAAGAAAAATGAGCATCTGTACTCGATTGTATCAACGCAAGGTATGCTCGACGCGGTTGGGGATGAATTTATGCAGTCCTGGGTAAAAAAACGCATTAAACAAAAAGTATTCTCAGACAGTATTCGTGTTGCTAATGATGAACGTGAAGATGAATTGTACGTGTCAGAAAAAAAACACCTTCGATCAATTACATACATTGATGATCCTGAATTACACCTGCCCTATAACATTCACATGTATGGGCAAAATACAGCATTTATATCAGATACTGATGATATGAAAGGATTCATTATCACCAGCCAAGCATTTCAAGACACCATGATGTCTATTTACAATTTATTAAAAAAACAGAATGAATTGCATAAAAAACATCAAAAGAAAAAACCTCATAACTCATAAGAGGTTTTTTCTTAACTACGAATGAATGGGAGCAATCCCATAAATCGTGCACGCTTGATTGCGGTTGCAAGCTGGCGTTGCATTTTCGCAGAGGTTCCCGTTCGTGTTCGTCCCATGATACGCGCATTTGGGGTGAGGAACTTTTTCAAGAGCTCGGTGTCTTTATAGTCAATGTGCTTGATGTTGTTTTGCTTGAAGTAGCAGTGTTGTTTCATACAAGTATAATTTAAAATGATTAAAAGTATTGTAAGCCGTATTTTTGAACAAATTCTAGGCGCATAAAAAATTATAATTGAGCCGTATGTGAATTACGGTGATTGAATAATTTTTTATTGACAACGAAGAAGTTGTTTAAAAAGATGCTTAGAATGGTATGTCTTCTGGATTAATATCCTCCTCTGGATAATCAATAGTATCAACACCATCGAATCCATCATCAGGTGTCTGTGAAGAATCTTCTGATGACGGCGCAGAACTTGATCCATCAGAACGACGACCAAACTGCACGCGATCAGCAACAATCTCGGTTCGGTACATTTTCTTACCGGTTCCGGCATCATCCCATGAACGAGTTTGCAAACGACCTTCGATCAGCGCTTGTGAACCTTTTTTCAGGTACTGTGCTGATGTTTCGGCCTGACGTCCGAAGACTACGATGTTGTGGTAATCAACAGCTTCCTGTTTTTGACCGTCTTTCATCCACACACGATTCGTTGCGAGTGAGAAACTCGTTACTTTCATGCCTGATGGAAGTGTTTTTAATTCTGGATCGCGGGTAAGGTTACCAACGATCATGACTTTATTGAGATACATAGATGTAATGAGGATTATTGGTTAATGTAGGTTTAGTATAACACATTCTATTCCTTTCCACCCTGGAGCAAATCTTGAAGTTCTTTGAGTTCATCCCACTTAGCATGCTTAGCTAAAGTTGCCTGTTTTGACCAGGTTTTTGGATCATGTTGTGAAAGTCCAACATCAGCAAGCCAATCGCGAACATCGCCAACTTTTGAAGCCGATAGATCTGCATACGTGTATACTCCTTTCTTATTCAAGAGTTCAGCAATGACTGGCCCAACTCCTTCAATCTTGGTAAGGTCATCAGAAATTGATTGTGCAGGCGCTGTATCAGTATCACTCGTGTCTTCATCAGATTCACCTTCATCGTCACCATCAAATTCTGCTCCACCAAAATCCTCTTCATCTTCATCACTATGGTTAACTTTTGCCAGTTTAAACGGTTGATCAGAGGTCAATGTATTTTCACGCTCGGTCTTGATCATAATCATGCGGATAATACTCTCAAGTCCTTCAACCTTTTCAGTAAGCGTTTCAACAAGGTCTGGGGTAATATCAAATTTAATCCATCCAAAATATGCCTGTGAATACGTGTGCTTTTTGTTGTTAATCATTGTGCTCATGTCGTATGCAAGATCGATGAGCTGAGGTTGTC
>JAGQMN010000018.1 GCA_020428645.1 Patescibacteria group bacterium
ATGCGCCTATAGCTCAATTGGCTAGAGCGCCGAGCTTATTCCTCGGATGTTGGGGGTTCGAGTCCCTCTGGGCGTACATTTAAAAAGAAGCGATTAAGCTTCTTTCATCTTTGGTAACTCCTTAATCGGAATACCATATTTCTCTAAAATCTTGTTGTAATCAGACTGTTCGAGTGTTTCTACCTGCAGTAATGTTTCAGCAATCTCAATAAAGGCGTCATTATAATCTTCGATTACTTTTCGTGCTCGTTCGAGTCCGCGTTTGATAATTTTTGAAATTTCACTATCAATCGTTTCGAGCATTTTTTCAGAACGATGTGATCCATCGACGCGTTCACCGAATATGGTCTGTGCTGCTTTACCATCAACCACAATTGGACCAATTTCATCTGACATACCGAATTTCGTCACCATGTCCCGTGCGGTTGCGGTCGCCACCTTGAGATCATTTGAAGGACCTGTGGTAATATCACCAAATATTTTCTCCTCGGCAACGTACCCACCGAGTCCCATCGCAATGTCGTCTTCGTAAACACTCCGCGTTGGTAATCTGCGTTCATCGAGCGGTAGCTTCATGGTAAATCCGCCAGCGCGTCCTCGTGGAATAATCGTTACCTTGTGTACCGGGTCTGCATTTGGGAGTACCGACGCAACGATTGCGTGTCCCGCCTCGTGGTACGCAGTAACCTTTTTCTCGTGTTCACTCGCGAGGTGTGATTGTCGTTTTGGACCAATCATGACTTTTTCGAGAGAATCGAGGAGATCCTGTTGGGTAATTTTTTTGCGCTTATTCAACGCAGCGAGAATTGCACCCTCGTTCATCAATGATTCAAGGTCAGCCCCTGAAAATCCTGCGGTACGTTCAGCCACAACCTGTAAATCAACATCAGTATCGAGAGGTTTTTTGCGTGCGTGAATTTCCAAAATCTTTTTCCGGTCAGGACGATCAGGAAGTTCGAGCATCACCCGTCGATCAAAACGACCAGGACGTAGAAGTGCAGGATCGAGCACATCGCTACGGTTCGTTGCCGCCATAACAATGAGTTTCTCATTCGATTCAAAGCCATCCATTTCGACTAAAATTTGATTCAAGGTCTGCTCACGTTCATCGTTTCCACCGCCAATACCAACACCACGCGATCGTCCAACGGCATCAATTTCGTCGATGAAAATAATGGCTGGAGACATTTTCTTTGCCATTTTAAACAGGTCACGTACACGTGATGCACCTACTCCAACAAACATTTCGACGAAGTCCGAACCAGATAGGTAGAAAAATGGTACTCGTGCCTCACCAGCAACGGCTCGTGCAAGCATAGTTTTTCCTGTTCCTGGACGTCCGGTCATGAGGACACCTTTTGGAATCTTGGCACCCATGTCGATGAATTTTTTGGGGTTCTTTAAAAATTCGACCATCTCTTCGAGTTCTTGTTTCGCCTCGCGGTTTCCAGCAACGTCTTTGAATGTTATGCGTTTTTCTTTGTTGCTTGGCAAAATCACGCGCGCTTTTGAATCCCCAAACGCCATTGCCTTCATGTTCGTTCCCTTCACCTGCTTCATGAAAAACCAAATAATGAAAATGAGTCCAATCAACGGCAACAAAAACGGTGCTAATTGTCCGAGCCAATATGCAAACCCTGATGGTTCATCAATTTCGATGTTGATCGCCTGCAAGGCTTCGGTTGTTACTCCATAGTTCACGAGCGTCTCAGAAAGTGCGGTTCCTGCTTCTTTCTTGGAAACTTTTTCAACTGGTACAGCACCCTCTGATGCTGGTATGAGGGTGATGTCAAGTTTTTCGCCCTTGACGAGAATATTTGACACCTGACCTTCAGCAACAAGTGTTGCTGTTTCAGAGAGCGTGATTTGGTTGTCTTCGTGTGGGGTAAAGTAGGTATCAAAGAGAATACTCACGAGTGCAAAGACGAGTAGTGCACTAAAGAGTTGGGTCATCAATGATGGAGTGTTCGGTTTTTTACTACCATCCTTATTGTTTTTTGGTTTATTTGGTATATCAAGTTTCATACTTTCGATTATAGCTATTCCCTGTTATGTGGCAATCATGATGTATACAAAACACTTGACAATATTTATGATTAGTGTATATTAGCAAGACTGAGCGGATTTGTTCAGACAATGAAATATTAACTAAACCAGTATTTTATGAAAACATTCATCAGATCTGGGCCACCTTGTGCGTCCAGTACTACCGGGCAAACGCCCAAAAATAGAATTTTTTCCTAACCGGCCGGCCCAGTTGGTAGCTAAGAGCTACCAACACGCCCGCAAAAACCATTCAGTATGAAAAATCTGAAACATTTGCATCGGTACACATTGTATTGGTGTAGTAAAAGTATATAAAAAAAATATTTTCCCGGAATAGCTGCTATTGGTACGCAGAGACCGGGTTTTTTTTATTTCTACATTTCGTATACTTATTCCATGAACTTACTCTTTAACAAACAGGTGAAACGAAACTACGAGATTATTGATACCTACGAGGCTGGGATGAAACTCACTGGTTGGGAGGTAAAATCTCTCCGCCTTAAACATGGATCAATTAATGAATCCTATGTCACGGTTGATGATGAGGTGTTTTTGGTCGGTGCTCACTTCCCTGTTTACCAACCAGGACACAAGGATTTGGAAAATACCGACCCGTACCAAAAACGAAAACTTCTCCTTTCAAAGAAACAGATTCACCAATTACAAGACGCACAGAAACAACAAGGTCTCACCGTGGTACCAATGCGTATCTATGAAAAAGGTACACTGATTAAAATCGAAATTGCTGTTGCACGTGGTAAAAAATTATATGATAAACGAGCAACATTAAAAGATCGTACAAGTAAACGCGAGGCACAGCGGGCTGTGAAAGATCTTTATTAAATTAATTGGGCTTTTTTCATTCTATCGTTCTATAGAATGATAGAATGAGTTGTTTGAAAAGATAAAGATTGAGCCACCTCCGAGGTTTGAACTCGGGACCTCTGCCTTACGAAGGCATTGCTCTACCGACTGAGCTAAGGTGGCGTATTGTTAGAAAATAATATCTGAAGACATTAATAATATCAATACATAAAAAGGAGCTGTGGTGCAGCTCCTTTTTTTAGGTTTTTAAATTAATTGTTTCCAATCGATGGTTTAAGTATTCACCAACAGTTTTGAATCGAAATATTGATTTGTCATACGGTCCTAAATGCGCCAATGGCACAACCGATGATTCAGGTTTCCTATGTCCGAAAAATGGGCACGAAAAACGTTCGATATCTGGTTCGCACACTACCCTATGAATACCAGATTTATAGAACCCAGCAGTAATATGCTGAAGCATGTCGCCATTATTCACTACAAGAGTGTGAGGTTCACATTGTACAGGTTGCCAACAACCCTGAAACCATAATTGGAGACCTGATTCAGTAACATGGAGAAGGGTTAAATGGTTAATATCAGTATGCTGTGAAGCACACATACCTAATGCATTACCTCCTCGTGTAACAACATCATCACTGATCGTAGGATTGTGCGTTGCAGGATAGTGTAAATTCCTCAACAGTGAATTACCTAATTCATCATTAAAGTAATGTTCAGATAAACCTAACGATAATGCAACAAGTTGCATAAGCTTTCGATACAAGTGGTCGTACGCAATAAATAGTGTTTGCATGGTCGCCCAATAACCCTTCACTTCTGAAATCATTGGGTTTTCATAGCTATCACTAAAATGGTAGAAGTGTTTATTGTCTGCAATTTTAGCAAACTCACCAACTTCAACGTTCATTGGCGTATACCCAACTTGCCCATATGATTCGGGAATGTGGTACTTCATTCTTTTTTCTAACGGTAACTTGAAGAACAAAGAACTTTGTGCTCTATTCTGTGCCAACAATTCTGCTGGTATACCATGGTTTTTTAACAAGAAAAAACCAGTAGTACTCAATGCTTCTCGCATTTGACGGATAAATGTGTCAGTACGTTCTGTAGTGACCAAATTCCAATCAAGCGTTTGAATAAGTGTTTGATTCATTTTGTTAGTATGTATTTATGATTCAATCGTTTTTCTGTATATTACAATTTATATTATATAAATCAAACTACTCTGTTGTGTAGGATTGTATTTTAGGTATTATACTTGGTACAGCCCAATTTGCTTTAATATATTTACAAGCAAGCGGGTTTGAAACATAAACATTATGTATTATCACATAATGATATATTCTCCTCGACCTGCTTCGCTATTCGCTCGGATTGGTCGTGCTACGCAGCGGGCGTTTTTTCTCCCGCAGGGAAAAAAACGGGGATGATAGGCTTCGCTAGGAAGTTTTAATCTCCAAACTGCATATCAGGTTGGCAATGAACCTGTAAAACGTTGCACTCCTTAACTGGAAAATCAATTGCTTCGCCTTATGCGAAGACTGTAGCTTTCGCCTAACACACTTGGCGCTACTGCACCCTGCCCTGACGTTCAATACGGATAGTGGTGTATCATAACCCTTTGAACTAGGATGTGAGAGCCTTCTCCTCTCTGGTCCGAATTACAGAAGAATCGAGTAGCTATCGCTTTTGCTTAATTTTTAGATAGTAACTTTAAATAAATTAAACTAAGCTATATATGTAGACGTTTGTTGGTTACCTTCTTACACGGCGGTTCAAGTCCGCCCATCTCCACAATTTGACAATATCTTTTATAAAAGGTATTTTTAAACTTGAATTAACACAAAAAAAGAAAAAATGAAAAAAGCAGCTCTTATTTCAGTAACCGATAAAACCGGTATTGTTCCACTGGCACAAGTGCTAGTAAAACACGGCATCGTCATTGTCTCCACAGGTGGTACTGCAAAAGTACTTCGCGAAGGTGGCATTGATGTTATTGATGTTGCCGACATTACAGGATTCCCTTCTGTAATGGACGGACGATTAAAAACCCTTCATCCAAAGATTTTTGGTGGTATCTTGTTTGATCGTGATAACGAGCAACACATTTTGGACGCCAAAAGTATCGGCGTAGAATACGCCTTTGATTACGTCATTGTAAACCTCTACGATTTCAGTGGAAACCCAAGTATTGAAACCATTGACATCGGTGGGCCGTCGCTCCTGCGAGCAGCGGCAAAAAATTGGAAACATGTAAGTGTTATTCCAAAACCACTTTTCTATTCTAATGTAGATGACCAACTAACAACGTATGGTTATGTAACTACAGAGGTTAGAAAGACATTGGCTTTAACAACGTTTGAGTATACCGAGAACTATGATAACAGGATTGCAAATTGGTTTAAATTACAAATATAATAAGTAACCAACATCAATTCAAAAATATGGAGTATTAATATATTAAATTTAGGTTAAAAAATGAAAATCTCTAGAGGAATCGAATCGTTAGATTATCATCCAATTACAATAGCAATTGAAATAGTATGTCTACTTGTAGGCGCATTATTGCTTTGGTTTGGTTAAACAAATGAACTTAAACAGAGTATGTCATAATACTTTGTTTTTTATTTACACCTCCCTACTCTCGGTGATATAATCCTATCCGTATTACCCGTTAATAAGACTAATACACATATTATTTTATGAAGAAATTTTTCTCATACCTTCCACATATTTTATTCGCGGTAGCGCTCATTGTTATGGGTGCATTTGGAAAACTCACTGGTCATCCAATGGCAGTTGCTATGTTTGAACAGATAAACCTCTTTGGTTGGGGTGAAACTGCACCACGTGTTTTGGTAGGACTCGCACAGCTCTTTGCTGGAGTTGGAGTATTCTTTCCTGGAACACGTAAGATGGCAGCTATCATCGGTATCGCCATTATGGCAGCAGCTATCAACTACACCGTAACACTATTTGGTGGACCGGTAACGATTCCCGTCATCGTTATGCTCCTTGGAATTTGGATTCTATTTAAGGGGAACTGCGTAGGATGTTGTAAAAAATGCGATACAGGAACGTGTACTGATTGTAAATAATCACAATAAAAAACACCCAACGATGTGGGTATTTTTTATTTTCGTTCTTTCCAACCAGCGTCCAAATACGTCTCTAATTTCTTTGCTTTCACTCTGCGTACCTCACCCTGTTTGATAATCTCAACCATGTCATCATGTTTCTCAAATACCGGTTGTTCAGTAGTAGTATCAGATTCTGTTTGATCAGTTGGTTTGGTTTTCACCTCAACCTGGGCAAATAATTCCGCGACTTTGCTGATAAACTCATTTCCCATTTGTTGGTAGAGCCTAAGTCCTTCTTTTTTGTACTCGACCAATGGATCACGCTGTCCATAGGCACGAAGATTTACGGATTGACGCGTGTAATCCATCACTTGAAGGTGTTGCATCCACAACATATCAGTGACGTACAATGCAATCTGCCGAAGCACATCCTGATACTGTTTCTCGTCGAGCGTGTCTTTCTTTTTCTTGATCATCGCTGACCACTCGTCATGCACGTCGAGAATCTGCGCCTCGATATCGGCGAGCATTAATTTGTCACCAAAGAGAATTTTCTGCCGTCGTTCGTACACCGTATCACGCTGATATGAAAGCACGTTGTCGTAATCAAGAACTGATTTACGCCCATCAAAATGGAATCCTTCAACTTTTTCCTGTGCAGATTCAAGTTGTTTCGAAATCATTCTATTTTGAATTGCTTCATCTTGTTTAAGTCCTAGTCGACTAACAATCGATTTAATACGATCACCTCCAAAAATTTTCATGATGGGATCTTCAAGTGAAACGTAGAATTGTGTTTCACCAACATCACCCTGACGACCCGCACGTCCACGGAGCTGGTTATCAATACGCCGTGCATCGTGACGTTCAGTACCAAGAACAAAGAGTCCACCGAGGCTACGTACCTCTTCTTCTTGTTCTCTGGTTGCTGGATTTCCACCGAGTTTAATGTCGACTCCACGTCCTGCCATGTTTGTTGCAACAACCACCGACCCTGGTTTACCTGCTTGGGCAATAATTTCTCCCTCTTTCTCGTGATTCTTTGCGTTGAGCATTTGGTGCGGTACACCCGCTTGTTTAAGGTACGCTGAAAGAAGTTCGTTTTTTTCAACCGAAACGGTACCGATCAACACGGGTTGTCCGGTTTTTTGCTTTACCTTAACCTTTTCAGCAATTGCCTTGAACTTTGCTTCTTCTGTTTGATAGATGAGATCCGTCTGATCAATACGTTGGATGGGACGATGAGTCGGAATGACGACAACATCGAGTCCGTACACCTTTTGGAATTCTTCTTCTGATGATTTTGCCGTTCCCGTCATACCTGAAAGTTTCGTGTAAAACTTAAAGTAGTTCTGGTAGGTGATTGACGCCATGGTCTTTGATTCCTGTTGAATAGGTACTCGCTCTTTTGCCTCAAGTGCCTGGTGAAGACCGTCTGAATACCGACGTCCCTCTTGTAGTCGTCCGGTGAACTGATCAACAATAATCACCTCATTGTTTTGTACCACGTAGTCGCGATCACGTTGAAAGACCGCTTGCGCACGGAGCGCGGTTTCGAGGTGGTGTACCAATTTAATGTTTTCCTGTGTGTAGATGTTATTAATTTTGAGTGCTTTTTCAGCTTTACTAATTCCCTGATCAGTAATAGATACTGCACGTAATTTCTCATCGACTTCATAATCAGGACCTTCGGTCAATGATTGGGCAATAGTCTGCATCGCGGTGTACAACCCTTCGGGATTATCAGATGCAGTCGAGAGAATAAGCGGTACGCGTGCTTCGTCAATCAAAATAGAATCAACCTCATCAATCACCACATAGTGGTGTCCCCGTTGCACCACCTGCCCTGGTTGTTGTGCTGTGTGATCTCGCAGGTAGTCAAAACCAAACTGATTGTTGGTACCATAGGTAATATCACACTCGTAGGCATTCTTTCGTGTTGTTGGTTTCAAGAATTCGTAAAATACCCGGAATGATCCAAGTTCATCGCGCTCTTCATCAACGTCCTGGTGACCTGCATCATAGGTGTACGATTGATTTTGATCGTTAATCACACCGACCGACAATCCATGAAATGCAAAGATTTGCCCCATCCACTGGGCATCACGCCGAGCGAGGTAATCGTTCACGGTTACCACATGTACCCCTTTTCCATCGAGTGCGTTGAGGTATACCGCAAGGGTAGAAACCAGTGTTTTTCCTTCTCCAGTACGCATTTCAGTAATGTACCCTTCGTGTAGCATCATTCCTCCAATTAACTGAACATCGTAGTGTCGTTGACCGAGGGTTCGTACTGCCGTTTCGCGAACTACCGCAAAAGCTTCAGGGAGAATATCGTCGAGTGTCTCACCACCAGCCAATCGTTCCTTAAAGAGGGTTGTTTTTGCCTTCAATTCTTCGTCAGAGAGTGCCTGTATGCTGGTTTCAAGATTATTGATTGCTTCTACGATTTTTTGGGCATTTTTTAATCGTTTTTGGTTTTCGTCACCAAATACTTTTGTAAACAATTTCATAGGATGGAGTCTACCACAGACTCATTAAAAAAACAGGAAAAACTATCCTGTTGTTTTAATCACCTCCACCGAGAGCCGGCGGGTGCGAGCTCCTTTGATCATCTTATGTGAGTGCCGCCACCGGCTCTCGCTAGAGACGATGGATAACACGCGGTTAGAGGTGTCCACCTATTATAGCAAAACTGGGAAATAAAAAGAAAGCTTACGCTTCTTTTTCTTCAGCTACTGGTTCTTCGCTAACCTCCGGTGTTTCTTCAGCTACTGGTTCAGGAGTTTCTTCCACAACTGGTGCAACATCTTCAGCAACTTCTGTCTCAGCAGATGCTTGTTCTTCTTCGTCTACTGGAGTAGATGTTTCTCCGGCTAGAGGTGTCTCAGCTACTGGTGCTGGTGCCTCTTTTGCTGGTTCTTCAGCAGGTGCATTTCGTTTCTCAGTCGGTGACTTCTTTGGAAGAACGTTTTTTTTCTTTCCCTCTACGAGACCCTTGTCAACGAGCATGTTGAACACGGTATCAGATGGTTGTACCCCCTTTGCGAGCCATTCTCGTACCGCAGACTCATCAATGGTTACGTCTCCTTGTTTTGGATTGTACGAACCGAGAATATCAATGTACTTCTGTGATTTTGGTCCTTTTGTTTTTTCGATCACGACGATTTTGAAGTGCGCTTCATTACGTCGACCGACACGTTGTAATCTCATCATTAACATATGCGCTTGATACTATCAAAATATTATCTTTTGGCAAGAAACTGTGGGTGAATACGGGAAAATACATGTTATACTCCAAACATGAATAAAAATATGACGTTTGAGGGTACGTACTCTCTTGGAAAAAACGGTATCGCCTACGTAACCAACAAGGCAGATAACACCGTTATTGAAATCCCCTCTCACCTCCACAAGACGGCGCTCCACAAGGATCGCGTACTGGTAACAATTACCAACACCACCACTAATGAAGGTGAGGTAACTGAGGTGATTAGTCGTGCCCAGGAAGGGTTCGTAGGTATTTTAGAAACATCAGCAAACGGTTTTGTATTAAAGCCGGATAACTTTAAAATTCCTGACATTACCGTACCTGAGGTCTACGCTGAACCAGGGATGGTGGGTCACCAGGTATTTGCCGAAATTACCGAGTATGAGCCACGGCTCATTGGACGAGTTGTACGCGATTTAGGTGCACCACATTCAAACAATGCGAACATGTATGGGATTGCACTCGAACAGGGTTTCGATTACTCGTTTCCACGAGATGTAGAAGATGAAGCAGAAGCACTCGAGAAGAAAGGTATTACTGAAAACGATGTACGTGATCGGCGGGACATGCGTGGAACGCTGACCTTTACCATTGACCCTGAGGATGCCAAAGATTTTGACGACGCACTCTCATTCAAACGCCTTGATGATGGTAATTATGAAATTGGTATCCACATTGCAGACGTATCACATTATGTACGACCAGGGACAGCTCTCGATCGCGAGGCTCAGAAACGTACCACATCGGTGTACCTCGTTGACCGTACGATTCCAATGTTACCCGAGGCACTCTCAAATGGATTGTGTTCAATCAGACCGAACGAAGACAAGCTCGCCTACTCAGCGATATTTGAAATTAACCCAACAACTGGTCAGGTAATGAATGAATGGTTTGGACGAACCATTATCCATTCTGATAAACGGTTCACCTACGAGGAAGCACAAATGGTGATTGATCAGAAACAGGGTACGTTCGCAGAAGAGCTCCTCGAATTTAACCGGATTGCACAAATCTACGAGGAACAGCGATACAAAAAAGGTGCGCTCAATTTTGAAACCGAAGAGGTAAAATTTGTCCTTGATGATGAGGGTGTGCCGATTAAGGTAAAAATAAAAGAACGTATCGCTACGAACAAACTCATTGAGGAGTTCATGTTGTTAGCAAACAATCGCGTAGCACGGTACATGAACAATGCACCATTTTTTGTGTACCGCGTACACGACAAACCAGAACTCGATCGTATGCAAACGCTCAAAGAATTCTTGGCGCTCTTGGATTATCACACCGAGCTCGTTGACGGTATGATTCCCGTGAAAGAGTTACAGTGGATTATCAAAAGTGCAGAGGGTACACCTCAGTACGAGACCTTGCAAACGGTCATTGTCCGATCAATGCAAAAGGCAGTATACACAACCAACAACATTGGACACTTTGGACTAGCATTTGATGCATATACGCACTTTACCTCACCTATTAGGCGCTACCCGGATGTCCTCGCACATCGACTTCTTGAACACGTACTCAAAAACGAACCATACGAAGAGAGCCAAGAGTGGTACGAAAACATGTGTAACCACAGCTCAGAACAAGAACAACGAGCCGTTACCGCAGAACGTAATTCAATCAAACTGAAACAGGTTGAGTACATGAATCGAAAAGATCTAAACGAGGTATTTGATGGCATCGTAACGGGTGCAGGACGATTTGGGGTCTTTGTCGCCGAAGCAGAGTCACGTTCAGAAGGAATGATTCGTCTCTTTGATCTTGGAGACGATATGTGGGAGTACCAAGAAAAAACAGGTACCGTCACCGGGAAACGATCAAAAAAAACGTTTAAAATTGGCGACAGCATCAACATTAAAATCAAACGTATCGACGTGGAAAAACGACTGATTGATTACGTGCTCGTGGTTGATGGAACATCCCAAGAAGCCCCACCACGAAAACCACGTGAAGAACGACGACGACATAAAGGTACACAGAAACGAAAACAGTAATATATTTTTGACATGTATAAAATAATCTGTTATTATACAAACCATGAATACGCGAAATGAGAATAAAATATCGCACATTGTACTCGCGCTCGCACTGGTGATCGGGTCATTTTCCCTGTTCTCCATTACCTTTGGTATTGAGGGTGTAAAATACGCTGGTTTTTATACCACCAACCAAGACCGCATTACCGAGCGAGCACCACGTACCAATACAACCGGTACCTTGTTTTCATTTAATAGTGATACCAACGTCGTCGAGTCAAAATACATACTTCAGAAACTCGAAAAGCTTGGAAAGATTAATGCTGATAGTCTCCTCGTTGGAGACCTTGATACTGGTGAAGTAATTTTTGAACGAAAACCAAATACCGTGTATCCTATTGCATCAGTTACTAAATATATGACTGCGTATACTGCTGCGGAAACCTTTGACCCTAATGAACTTGCGGACATTACTGCTGAAAAATTAACCGTTGAAGGTAATCGCGCACGGTTTGTTGTTGGAGATAGTCTGACGATTCGAGAACTCCTCTACCCGCTCCTCCTCGTATCATCAAACGATGCTGCCGAAATTATTGCACAACAGCGAAATCGAGATGTGTTCGTAGCGCGTATGAAAGAAGTGGCACACGGGATTGGTATGGGTAATACCACCTTTGAAGACCCAACAGGGTTATCAAAGAACAACAGTTCAACGGCACGCGACCTCTTTACCATGATGCGCGAGGTACGAAATACCTACCCACAAATCATCGACATCTCGCGACTCTCGTTCAAAGAAAATGGTCATTACCTGTGGCAAAATATTAATAAAGCTGCGAGTTTTGCAGAATTCCGTGGAGGTAAAACCGGATACACGAATGCTGCACGGCAAACCTCGATTGGTTACTACCAAATCAAGCTCGCGAACGACCAAATAAAAAATATTGGTGTGGTGATCCTGCAATCAAATACCCGTCTGCAAGATACACGTAATATCTTAGATTATTTAAAACACTACGTAGCCTACCTCTAAAATTCCAAAACGGACGAGTTACTTCGTTGATTTCATAAAAAACCAATTTCTGATTGGTTTTTTATTTGACATTTCTAT
>JAGQMN010000019.1 GCA_020428645.1 Patescibacteria group bacterium
TGCACAATTAGCTCAGTTGGTTAGAGCGCTCGCCTGACTTGCGAGAGGTCATAGGTTCGAATCCTATATTGTGCACCTCTACGTAAAAACCAGCATGATATATATATGCTGGTTTTTACGTTACACCCGCGCCATGAACACATCTTGTAGTAGTGTTGAATTCATTATATTTTTTGGTGTGTCGACCGTGATGAGTTTCCCTTTATCGAGGAGATACGCACGATCAACAATTTCGAGGATGGATTTAATGTTGTGTTCAACAATAACAATGGCGGTACCTCGCTTGTCGTTAATTTCTTTTACCTTTGCAAATACCTGTTTAACTAGTTTAGGCGACAACCCAAGCGATGGTTCATCGAGGAGGAGTACCTTTGGATCAGTAATCAATCCACGTGCAATCGCGAGCATCTGCTGTTGACCACCGGACAGACTACCTGATGACTGGTTAATTTTTTCTCTCAAATCAGGAAAGAGTTCGAGCACATCGTTCATCCGTTCATTTAGTAGTTTCCGACTTGGAATTGTGATACCACCCATTTCGAGGTTCTCTTTCACCGAAAGACTCTTGAAAATTTGTCTCCCCTGAGGTACGTATGAAATTCCACGTTTCACCATTTCATGAGCTACAGGTTCAATGGGTTGATTATGCCACAGAATCGAACCCGAATCTCGGTGATAAATACCGAACATTGATTTCAAGACCGTTGACTTCCCTGCTCCGTTTGGACCCATCAGCACGATAATCTCTCCTTCGTCGAGGTCGACTGATACATGAGATAGCGCATGTACCCCACCGAACGAAATGCTGATATTGTGTAATTGAACAAGTGTTTCTTGTTTCTGTTTCATAGAAACAGTATACCAAAAAACCAACTGACTAGTTGGTTTTTATTCCACACTACTTATCACCCCATCGGTGATCTCTTTAACTACGGCATTACGCACCACCTCGCAATCATGATCAAAAGAAATGGTACCACTGATACCTTGGTACGGTTGCATATCGTTCACAAAATAATTTGCAACCTTGGCTGGATCAACATATCCAACGGCATTAAACGCTTGTGCATAGAGCATCATGCTATCGTACGTGTTCGCTGCCAACATGATTGGATATGAACCAAATCGATCTTGGTATCGTTCTACAAAAGCCTTCGTTTTATCACTGTTTGTTAGAGTGTCATCCACTGAATACTCATAATCAACAAATACTACATTATCAAAGTACTCACGAGAGTGAATACTTGGGTGTAAAACCGTCCAATTATCAGAAACAAGTGGGACGGTAATACCGAGTTCGTGCACCTGTTTGAATAACGCAGTAACTGAATTCGTTGGATTAATAACCACGAGTGCATCAAGTTGATCCTGAATATGCGTTAATTTTGCAATGTGAGTTCGGAAATCAGTGTCACTGGTATTAAATCGCTCTGCTGAAATAACGCTCATACCAACACGCGGAAGGTGTACATTGAGACTTTCAAGCATTCCTTCCCCGTACTCGTTCTGTGCAGCCAAAAGACCAATAGTTCGGTACGAACGCTCATTGAGCGTGTTGGCTATTTTACGAGCATAATCATCAGCTGTTAATGCAATGCGACACGTAAATGGACTACCGTCAAAATAGACTGGTGTTGTCGCACCAGCTGCAATATTGACGTTGTGATCGTCAACAAACTGTTCACGAAGAACAGCAACTCCTGAACTCCCATCAGCCAAAAAGTAATCAATACCCTGTTTATCAAAACGTTCGTAGACCTGGAGCGCTTGTTTCGTATCATATCCATAATCCTCAACCACGAGCTCAAGTTCATGACCATTAACACCACCAGTACTGTTAATATCTTCAACGGCTAAGCTTGCGGCATGGAGCTGTGCCTCACCAACCGAGGCGAGCGGTCCGGTTAAAATAGCAATGTGCCCTATTTTAATGGTTTCGTTATTATTGTTTTTAACATATTGTCGATCCTGAAGAAATAAAAATATTCCACCCAAAACAAAAATGAGAAAAAACATTTTCAAAAAATTCTGCATGCTGACTTTAATTATAAAGTAAAAAAATCTAGTTTCCTAGGTAGGCTTCGATGACCTGTTGATCACTTAATACGTTATCAACAGATCCTTCTTTGAGATGTTTTCCAGCATCGAGCACATAGACATAATCTGAAAGCTCACGAATAAGATCCATATTGTGTTCTACGAGAATGATCGCTTTCCCTTCATCACGCAATTCTTTTAAAATAGTTGTGACTAATTTCACCATTTCAGGAAAAAGTCCAGCGTACGGTTCATCAAAGAACAGTACCTTGGTTTCACCATCGGTGCGTTCACCCATAGCAATGACACGTGCAATTTCTAAAAGTTTTCGCTGACCGTATGAGAGGTTTTCAACCATATCATTGCGTTTCTCCCAAATATCCAAGCGTTTCATCACTCGTTCAGCAATATCGAGGTGATACTGGGTATGCTTTTCAAACAGCGACGAAAATACATTCCGTTCAGTTAATACGAGAAGGATATTGTCGAGTGCGGTCATCTGTTCAAACACCTCGACGTTCTGAAACGTACGGGTAATCCCATAGCTTGCAATTTGGTTTGGCTGTATACGAGACAGTATTGTTCCCTTTTCAATAACAACGGCTCCACCATCAAATGGTATCATGCCGGTAATCAAATTAATGGTTGTTGATTTACCTGAACCGTTCGGACCAATGAGTGACGTAATTTTTCCTGATTCAATAGAAAGAGATACACCATTCACCACAGGAACGCCGTTAAAAGTTTTATGTAGTTGTTTGGTCTCAAGAATTGACATAGGTTTAGAATTTAAATTTTCCATAGATTCCCTGCGGTCGATACAGCATCATAACAACAAGCATGAGTCCGTAGATGACTTGCCTCATTTGCGCGGCTACCTCTGTTGGGAAACCAACAAATCGGAGAAATTCAGGTAACAGTATCATTATAATAACTCCAATAATTGCACCTCTATTATCTGCCAATCCTCCTAAAATAATCATTGCAATCATAAAAATTGATTCAATCAATGTAAACGATGACGGATCAATAAATGTAATGTACGTTGCAAATAACGCACCAGCGATCGCTGCCATACCTGCAGAAATCATAAAAATAGAAAGCTTGTACCAGTATGTTGTGTATCCAAAAAACTGAATGGTTTTTTCATTTTCCCGAATTGCTTGGAGAACTCGCCCATATGATGAACGTGTGATGTATCGTGTCATCCACCACACCAATACTGCAAGTACAAGTGTTAGTATGAGAAATGTTAAGTTGGTCGAAAATGATATATCAAACAGTTCAGGTCGACCAATACCTGGAATACCGAGAGGTCCCCGTGTAACACCTTGTAAATTGAGCATGAGTCCATACGTAATAATAGCAAACCCAAACGAACCAAGTGCATAGATATCATCTTTAAATTTTGACAAAACGACACCAATGACAAGTGCGCTCAATACAGTAATAACAATACTCAAAAGTAATGCTATGAAAAAGTTCATTCCTGTATTCTTCATCAAAATTGCCACTGCGTACGCACCAATACCATAAAAACCAGCGTGTGTTGCTGAGAGGAGTCCAGTGTATCCAATCACGAGGTTGAGCGATAAACCAAGGATTGAAAAGATACCAATGAGTATGAATAAGTGAATAATGTAATCCATAAAATTTATGCGCCAGTGATGCCTTTTGGTTTAAATAAGAGGAATAAAATTAAAACTGAAAATGCAACAACATCTTTCCATTCACCTGATAGATGCCACACAGCAATATTTTCAATGAATGCCAATAAGAATGCCCCAATCACTACACCGTACATACGACCAACTCCACCGATAATCACCGCAATAACTGCCTTCAAGAGCAGTTGCATACCCATCGTTGGTTCAATACCAGTATCAAGACCCACCAAGAGCCCTGCCGTACCTGCAATAGCACCTGCGATAATGAATACCCAAGAAACAATGTTCTTTGTGTTTACACCGACAATTTTCGCAACTTCTTCATCATCACCGATGGCTCGAATTGATGCACCAAATCGAGTCATTCGTAAAAGTACCGATAATCCAATAAACACAATTATGGTAACAGCAATCATGAGAAGCTGAGTATGGGTGATAAACGCGCCGAAAAGAGTAACTGTTTCTTGGAGCGATCGGATGGTTATTGTTTTAAATTGACTCGTAAAGAGAATTGCAATAATGGCCTGAATAGCAGTAAAGAGTCCGAGTGACGCTACGAGGAGTACCATATTTGATGAACCACGGGCTCGAAGTGGTCGATACACTAACCGATTCATGATCAGTGCGAGCATAGCGGTAAGTAACAATGTTCCAATAATTGCTATGTAGGTTGGTACACTAAGTAGAGTCAACAACCAATACATCATGTACCCACCAAACGCAGTGAGTGCTCCGTACCCAAGGTCAAAAAATTTGACGGTTCGGTAGATCATAAAAAAACCGAGACCTACAAGAGCATAGAGCGATCCGGCAATAATACTGTTAGCAACAATTTGCGGGATAATAGAGTTCACTGAAGCGTATTATAACGTCTTTACATATAAAAAACCAATACATAGAGTATTGGGTTTTTATTACAATTCTACAACCTGCCCATCCTGAATTGTCTTAACAACGTATTCAGCACCAACGAGATCTCCATTTTCATCAAATGAAATATTTTGTGAGGAAATACCATTTTGATACTGCACATCATAAAGTGCATCTTTAATATCTGACCCATTTGTGCCTACCTGTCCGATTACCTGTGCAAAAATGTTCATAGTATCGTAACTCTGTGATGCACACACACTTACCTCTGATACACCAACGTCCGCCATTTTTGATGTAAAGGATTGACTATCAGTTGTGTGTGGAACGGTGTATCCAAACCCTTCAGAGATACTAGCAACATCATTCCAAATAGTCATATCGTCCCATGGATCAGCACCAAACATTGGTAGATCTACATTTAATTCATCCCGTTGTTTAATTGCTGAAACTGCGCCCTGGTCAAATCCTAAGTAGTAAATTAAGTTAGCTCCTGATGCTTGTGCTTTCAACAATTGGGTGCGAAAATCACGTTCATCTTTTTCAAAACTTTCCTCAAGAACAACTTCACCACCAAGATTTTTGAACGTATCAATAAACGACTGTTTGAGTCCAGCACCCCAGTCATCATTTACGTAAAGAACTGCTACTTTATCAATCATTTTTTCATTTCTTAGATAATTTGCAGCAAAGACTCCTTGGTAAGCATCTGAGGGATACGTTCTAAAAAAGTAATCCCCGGCGTCAGACAACGTCGCTGCAGAAGAACAGTAAGAAATTCCTGGAGTTTCTGATTGATTTAAAATACCAGTAAATGCTGATGATTCTGATGAACAGAGACCTCCAATAATTCCAACAACCTTATCTATACTAATAAGTTTTTGAGCAGCACTACTTGCTTCCTTACCTGAACAACTTCCGTCTTCAGCAATGAGCTCGACGGTACGATCATTAATACCTCCGTTTGCATTAATTTCATCAACAGCAAGTTGAGCTGCAATGAGTGCATTTTCACCGAGCGACGCAACATCACCAGTTAATGGCCCAATGAATCCGATTTTAATAGGTCCTTCGGTTTGTTGAGCAGACTGCTCCTTGTCACCACCGTTACTCAACACCACCACGAGTATAATAACGACTAAAATTCCAATAATCCATTTAATATTCTTCATACATTTTTAGTATACAAAAATAACACCAAAAAAACCAGGTTCAACTGGTTGTTTAGAAAAACAATTATTTAGTCGGTTTCAAATTGTTCAACATCTCCGCATTCGAGAGTTTCATCGTTACTGTTATCATCGTACTCGACACAGATGCGAAAATAGTGATCAGTGTTCCCATCAAGTCCATAAATTTCAAGGTCGTACGAATCATGTCCATCGAGGTTGTTATCAACAACTTCTTTTTGAAGGTCATCGCCATCTTCGTCAATGTCAGTGTAACGATCTTCATCTTCAACGTCTTCTACCTGATTTTCATCTTCACCCCACACAAAGAACACCTTGCCATCTTCGAAATCATTCATATCAACTTCTCCTCGAAGTCGAGCAGAGTTGTTGTCGACGTTTGCTGCAGATTGAGTATCAGCTTCTGGCTCGTCATCGTTGTTACTGTTATCGGTTTCAAAATCTTGTACCCTTCCACACATAAGTGTTTCATCGCTGTCTTCATCATCATACTCAACACAGATAACAAAGAAGTAGTCCTGGTTATCTTCGAGATTCGTTACCTTCTCTTCGTATGAATCATCACCGTCGAGATCTCGATCAACTCGCTCTACCTCGAAATCGTCATGCTCTTCATCATCTTTGACGTCTTCATACGTATCATAATCACGTTCAACGTCTTCGATCATATTTTCATCTTGTCCGTAGACAAAGAACACAATGCCGTTGTTGAAATCGTTCATGTGAATATGACCTTTCAATTCAGCAGAATCATCTCGAACGCTCTTTGCAGTATCTGTGTGTACATCAGGGTGTAGATGTCTGTCGCCGTAATAGTAATAGTCATCATAGTATCCACTACCAGTTGGTAGATAGGTATACTGATCGCCGTAGTATCCGTACGGGTACGAATATGATCCGCCATATGATTGCTGTGACTGAAGTTGTTGCAATAGTTGCGTCAACTCTTGAATCAATGCTGACTGGTCGTATCCACCAGAGTAGTACGAATAGTCCTGGTAATAGTATGGGGTTGTACCGTATCCGTATGGTGGCAATGGATCAACAACGTAAGTCTGTGCATATACCTGCTGTCCCGCAAAACTAGCAAGAACAAGAGCTATAAACACGGTGGTTTTTTGTAACAAAGATTTCATAAATAATAATACAAGCTAATGAATAATACAGCTATATTAAATCAGAAATATTATAAAAGACAAGCTTCTCTCCACTTTTGAAACGTTTTTGCTATAGTAGAGCCGTATGAACATACTCGCTATTGAAACGAGCTGTGATGAAACCGCCCTGTCGATCATTCAAACCAACAACAATGACACAGAACCGAATTTTCGGGTTCTCTCTGATCTCGTCATTTCACAAATTGATATTCACGCCGAATACGGTGGTGTCTTCCCTGCGCTCGCAAAACGTGAACATGCAAAGAACCTGGTTCCCCTACTGAGCCAAGCATTACGAGACGCTGGTTTGTATAGTGGGGCATCTAATGGACTACAAGATACGGACATCTTACAACAGATTCTTGAACGTGAGCCTGAACTCTTCGAACAACTCCGCACCCTCCTGAATACCATCGAAACACCAAGCATAGACATGATCATGGTGACGCATGGTCCGGGACTTGCGCCTGCGTTGTGGGTTGGTGTGAATTTTGCACGTGCGCTCTCAGTTGCGTGGAATATCCCTGTTGTACCAGTGAATCACATGGAAGGGCATATTACCTCGATTCTCCTCAAGGATGACTACAAAAATCTAGATGAAGCATTATCTCCACTCGATTCCTTTTCGTTTCCTATGATTGCTCTTTTGGTTTCTGGTGGGCACACACAATTGGTGTTGGTACGTGGATGGGGTGACTACGAAATCATTGGCGAAACTATTGATGACGCTGTTGGTGAGGCATTCGACAAGGTCGCACGTATGCTCGATATGGAATACCCTGGGGGTCCAAAAATTTCACGAGCTGCAGTACATGGTGTAGAAAATGAACACGTTCAACT
>JAGQMN010000001.1 GCA_020428645.1 Patescibacteria group bacterium
CGTAATCTCTTTCAGAGTGATCATCAGCTTATTTTGGTAAATGCCATACTCTTTTCTTTATGTCATCTTATTTTCAGGAATTCACTCGTCCTGGTGCTTACGTTTGTTGGTGGTGTTTTCTTTGCCTTTACCTACCTCGATACCAAATCGACCGTACTGGTTTCTATCGAACACGCGATCTATGGATCGTGGCTCTTTACGGTTGGAATGGGGGCGATGTTGGCGTTTCCTTCTTAAAACACCCAAGGGTCTTTATTTTTAAGGAAGTTCTCTTATACTTGGTGGTATGACCTCATCAGAGATTAGAACGAGATTCCTCACCTTTTTCGAAAAGCGTGGGCACGCGATTTTGCCGTCAGTATCATTAATTACGAACGATGATCCAAAAACGACCAATGCGACACTCTTTAACACTGCGGGTATGCAGCCCTTGGTGCCATTTCTCATGGGTGAAACACATCCTGATGGGAAACGTCTCGCGAGTTCTCAGAAATGTGTTCGAACCGGTGACCTCGAAGAGGTAGGTGACAATACCCACGCAACCTTTTTCGAGATGCTCGGTAACTGGTCGCTTGGTGATTATTTTAAGCGTGAAGCGATCACATGGTCGTGGGAGTTTTTGACTGACACAACCGAAGGTCTTGGTCTTGACCCTCACCGTCTCTATGTAACGGTTTTTGCAGGGAACGACATGGTAGAACGTGATGACGAAGCCGTTCAAATTTGGAAAGAGTTCATTCCTGAACATCGCATCTACTACCGTGACTCCAAAGATAACTGGTGGACTGCAGGTCCAAACTCACCAGCAGGACCATCAACTGAGATGTTTTACGATATGACAGGTCACCTTGGGGATTTATCACCCAAAGAATTTGAACAGGCTGATGAGCAACAACAACTTGTTGAGATTTGGAATGATGTTTTCATGGCGTATCGCCAAGAGGGAGGTGAGGTAGTTGGACAATTACCACAAAAAAATGTTGATACTGGAGCAGGACTCGAACGGGTTACTGCGGTGATGCAAGGGACGACGAATATTTTTGATACCGACCTCTTCTTGCCACTTCTCAATATTATTAAAGAACATGCTGGTAGCTACAACGATCGTGATGCACGTATTATTGCTGATCACATTAAAACTGCTGTATTTCTGATTAACGACGGAGTGGTGATTTCAAACACGGGTCGTGGGTACGTCTTGCGGCGAATTCTTCGGCGCGCGTACCAATCTCTTGAAAGTATTGAATGTTCTGAGTCGATCATTTCACAATTGATTCATGCGGTTATTGAAATGTACCGAGATTTATATTTCAAAGATGTCAACGAGAAACAAATTGCTGTTAAGATTAAAATTGTTGCAACTGAGATGGACAAGATTATCAAAATCATCAAGCGTGGGGTAGCGATTTTCAAGAAGATTAAAGATGATCCGAATACCATTATTACGGGGAAATTTTTAATGGATCTCGAACAGACGCACGGATTACCGCTCCAAATCTCACAGAAACTTGCAAAACAATTTGGTATTCAGATTTCTGACCAGGCACTCGCTGAATGTGAACAACTACGTACTGAACACCAGGCGTTGTCACGACAAGGAGCTGAACAAAAATTCAAAGGTGGGCTTGAAAAAGATACTCCAAAAATTCGTGCACTGCATACAGCAACGCACCTCATGCTCGCTGGGTTACGCAAGGAGCTCGGTCCCGATGTACACCAAAAGGGATCAAACATTACCGAAGAACGCAGTCGTTTTGATTTCACCTACGGAGAAAAAGTGCCAGAAGAAGTTCTGAGACGTGTTGAGCAATACGTTAATGATGCTATTGCAACGAATGCTAAAATGGGTGTGCAGTTGATGGCGAAAGACAAGGCAAAGAACAGTGATGTCGTTGGTTCGTTCTGGGAGAAGTATCCCGACACCGTAAAGGTATGGACGATTTCAGATAAGAGTGGAAATATCTACTCACGCGAACTCTGTGGAGGTCCACATGTTGAAGAGCTATCAGAAATTGCACAATTTGGAATGTTCAAAATTACCAAAGAAGAGTCATCTTCGGCAGGTGTTCGCCGAATTAAGGCGGTGCTTGAATGACAAAACCACGTAGCTAGGTGATTTTGTGATAAAATATGCTTGTGAACATGCTATTTATTATTCAACTTATTTCTTCATTTCTGGTTGGTGGGGGAATGGTTGCATTACTTTCCTTTATTGCAGAAAGGGTGCATAAAAATATATCTGGTATTATTTTGGCCTTTCCAACAACCCTCGCACTTGGTTTTTTCTTTTTAGGTTGGGTAACATCTTCAGAGGAAGTAGCAAGTATTGTTCCTACAATACTTTTCCCTTTAGGCTTAAGTGTATTATTTGTAATGACTTATTCTTATCTTGCTTTCTTTCTTAGAGTAAAAATTCAGGACAAAATATTTCAAATTGTATGTACACTATTCTTTAATACTATTGTTTGGTTTACCTTAACTGTTTTGATTATTAATTTAGAGATAACTAGTTTATTGTTTGGTTCTATATTTTATTTGTTCTTAGTTATAGTTAGCCACAAGCTACTTCATTTGAAGAATTTTTATAAACCAGTGAGTATCAAATATACATCAAAACAAAGGTTAATCAGAATGATTTCTGCTGGTTTTGTGTTGCTTATTGTTGTCTTATTTGCAAAAATACTAGGTCCGGTATGGGGAGGAGTGCTAGCTCTCTTTCCAATTGCTTTTTCTATTATGATGGTAATAATACATTATCAGTACGGAGTGACTGCACTTTTTCCAAGTATGCAAAAAGCACCTTTAGGTTCTTTTTCATTATTTTTTTACGCTATTACTGCAATGCTTGTATTTCCTTCTGTGGGGTTTATTATAGGTACAATTATTTCTTATTTAGTAAGTATTATTGTTACCATCATTCTTGTTTATATTCAAAAAATAATAAACAAAACCAGGTATGTGGGCGACCAATAGGTTTAGCCTCTATGTGGTTTTGTTTTATGCTACAATAACAGCATGAACATCAACGCTAAAAAGTTGTTTGAATTGTTTCTCACACTCATGATTTTTTACGGTGTGTACTCACTATTTGATCGAGCTGCGCCAATTCTCGTTACAGAACCAAAGACCTTGTGGGTCGTTGTTCTCAGTTTGGTTGTATCAGGACTTCTCCTTCTCCTGTACGCTACTATGGTATCTTCGGGTGCACGTAAACAGTTGCAACACCGCGTGTCTGAACTTGAAGATGAACTTGAAACCAAAGAAGCCGAACTTCAGAATGCGTTTAAGGTAAAGCGTGTTGTTGAAGAAGAAGCAGAGGCCTCAATCCTCAAGGAAGAATCAAACGGCTAGTTGTATGTCACAAAAAATTACTACAATTGAACACTACATTCTGTTTGATATTGATAGTGCGAGTATCGGTGGTGCTGTTGTACGTCACAGCAAGAATGCACGCGGTGATCTTGTTGAAAGCAAAGAGCTATTTTCTGTAAGAAAACCTATTACTAATGGAGAACCATATTCATTTGAACGCTTTTTTGAGAAAACTATTACAACATTAACATCAGTAGCAGATGAAGTGCATCTCCAAGCGTTGCTACCGATTTCTCAGGTGTACGTAAATGTTTCGACTCCATGGATGAGCAGTCAGAAACGTGTTGTACACCATGCACAGAAGAAGCCATACACCTTTACCCAAGAACTCGCTAATGCGATGGTTGTAGAAAGTACTGATCAGACACACCATCACACTAGTAGTGCGTACCACGACCACACGGTTGAACTGATTGATAATCGTGTCATTGATGTGTACGCACATGGATACCCGGTACGTAATCCAATTGGTAAAGAACTCACCGAAGTCGATGTGCACATACTGGCGAGCGTTATGTCCGCAACAACTAAACAAGCCTTCACAGAAACGATACAATCAGTGTTTCATCATGAACCTGTGTATCTTTCAAATACTTTTGTGAACTATCAAACGACACTCGAATTACTCCCTGATACGAATAATAGTATTATTGTTGATATGAGCGGGGAAGTAACTGATGTGCTCGTGGTACGCAATGATCACCTTGATCACATTGGATCTCTCCCTGTTGGTCTACACCACATGGTGCGCTCGCTCGCTGATCAATTACACGTTCCCTATGCAAAAGCACGATCACTCTTGAAACTCTCGCCTATACAGCACCTTGATGATGGGTACGTAGCATCACTCATACCTGCATACACCACTGCGTTTAAGGTATGGTTCACAGCATTTTTTGATCTTCTCGATGAGTATGCCAAACATGGGATACTCAGCAATACCATTGTGTTAAAGGCAGATGCTCAGTACGTAGCCTGGATTCAGGAACAATTACTCTCGTACGATCAATTACAAGAACACATGCACGCAGGTGCACGTCCTGAAATTATTACGCTCTTTCAAGCTCACGATACCACTTGTTTTCACGATAAAGAACTCGGTGTTTTTGATACGCTCATTGAAGAGTCAGCATAAGAACGTAATACTGGTATGGATGGCATCAGAAGAAAAAATGGACAACCCGTTACAAGAACGAAGGACACTCGTTCTTTTTCACCTGATACTATTGTGCCCATAGAAAAAAAAGTACATGATGAATATCATAATAGTGAACAACAATCACACACACCTCGTCATTCGCGTGTACATGTACATACAACTCTTCAGCACATATATAAACGAGGTATCCGTTCGAAATGGTTTCGAAGAATACTGTTTGCGTTCCTGGTATGGGGTGTTATGGGATTCATCATTGGAGCAAACAATCGTACTAAGGTAACGATTCGTCCTCACATCGAGTACCTCGATCTCAATGAACAAGTAACTGTGTATCGATATCCACAGGAAGATCAGCTTGGTTTTGAGGTGATTGCTATAAGCGATGAAGTTTCTATCCCGGTTATTGCATCAGGAGAACGTCCTGTGTCTCGATACGCACAAGGTACGGTCACTATTTACAATGATTACAGTACAGAACCGCAACGTCTCTTACCAGAAACACGGTTTACGTCAGCGAGTGGTAAAGTATTTGTTCTTGGCAGTGAGGAGGTCATTATTCCTGGAAAAACAGATAGTCCTGGTACCGTGACAGCTATCCTCTATGCAACAGAACCAGGTGATGCCTACAATATTGATAGTACTGATTTTACGCTTCCAGGATTTGAAGAAGCAGGACTCACCGACAAGTACAACAGCATCTATGCATTTTCGAGTACTCGGTTTGAGGGAGGGTTTACCGGTACTGAACCGTACGTAACCCCTGAACAAGTTGTTTCAGTGAATACTGAACTTGAACAAGAACTCCGTGATCGACTTACTGTGCGACTCGTCAACGAGAAGACTAATGCGCTCATGTTGATTGATGGTAGTACTCGTGTAACACACGAGGATGTGTCGACTATTTTTGATGATGAAAGTGCTACTGGACTCATGACATTACGTGGGACGATTATTGGTCTTGGTATCGGACGTGAACACCTTCTCAATTTTTTGGTGTCACGGACGTTTAATTATCAATTTGTTGACCTTGTGACACTTGGTAACCTATCTATGTCATTACCGGTTCAGGATGTTAATTTTGAAACAGTATCTTCAATTCCCGTTACCATGATGGGTGCACCACTCTTTGAGTGGGTACTCGATGAATCAGATATAGCAACGTGGCTCACATCAGTGCCACGTGGTGAACTGGTGAATCAACTACGTACACATAACGGTATTGATAGAGCTGAGGTTACCATACGACCACCGTGGCGTGGTCGTACCTCAGACGATGCAACCGATATCATTGTAACGTTTAATTAATTGATATTCTTTAGGGCAGCAGAAAGGCTCTTTACTTGTTGACTAAAATATGCTTTCTGCTAATATGTGCCCCATCGCAATGAGCACAGGTGAAAAGAACACAAAAGTTGGC
Source organism: Patescibacteria group bacterium (assembly GCA_020428645.1). Lineage (GTDB taxonomy): Bacteria > Patescibacteriota > Minisyncoccia > Phycocordibacterales > UBA1006 > UBA1006. The sequence continues at coordinate 5,949 of JAGQMN010000001.1, forward strand.
GTAGTGGTGGAAAATCTTCCGAATACCATGTTTCGCGTTCAGTTTGAAGATGATGAACGAACATCTTTGACTCCAGAAGAGATCAAAGAACTTCCGATTGTCACACTCGCTGGAAAGATGAAATTATACCGTATTAGAATTCTTGTTGGTGATACAGTAGAAGTACTACTGGATCCATACGGAGGGAAAGGCCGCATTATCAAAAGACTCTAACAACCTACGGTATTTTTCTATGTCGCACGCTCATGAGACGTAGAACACCTTAAACATAATCGTCATTATGAAAGTAAAATCATCAATTAAAAAGCGAAGTGCTGACGACAAAATTGTACGTCGCAAAGGACGCTTATATCTTATTAACAAGAAAAACCCACGAAACAAGGCACGACAGTAGTTTTTGCCTCTTTTGTAGTTTTAGTAATCGATACACACTATACGTATGAGAATTTCAGGTATTACCATTCCAGATAATAAACAGCTCCAGTACGGACTCACTGTTCTGTACGGAATTGGGTTGTCAAAGGCGCAAGCCATTTGTGCACAAGCAGGTGTTAATCCTGTTACCAAAACCAAAGATGTCACCGAAGCCGATGAGCAGAAAGTTCGAGATGTTCTTGAAACCATGATGCTCGAAGGAGACCTCAAACGCGAAGTCAGTCAAAACATCAAACGATTGATTGACATTGATTCGTACCGAGGAGGTCGACACACACGCAAGTTGCCAGGTCGAGGTCAACGAACAAAAACCAACAGTCGAACACGACGTGGAAACAAACGTGTCACTATGGGTTCAGGAAAGAAATAATTAACGATATATGGGAAAGAAAAGAATTGTAAAACAAAAAGGACGTACCATGGACAAGAACCTTAAATCTCGTTCATTGTCACGTGTCCCAAAAAAGAAGCTTGCTAAGGCAATCTTGCACGTTCAGTCAACGTACAACAATACCAAGGCACTTGTTACCGATCTTGATGGAAACGCAATTATGTTTTCATCATCGGGTTCTCTTGGATTCAAGGGAGCAAAGAAGGGCACCCCGTTTGCAGCAGCAAAAGTAGGGGAAGTACTCGGAGAGAAAGCTGCACTCATTGGTATCAAAGAAGTTGACGTTGTTGTTAAAGGTGTTGGTTCTGGTCGTGAATCAGCAGTACGAGGGTTTGTGTCTCACGGTATTGATATTACCCGCATTCAGGATAAAACCCCTGTTCCATTTAATGGTCCGCGTGCACCAAAACCACGGCGCGTATAGTAATAAGTATGTCAAAGATTAAGAAATACAAAATTGCACGTCGGCTTGGTTCTGGCGTATACGAAAAAACACAGGGACAAAAGTTCATGCTCTCTGAGCAGAAGCGATCAAAATCTCGTGCAGGACGTCCACGACGACCAACGGATTACGGACTTTCATTGATTAAGAAACAACGTGTACGTTTTGCCTACGGTGTTTCTGAAAAACAATTCCGAAACTACGTGAACCACGCAATGGATGCAGCGAAGTCAGGAAATGCTCCTTCAGAGGTACTCTTCAAGACGATTGAATCACGCTTTGATAATGTAGTGTATCGTTCAGGTATGGCAACTACACGTGCGTTTGCCCGACAGTTAACCACCCATGGACACTTTCTCGTAAATGGTAAACGACTCGATGTGCCATCATACTTGATGAAGAAAGGAGATGTTATTACCCTCCGCGAAGGAAGCAAAAATAAACCAGTGTTTACTGATTTGAGTGATCGCCTTGCTCAGGCAATCATCCCTGATTGGTTAACCGTCGATGTAAAGAATCAAACCGTTACCGTGAGTGGTGAACCTAAAAATCCTGACCCATTCTTCGACTTCCAATCAGTTATCGAGTTCTATAGTCGTTAGTACCACATGCGGTATACCATTAACCACTTATTTATCATTAAACCCAAGCCTTATTATGTTCCACCAAGACATTGTTCTCCCAAAAAAACTTAACGTCGTAGAAGAAGATGGTTCAAAAGGAATCTACGAGATTGAAGGGCTCTATCCAGGATACGGACACACCCTCGGTAACTCACTTCGTCGTATTATTCTTTCATCACTTCCTGGGGTATCTATTATTTCAGTTAAAATCAAAGGAGCTGATCATGAATTTGCTACACTTCCTGGTGTTAAGGAAGACGTACTGACCATTCTCTTGAATCTCAAAAAAGTACGCTTCGCGTTGCATACCGAAGGTGAAGCAACGGTAACGTTGCATGCGAAGAATGTTGGTATCATTACTGCAAAAGACTTTGATACGACTGGAAACATCGAAGTGATGAATCCAGAGCAACACATTGCTGAAATTACTGCAAAATCTGGTTCACTCGAGATTGAACTTACGCTCGCAAAAGGTATCGGGTTTGTATCAAAAGAAGATTTCAGCGGAGATAAACCAGCTATCGGTACTATTCTCGTTGATGCAATCTTCAGTCCTATCCGCAAGGTAAACTACGAGGTTGAACACATGCGTGTTGGAGACCGAACCGACTATAACCTCTTGCGTATTAACCTTGAGACTGACGGTAGTATTTCAGCAAAAGAAGCACTTGAACAAGCACTCAAAATTATGATTACTCAATTCAAGAGTATTCTTGATTTGAAACTGGTAGAAGAAGCACAACCAGTAATCACACAAAATGATACTGATGCTGGAATTGTGCGTGTTGAGTCATCGGCTGTTGAAATTGACGAAGAAGAACGTGTTGAACTTTTGAAAACACGTATCGACACACTCGACTTTTCAACACGTACAGAAAAAGCACTTAATGAAGCGAGTATCCGAACACTCGGTGGACTCGTACAGAAATCATCTGATGATCTCCTTGAGCTCGATGGCTTTGGTCAAAAGAGTCTCGAAGAGGTTGAAGAAACATTACACACATTCAAACTACGTTTGAAGGATTAATCACACAGTACTATGAGACATGGAAGAAAAAATCGAAAATTTGGACGAAAAGCAAATGTACGCCGTGGTTTTATTCGTTCGCTTGCGATTGCACTGATTACTCACGGAAGTATCAAAACCACTGAGGCACGTGCAAAAGAATTGCGCCCGTACATTGAAAAATTGATCACCACAGCACGTGGTGGTGAGATTGCAACGCGTCGTCTGATTGCTGCACGTCTTGGTAACCAAGAAACATTAGCTAACAAGCTCGTTGATGAGATCGCACCAACCTACGTTGATCGCGATGGTGGGTATACCCGTATTACGAAATTGCCACAGCGGCAAGGTGATGGGAGTCCAATGGCTGTTATTGAATTTGTATAAGAACTATGACAACACAGACAGAAACAAAGGAATACGTATTCGATGCTGCTGGGGGAAGCCTCGGTCGTCTTTCATCTGAAATTGCCATGATTCTACGAGGTAAAAATGAACCAACATTCACACCAAATGTTGCACCTAATGTACGTGTAGTGGTGAATAATGCATCACAGGTTGAATTAAACGATTCACAACTCAAAGATGTGTACACACGGTATTCAGGATATCCTGGGGGATTAACGCATGAGTCACGAGAGCACCTTATCGACCGCAAGGGATACCGTGAGGTATTTGAAAAGGCAGTGTACGGTATGCTACCAAACAATAAATTACGAGCAGTAATGATGAAGAATCTCATCATCAATGAATAACTATGGCAGATAAACAATACTTTGCGGCTATTGGCCGCCGAAAAAATGCTACCGCTCAGGTTCGTTTGACTCCAGATGCAAAAATGACCTACGTGATTAATGATCGACCACTTGATGATTACTTTTCTGTTGAAGAGTTTCAGAAGGTAGTTCGTTCACCATTCACTAGGGTTGAAACTAAAGACCAATTCACCGTATCAGTAGTAGTACGTGGTGGGGGAATCTCTGCACAGGCAGACGCAATTCGTCATGGTATTGCTCGAGCACTCGAAGAATACAATGGTGAATTACGTGGGGCGCTCAAGTCAGCTGGATACCTCAAACGTGATCCACGAAGTAAGGAACGAAAGAAACCAGGATTGCGCAAAGCCCGCAAGCGTCCAGCATGGAGCAAGCGTTAGTATAAAAAAGCATCGTTCTCGATGTTTTTTGTTATAATGAATGTATATGAAAACTGAAAAAAACCATCAAAAAAATGAATCATTCTTTCAACATGCAAAACACGTTGAACATGATATTGAACAAAAAGTAGTAACGGTACAAAAAAATGTTGTTCACCGTTTTCCGTTTATTTTTCTCGGACTCTCTACCTTTGGAGGAGTTGCCGTATTCTATGGCTTTGAAAAGATTATCGACCGAACGCCATTTTTAGCTGATCAACCACTTGCAATTTTACTTTCAGGATTTCTTATCTTGGTGCTTACCGGTGCGTTGTATCGAAAGTTAAACTAATGACGATTAAACTTATTTTCACCATATTTGCGATTATTTCTTATCTTATAGGTTTTGTCCCGTACCTTAAGGATATTGCACGCAAAAAAGTTCAACCACATGCTATTAGCTGGGCAGGATGGGGATTAACTACTCTTTTGGCATTTTTTGCTATGTCGTCCGAGCTGTTTAACTGGGCTGCGTTCATCGTCTTGGTAAACTCATTAGCCTGTTTTGTGGTCGTTATCTTTTCGTATGTGAAAGGTGTAGCAGTAACTATATTTTCCCAGTACGACAGTATCTTTTTAGTATCTGGTTTACTTGGGGTGGTGCTATGGCAGTATTTCAACAATCCTGATCTCGCGATTATTTTTGCTATTATTCCAGACTTATCGTTTGGTATTCCTACGATTATAAAAACCTATACAAATCCTTTTTCTGAAACAAAATTAGCGTGGCTGATGTCAACGCTCTCGGGATTTTTTAGTATTTTTGCAATTTCGTATGTTTCGTTTACTGAAATTGCATACCCAATTTATTTATTTATATTTGATTTAACAGTTTTCTTATTGGTGACACAAATCATTAGATCACAAAAAAAGAAGAGCCTTGGGCGACACGAATGTGTTTAGCCTAATCTTCTTTTTTTTCTTTTCCCGTAAATTTCTCAAATAACACCTGTTCAGTAATGGGATCTAACTTGTTTGTCACGAGTACCATGATTTCATCACGTAATCCCATATCTTCTTTCATGTTAATCATCATGTGTTCGAGGGGATAGGGGGTGATCCAGACAGAATTCTTTATCTGTACAAACTGTGCTTTTTTGAGGATGTAGCGAACGGCATCTTGATCTTTTTTGCGGGTGTCAGGAATATCAATAATAACCATGCGCCAGTATCCGTCCCAGGTTGTTGAAATAAGGTGGCTCTGTGATGAGAGTTTAATACTGCGGAGCTTGTGTCGTCCTGATGAGGTTAACGAGAGAAATGATGATTGTTCAGTTTCGTACTCGGCTAGTATATCTTCATCTACCATTCGTTTAATAGCTCGGCTAATGGCGTATTTTGGTTTAGTAGTATGTGTTCCAGTGCCATTTTTTTCGATTAATGTTTCTATATGTTCGATAATATCATCGCGTTTATAGGCACGTTTTTTTGATAACAGGCGTAAAATGAGTTCCTGTACGTTCATTTTTTGTTTAGATTTCATAACAAGATATAACACTTATAATCTAACAGAATTGCTATTTTTTACAAGAATTTCATATATATGAAAAACTTGTCAAAAAAATATTTTTGGTATATATTTCTGATATAACCTTTGGTTATATACATTTTACACAAAAATATGAGTAAAAAAGATACTGAAAAAAAAGAACAGCTCGATGATATTGATATTGAATTCGAAGAAACTGAGTACGAAGGGGTAAGCCAAAAAGACAAGAACAAAAAACTTCGTGATGAACTCACAGAGGCGAAAAAACAATCTCAAGAATATCTGACAGGTTGGCAGAAAGAGCGTGCGAGTTTTGCCAATTATAAATCAGACGAAGAAAAGAAACGTAAAGAACGCATCGAAGGATTAAAATTGAATCTCATTGCTGATTTCTTCCCTGTGCTCGATTCATTCGACATGGCATTCAGTAACAAGGAGGCCTGGGAAAAGGTTGACCCCGCCTGGCGTACGGGTGTTGAGTATATTTACACACAATTCATGAACACACTCGATTCGTACGGTGTTTCGGTCATCGACCAGACAGATGTTCCATTTGATCCAAATATCCATGAACCCGTCGAACGGGTGAGGGTTGATACAGAAGATCAACACGATACCATCGTCAAAGTTATTCAGAAAGGATACCGTGCAGGAGATATAGTGTTGCGACCGGCAAAGGTTAATGTAGGAAACTATGAAAACTAAGCAAATACAGGTCATTAAGCACCACCAACACAGGTATTTGAATTCACACTTGAGCCAAAAAATACACAACAATGGATTGATGGTGCTGGAAAAGAAACCGTGAATACAGATCAAATTGGGCTCGGTACCTTGTATACAAATGACTATGGCACGTTTGAGGTCACTGATTACGACAGAGATGTATTCTTCGAACTCACCAACCATGATACGAGTTATCAGTGTTCGTACAGTTATCGAAAACTAGACGATACCACAACCGAACTAACGTATTTCGAATGTATGCAGGACGGATCAGATTTACAAGAACCACTTAAAGAATCGTATTTTGAGACATTAAAAACATTATTAGAAACATCATAGTCCACAGAGACGTAAACGAAACAAAAACATGAGCAAAATTATTGGAATTGATTTAGGAACAACAAACTCGGCAGTAGCCTTCATCGAAGGAGGACAGCCAAAAATTATTGAAAACAACGAGGGAAATCGAACTACCCCGTCTATTGCTGCGATTGGTAAAAACGGTGACCGACTCGTTGGTCTTTTGGCGAAACGTCAGGCAGTCACTAACCCAGAAAACACAATTTTCGGGGTGAAGCGCTACATGGGACACAAATTCTCTGATGAGGCGATTCAAAAAGACGTCAAAAACTCACCGTTCAAGATTACCAAAGGCGATAGTGACAAGGTAATGATTACCATGTCTGGAAAAGACTACACCCCAGAGGAAATTTCAGCGATGATTTTGAAGAAGATCAAAACCGACGTTGAAGAAAAAACAGGTGAAACCGTAACCGAAGCAGTCATTACTGTTCCTGCGTACTTTGACGATGCACAACGACAGGCAACCAAAGACGCTGGTAAGATCGCGGGACTTGAGGTAAAACGTATCATTAACGAACCAACCGCAGCTGCGCTCGCCTATGGATTCAATAAAAAGAAAGACGAAAAAATCGTTGTGTACGATTTTGGAGGAGGAACCTTTGATGTTTCTGTGCTCGAGGTTGGAGACGATGTTGTCGAGGTGAAATCGACTGGGGGAGACGCGCACATGGGAGGTGAAGACATTGACCGCGCAATTATTGATTGGATTGGTACCGAGTACAAAAAGGATTCAGGTATTGATGTGACTAAAGACGTGCTTGCACTGCAACGTCTGAAAGAAGCTGCTGAAAAGGCAAAGCACGAACTCTCAAATACGACTGAAACCGAGATTAACATTCCATTCATCACCTCTGATGATAGTGGACCAAAACACCTTCTTCTCACGCTCTCTCGGGCAAAACTCGAAGAGCTTGCAGCACCATACCTCGACAAATCTATTGCGATTACCAAAGATGTTTTGAAATCAGCAGGTATGTCAGCGTCTGATATTGATGAAATTATTCTCGTTGGGGGGCAAACCCGTATGCCAAAGATTTCGCAAATGGTAAAAGACGTCTTCAGTAAAGAACCAAACAAATCAATTAACCCGGACGAGGTGGTAGCTCTCGGAGCAGCACTTCAGGGAGGGGTAATGCAGGGAGACGTAAAAGACGTCCTCCTTCTCGATGTGATCCCACTTTCACTCTCGATTGAAACTATGGGAGGTGTTGCAACGAAACTCGTTGAAAAAAATACCACCATTCCAGCCGAAGCATCACAGGTATTTTCGACCGCAGCCGACAACCAAACATCGGTAGAAATTCACATTGTGCAGGGTGAGCGACCTATGGCAACCGATAACAAATCGCTTGGCCGGTTCATCCTCGAAGGTATTCCACCATCACCACGTGGGGTGCCACAGATTGAGGTATCATTTAACGTTGATGCCAACGGAATTCTCGAGGTAACGGCAAAGGACAAGGCAACCAACAAGGAAAATTCAATCCGCATTGAAGGAGGGTCAAAACTCTCTGACGAAGAGATCAAGAAAATGCAACAGGATGCTGAAGAACACGCAGATGAAGATAAGAAAAAGAAAGAATTGATTGACGTGCGTAACCTAGCTGACTCAATGATCTTTACCGCTGAAAAAGCATTAAAGGATCATGCAGATGATGTTGATGACGAAACCAAGACCAAGATTGACGATGCCTTAAAAGTGCTCAAAGAGGTTAAAGATGGTGATGATAAAGATGCGATTGAAAAGAAAACCGCTGAACTATCAGAATCAATGCAAAAGATTGGTGAAATTATGCAGAAAAAAATGGCTGAAGAACAAACCACAGCAGGTGATGCACCAACTGATGGTGGAGATACGGTTGATGTAGAGGCTGAAGAAAGTTCAGAAGGGGATTCAGATAAATAAAAAAGTTTGAACAAGGATATGTAGTAATTTTACATACTCTTGTTCAAACAAATCTTAAACTCTAGTTTGAAAAGATATCAGATTGTTACAACAATCATGTTTATCTTCCCCCAAACAGTAATTTGACCAGTCAGTATTGGTTAAGCGATTGAGTTGGAATAGACCTTTCTTGACTAAATTATCAACTCGCTTCCTATAACTTTGGTAAGTATCACCCTCTTGAGGTTTTGGGTAATCAGCTGGTTTTCTTAAGTCTTTTTCCACAATGTAAGATTTTAATTAGAATATATTTAATTTCATTAAATCATATATAAAATATAAAACAATATTTATTCCTCTGAGTACCAATATTCAATAGTGTTGGTACGATTGAGTAATAAACTCACACCTATCATGTCAAAACAACATCGAGATACAATATTACATATGGTTAGAGAACGTAACCTTCCACATAAACATGATGTTCATGAACCAGTACGCACGAGCCAAGAAGCCTCTGATTTGAGAGGTGTTTCTATGAGTTCTGGAGCAAAAGCAATTGTTGTTCGGGGTAAGAAATCCAAAGAATCATGGTTAGTTGTCATTCCCGCAGACAGAAAGGTAGATATGAAAACAATTCAACAGGTTGTTGGAGAGAAACTCAGTTTCCATCCAGATGTTGAAAATGAGTTTGATTGTGAGCCTGGATCAGTTCCACCATTTGGTTCAGTACTTGGTCTTCAAACGTACGCAGACAACAATCTCGAAGATACACTCAATTTTAATATTGGTCTTCGAACTGATTCGTTACAGATTTCAAAAACTGATTACCTCTCACTGGAGACTCCTATTTTAGGTAACTTTTCTATAAATCTATGAGTAAAGACTACTACAAAATTTTAGGTGTTGAGAAAAATGCCAGTGACGACGAGATCAAGAAGGCTTTTCGTAAAATCGCACACAAATACCACCCTGATAAACAAGATGGCGATGAAAAGAAATTCAAAGAAGCCAACGAAGCCTACCAGGTACTGTCGAATAAAGACAAACGCGCGCAGTACGATCGTTTCGGTTCAGCACGACCAAACATGGGTGGTGGACAGGGATTTGGTGGATTTGATTTTTCGGGATTTCAGAATGGTGGTGGTTTCGATTTCGGAGACATTGATCTTGGAGATCTCTTTGGTGGCGGGTTTGGACGTCGGCAACGACAACGGCGTGGTGCCGATATGCAGATGCGCATTGAAATCAGTTTTATCGATGCGGTCTTTGGTGTAGAGAAAACTATCAACCTCGACCACGCGAAAACCTGTAGCGATTGTAATGGTACGGGTGCGCAATCAAGCTCGGCCATGACGACCTGTCCTGAATGTAATGGTCAAGGTCAGGTACAGAGTCAGGTCATGGGTATTTTTGCAACCGTTACTGATTGTCCTACATGTGAGGGTCGTGGAGAAGTTCCAAAAGACAAATGTACAACCTGTAAGGGTGCAGGGATTACGCGTGAAAAAGATACGATTGAATTTAACATTCCTGCAGGTATCAAAAACGGTGATACCTTACGTATTTCAGGTCGTGGTCAGGCAGTGAAAGGAGGACCGTCAGGTGACCTCTTCGTACAAGTCCTCGTACAACCACACACAATGTTTAAACGAAATGGACTCGACCTCATCCTCGATCATGAGATCAGTATGAGTGATGCGGTACTAGGAGTTACTCACAAAATTACGATGCTCGACGATAGTAAACTTGATATCAAAATTCCAGCAGGTACCAATCACGGTACAGCCTTGCGTGTTGCTGGAAAGGGAATTATCATCGATCGCGCAAAGGGTAATCTATTGATTAACATAAAAATCTCAATCCCAAAGAAATTGTCAAAGAAGGCAAAAGAGGCGATGGAAGTATTGCAACAAGAGGGGTATTAAAAAAAATGAAGTTACTAAACCCCATCTTTTTATTTATTACAGATTAAATTTCTTTTTGTATTTTTCATAGAGCTCAATGTGCCCAGTAGCAATGATTACTATCGTTACTTGATTATCACTATCGGCCGGAATAATCGCAGCAACAAACTCCTCGCGTTGTTGTTGTGTCATTATTCCTTTCTCCTTTTCGAAATACTCTAATAATTGATTGTGTTCTTTGTAGTCCAATCTTAATTCAAACTGTAAAAAGTAACAGTTTGTTAAAATCTTTGCGCCTGGTAGTAACTGTGTGTCTGCCATGATCTATTTTTTTGTGTTATCTATTTCAGATTATTATTTAATAATAATATGTCAAATTATTAAAGACAAAAATGCATTTTTTTTTTTTGTATACTCAATAGTAGCTATGGCGCTCACAGAACACGAACAACATATCCTCGATAGCATTGTCATTGCATCTGATAATGACCCGCGCAACCCAGAATTTCCTGCTGATAACCCAAAATTCCCCGCATCCGAAACCTACCAGATTACCGTCCCAGGATTTGAAAATGTGTGGCTGAAGGATGAGGGCACGAACCCAACAGGAACCCACAAGGATCGCATGGCGTGGGAAATTATTGTGAGTTATCGACAGTACCTGTTATCAAAGAAGAAAGGTATTATTACGGAACTTCCAACGATGTCGCTTATCTCATCAGGGAGTGCGGCGCTCGCCATTCAAACACAGTTGAAACGATACGGTCTACCGCCATTACGGGTGCTGTTAGACTATTCGATTGATACACATATTGTACAAAGTCTCGATGCTATTGGTTGTGTAACTTTTTTTACCGACCTTTCAAAAAAACCATTGAGCTCCGAAGAGATACTTTCGTTAACCAACAATATTGCAGGAATTGATATCACCTCAGACGAAACACTCGACCCTGATACCCGGTTTTATGATTGGCTCGCGTATGAAATTATTAATAGTTCACCTGACTATTGTTTTATTCCATTTGGGACGGGGGCACTGTATGAAAATATTCTCAATGTCAGTAAAAAAGAAATCGCAGTATCGAAACACGATCCACGATTTGATGGTGACGTTGCCCGTTTGATGAACTGTAACTTCTTGGGTGCGACAACCAACAACCCACATTCAACAGCAACAAAGTTGTATTCACCACACCTACCGTTTTCACACTACAACGAAAAATGGTTACAGACGTACAAGGATCGAGGATTCTGTGGTAAGGAATCAAATGTGTATGCCGTTGGTGAAACATTTATTAAAAAAGCACAGGAAATCATTGCAGGGCAAGAGAGAATCATTAAGGTTGAACCATCAGCCGTTGCTGGGCTTGCGCTGATGCTGCAAATGCAAGACCAACTACCTCGTGATACCAAAATGTTAATTGTGAGTACGGGTTGTACGAAATTGATTTAATTATTGGTATACTCATATTATGAGAAACCTCGTCATCATTATCATTCTCCTTGGTATGGGATACTTTGCGTACCAGGCATTTCATGATTCAACAGCGGTGAATACCGAAAGCGCGAATCAACGTGCTATTCGTGAAAATCATCTTGAAGATTTTGAAGATCAAATTCCACCAGGGAGCCAGGAGGCACTCGTTGAAGTTGATACTGAAATCTCTGGATTTGTTGATGGATTCTTTGGTCACATTATGGAAACTATTCGTCGTTGGCGTATTCAAGTGAACGCGTGGATTCTTGAACATATTTAAAAATAGCACGAAGGGGTGCTATTTTTTTTCGAGGTGTTGCTCTCCGTCAACATCAGAAATCGTGTATCCCATATCAGCAATGGCATCACGTAGTCGATCAGATTCTGCAAAGTCTTTGGCATCACGAGCTGCCTTACGTTTATCGAGTAATTCCTGGAGTTCCTGGTTTACCAGCACTTCTTTCCCTTCATAGTCTTCAAGCCCAAGACCGAGCACCGTGTCGAGTTCGTACGCAGTGATCAATTTATCAGCATCTGATAGATCTGATTTCAACATATCATGAAATATCGCCAGTGCCTGCGGAAGGTTAAAGTTGTCCTCGATTTTTGCTGCAAAGTCCTCTCGGTAGTTACCGCTAACACATCCGTGTGTCGTCGTCGCGTGTTCACGTAGTCGCATGATATCTCGGTAGATATTATGTAATCCATTATCAGCTGCCTGGAGCACCTCCCAGCTAAAGTTCATTGGTGATCGATAGTGTGTTTGGAGTGCAAGGTAACGATAGGCAAGAGGACTGAATCCTTTTTCTCGTAGGGTGTTCAGGGTAATATTGCCACCCGTTGATTTTGATAATTTCTCACCTTGGACATTTAACATTTCTCCATGGAGCCAGTATGTCACAAAGGGTGAACACCCAGTTGCACATTCTGATTGTGCAATTTCATTGTTGTGGTGAACACTGCGGAGGTCAGCACCACCGGTGTGAATATCAAACTGTGATCCGAGGTACTTTGTCGCCATTCCTGAACATTCGATGTGCCAACCGGGGAATCCTTGTCCCCATGGTGATTCCCAACCAAGCTTTGCATCAAATTTCCACAACGCGAAATCGGCAAGTTGTCGTTTTTCAGTGTTCTCGGTAATCCGACCCTCGCTATCGTTATCGAGATTGAGTCCACCTAATTTTCCGTAGTCTGCCATTTGTGCAGTGTCAAAATACACACCGTCACTCGTCGTATAGGTGAAACCTTTTTGTTCGAGTGTGGTGATCATATCAATGTCTTCTTGAATATGTTCTGATGCTCGCGGTAAGTGGTGTGGAGTACGGATGTTCATGTCAGTCAAATCTTGTGTGAACGCATCAACGTAGGTGGTGGCGAGCGCTAACATATTGTCAATGGTGATATCTTTACCTTCGCGTTTTAAGCCCTTGGTCATTTTATCGTCACCATCATCTCCATCAGACACGAGATGTCCAACATCGGTAATATTCATTACCTGTTTAACCTCGTAACCAAGAAACTCAAAACTACGGCGTACAATATCACCCAGCAAAAAAGATCGAAGGTTTCCAATGTGTACGTAATCGTACACTGTTGGTCCACAATGGTACATTTTGACAACGCCAGGTTGGCGCGACCTGAATCCTTCTTTTTCTTTGGTGAGTGAATTATAGAGTTTCATGACTGCACATAGTATATCAAATCATGGTATAAAATCATGAACGCGCAGGTTGCCAGACATGAATTCGTATGTATAATGGCGGGTATTATGAGTAAATTTGCAATTATTGAAACCGGTGGGAAACAATACCGCGTTTCAGAAGGCGATGTCATAACCATCGAAAAACTTCAAGGAGACTTCAACCAAGGAGATAAAATTGTTTTCGATCAGGTGCTGATGACCGATGACGGAAAGGCAGCACAGATCGGTACCCCATACTTGGCTGGAGCAAACGTTACCGGAGAACTGCTCGAAGAAGGGCGTTCTAAAAAAGTAACCGTTATTCGTTACAAAGCAAAATCCCGATACTTCAAGAAGAAGGGACACCGACAACCGTTCATGAAGATTAAGATCACCAAACTCGCTTAATAAAAAATCACCAATAATGGTGGTTTTTTATTGCTGAATCCGTGACTTAAACGCGTATTTCAGCGTCTCGGTGTCAGAATATTCTAATTCTGTTCCTGTTGAGAGCCCACGACCGAGTGTTGAAAAGGTGAGGTTCGGGAATTCATCACGGAGCATAGTGTAGAGACGAATACGCGTGTGTTCGGCTTCGGGACTGATTGAGAGAGCAAAAATAACTTCATCGAGTGCTCCTGATGCTGTGTCACGCTCAATACGTTTGATGAGTGTATCTACCCGTGCGTACGAACGTTTTTTCTCGTTCGCGTTAATGAATCCTCCGAGGATAAAATATTTTCCATCATAGACGTGGGTCTTGTGGAGGTTTTCAAAGTCAGCGTCTTTTTCGACAATGGCGAGTTGCTTTGAATCCTTTGCTTGGGTACATACTTCACACACCAGTGAACCATTCTTTGGAAAAAAGCGATAGCATTCGCTACATTGGTTAATTTCAGCCTTTACGTTTTGTATCCCTGCGACCAGTTCGTTAATGTACCCCTGGTCTTTGTGGAGGAGGTAGTAGACGAATCGGCGCGCTTGTCGCCGTCCGATTCCGGGAAATGATTCAAAGAGTTCTGCCAATTTATCAATACGATTATTCACTAGGTAAGTATATCAAAATACTAAAATCTCGCATTTCTGCGTTTGGTCTGTTACTGTCCGTTTATGGACACCTCCAGACACTCACACTTCAGCATCTTGAATTCCAAGATTTTAGAAATTTTGAAAAATTATAAAAACCCGTAGAACATTCAATTCCACGGGAAATCTATTATTATTTTTTTTTCAAATGGGTTTACAAACAGCATCGTAAACCTGGATCATTGCGATCAATATGGTATGCACAAGGACTAAGATAAAACCAGTTATTATAGATAAGACGATTGTTTTACCTTCAATAACTGAAAATCCTTTGGCAATTACTAACCCTGAAATAAAGAGTAATCCCAATAAACTCACATAACAAGATGTAGTACTTCGGAAGTATTTAAAGATTTTGTTCATTTTTTAAAAGTCTTTAGTGATTATGAATATCCTCATAAAAGAACATTCATAATCACTAAAAGAGCTTTAATTTCATTATAATATTTAATTATTTTATGTCAAAAAACAAGCACAAGCTTGTTTTTTAAAACTCATCATCGAGCCCTCCTCCTTCATAATCTTGATGTTTTTTGTCGAGATCGAGGAAGGTGGTTCTCGCTTCATCAAAGAAGAGTTGGCAGTATCCGACCGCACCGTTTCGGTGTTTTTCAATGAGGATGTCAGTAATTTGACTGCGACCGACGCCATCCTCGTTGCGTTCTTTGTGGAGGAACATTACGACATCAGCGTCCTGTTCGATCGAGCCAGAATCACGAAGGTCAGAGAGTCGTGGTTTACCACCTCGTTGTTCAACTGCACGCGAGAGCTGTGAGAGTGCAATGACCGGTACTTCAAGCTCACGTGCGAGTGCCTTGAGCGAGCGTGAAATTTCGGTTACCTGGTTCACCATCGAATCGTAGTTTTTTGATGTAGTCATGAGCTGAAGATAATCGACGAATACCAGTCCAAGCCCATGTTCAGCTTTCAATCGGCGAGCAGTCGATCGCATGTGATTGATGCTGTTTCCTGGTTTGTCGTCTATATAGATTGGGGCTTTGCTCAATGTTTCCATAGCTTGCGAGATACGCGCAAAGTCGTCATCAGTGAGTCCGCGCCCGGTTCGAATTCGCCAGGCATCGACCTGTGCCTGTGCCGAGAGCATACGATCGGTCAACTGGTCAGCGCTCATTTCGAGCGAGAAGAAACCAACCGGAACGTTGTGGTTGACTGCGACTTTGCGGGCGATATCGAGTGCCAGCGAAGTCTTACCTGTTGATGGTCGGGCTGCGATAATGATCAAATCAGATTCTTGAAATCCAGAAAGGATATTGTCGAGCGCTATATATCCCGTTGGCACACCGCGAAGTTTGCCATCACCCTGGGACAAGATTTCAAGTTTCTCCCACGATTTTGGAATGATGTCTTTGATGCTCGTAAATTTATCACCACCTTTTGGATTTGCAGTGATGGTGAATACTTTTTTCTCAGCGTCATCGAGTACCTTGTCAATTTCTTCGTCTTCTTGGAATCCGAGCTCACTGACGTAATCACCAGCCTCGATGAGTTTGCGTAGGGTTGATTTATTACCAACTGTTTTTGCGTAGTAGTCGATGTTGGTTGACGAGGGTACCGTATTAGCGAGTTCGTTCAGGTACGACAATCCACCTGCCTGTTCAGCCAAATTCATGCTGGTTAATTTTTCTGATACTGATACGAGGTCGATGGGATCACCAACCCGCGCGAGTTCTGTCATGATGCGAAAAATAACTCGATGTTTCTGCACGTAGAAATCGTCTTCATGAATCTGATCAATCACGTCGTTCAATGCGACCGGACGGAGCATAATAGAACCGAGAAGTGCTCGCTCAGCATCGATGTTTTGCGGTGGTACCCGCAGATTGTGTGTCTGTTGTGCCATAAGAGTATGGATGCATTGTAACCGAGGTTACCGATAAGCAAAAATTTCTATCGGGGAAACGCTGTGGATCGATATGGGGATAATAGCAATGACTTACAAAAAATTTGTTTTTACGTATAATCAGCACCATGAAAAAACTTTCTCGAGAACGAACAGGGGAGGCGATCATCCTCAGCGAATCAATCGTATGGGGTTTATTTCCTATTTTAGTTATCCTCTCATCACAAGGATTAGCGCCTATTACCGCTCTCGCGTGGACGACAGGAATTTCTATACTGTTTTTTGCGATTGTTATTATTCTTCGAAAATCATGGAAACCGATATGGAGCCCGGATATTCTGTTCAAGCTATCGATGATTGCTTTAATTACAGGTATTATTTTGTACGTTCTGTATTACATTGGTCTTCAACATACCACTGCAGGGAACGCTGCCATCATTGGTACGTCTGAAATTTTGTTTTCCTACCTTTTCTTCAATGTATGGAAAAAGGAATACATGAGTGCTACCTACATCACAGGAGCTACTCTCATGTTTTTAGGTGTGGTCGTTGTGCTGTCGCCTAATTTTCATGGATTACAGATAGGTGATCTGTTGATTGTGCTCGCAATGATGGTCGCACCTCTTGGAAATCATTTTCAAAAAGGGTTACGTGCTGATATCAGTAGCGAGCAGATACTGTTGTTCCGAACCATCATTGCAACGCCGGTGTTGTTCGTACTCGCATGGGTACTTGGCGAGTCAGTGAGTATTCCATCTATGAACCTATGGTGGGCGATTCTCATTAATGGCTTCATTATGTTTGGTCTCACTAAAATTTTGTGGATCGAGAGCATCTATCGGCTTGGCGTTACCAAGGCAATCTCGCTTTCGAGTGTGTCGCCGATTTTTACACTCGTGTTTGCCTACATTATTTTTAAAGATCAACCAACATTAATTCAAATTATTGCAGTACCGCTGAGTATTCTAGGAATTTATCTCCTAACTCGTCCTGTCAAAAAAACCACATAATCTACTTGATATAAATACAAATAATTGTTAAATTAAAATCCAGAATGTACATCAATTACAAACTTTATACACAAGAATATGAAAAAAACATTAATGGTATTTGCTTCTGGTACTGAGACCGGTGGTGGTTCAGGGTTTCAAGTATTAGCAAAATCAGCTCAAAAAGGCATCATCGATGGTGATATTGTTGCTGTTGTATCTAACCATGCCTATGGCGGCGTGAAAGAAAAGGCGGATGAATTAGGAATTCCATTTATTCACTTTGATGGACCTTACACTAAATCTGCTTACCAGGATATTGTTTCGCAATTTCAACCTGATTTGGTGTGTCTCTCTGGATGGTTAAAGTTAGTTAAGGGTCTAGATCCTAAAACCACTATCAACATTCATCCAGGTCCACTTCCTAGGTATGGAGGAAGGGGTATGTACGGTCAGCATGTACATGAAGCAGTTTTCAATGATGGGTTACAAAACAGTGCTGTGACCATGCATTTTGTAACAAAGAAGTATGATCAAGGTCCAATATTCTTTCAGATACCTGTTGATATTTCTTCCGCTACCACTGCCCATGGGATTAGTCGTTTGGTTAATCGTGTCGAACATACTTGGCAACCTGTTATTACCAATATGGTTTTGCAGGGTGATATCTCCTGGGATGGTAGTAACCCACAATCCCTCAGAATACCAAAAGAATATGACCACCTCTAAAGACAATTAATATTCTACATTCCCATCTCTACAATAAGGTGGGTTTTTTATTATGTAAATTAAAAAAACCATTGTGATATACTATATCCATGTCAAACGGGGAACAAGTCACCTACTTTGCAGAGACCGATTTTCGGAATAACCGCACGAAGTTTGGTATCAAAAACAAAGACCGTTCACGTCACGTCTACGTCATCGGAAAGACGGGAATGGGGAAATCAACGCTCCTTGAAAATATGGCAGCGCAAGACATCCTTAATGGAGAAGGGATGTGTTTTATGGATCCCCATGGTTCAGCGATTGATACACTTCTTGAATACGTACCATCACATCGTGTGCGTGATATTGTGTACTTCGCACCTTTTGATACTGATTACCCTATTTCATTTAATGTACTTGAAGCAGTTGAACCCGATCGACGCCACTTGGTTGTAGCTGGACTCATGGCATCGTTCAAGAAGATTTGGGTTGATGCCTGGTCTGCTCGTATGGAGTACATTCTCTCAAACACCCTCCTTGCGCTCCTCGAATACCCGAATGCAACACTCCTTGGAGTCAATCGCATGCTCGCTGAGAAAGACTATCGCAATGATGTGATTAAACATGTGACTGATGCGTCAGTGCGTTCATTTTGGATTGATGAGTACAACAAATGGGATCCACGATACGCACGTGAAGCGGGGGCTGCTATTCAGAACAAAATCGGTCAATTTACGGCGAATCCATTGATTCGTAATATTATTGGGCAACAACACTCGTCCATCGATTTTCGAAAGATTATGGATGAGAAAAAGATTCTCCTCGTAAACCTCTCGAAAGGACTCATTGGTGAATCCAATGGAAACCTTCTTGGGGGAATGCTCATTACCAAGTTGTTTCTTGGTGCTCTGTCGCGAGCCGATGTCGGTGCAACCAGGTTGAATCAACTCCCTGATTTCTTTTTCTTTGTGGACGAGTTTCAAAACTTTGCTAATGAATCGTTTGCTGACATTCTGTCTGAAGCACGTAAGTACAAGCTCAACCTTACGGTTGCTCATCAATACGTTGACCAAATGGAGGAATCAGTTGCATCGGCAATTTTTGGTAACGTGGGAACGATGATCACCTTTCGTATTGGAGCAAACGATGCAGAAATCTTTGAAAAACAATTTGCTCCAACGTTTACTTCAGAAGACCTGGTGAACCTCGGTAAATTCCAGATTTACCTCTCATTGATGATTGACGGGATTGGATCTCGACCCTTTTCAGCACGCACCATTGCACCCGTTGAGCGACCACCTGTTTCTATGCGCGCGGAAATTATTCAATCATCGCGAGAACAGTTTGCACGACCACGGAAAGAAGTTGAAATGAGTATTACGGAATGGTACGAGCCAGTGAATAAACCTGAAAAACGTACGTTTCGTAATGATGATGGGAGTATGCCAAAAGCGAATACCAACGCCACACCTTCAATATCACCCAAAAAAATTGAAAAACAGAGTTTCATTATTCCGAAGGGTGAACGAGATAATGGTTCTAGCCCTTTGAAAAAGGTCGCAAAAGAACTTGATGAAAAAGAAGCTGAACTTGAAATGAAGAAAATTGTTTCACCAAAGTTGAATAGCTTGCTTGATAAAATGGGAGGTGGTGAGGAAAAGAAAATTCTCCCAGAAGTTGTTGAAAATATACGCAAGCATGACGTAACATCAGAGCCACTTAAAAAAACAGGGAACGTTCAGACATCTGAAACAAAGATACCCGAATCGGTCACTCAACGTGCTGCCTCAGTCAATAAACAACAGCCAGCTACATCTGATCGCGGGGCAAAAGTAGATACCATGTCCTCTCTTCAAGAAGTTCTTAAAAAAGCTATGGGTGGGAAGCGTACTGTTCAAAAGCAGGTTCGCAAACAACCGAACCAGTCTGGACCAACAATTCAACAACCTAAACAATCGAATCATGATACAACTCAACAACACAAACAAGATACAAGCACAATATCATCACCGCAAACCAATACTGAACAAAAAAAAGAAGTACCAGAAGATGTACTTCGGGGTATTTTCAGTTAAATTCTTTGTTCTCCTCCTTTTTATTTGTGTTCCTCATATACTGCTTGCCCAAGTTGAGATTACTGAGGTAATGTATGATCACGAGGGTACCGATTCTGGTTTTGAATGGGTAGAAATCTATAATAGTGGAAGTAGTGATATCGATATTGGATCGTGGTACTTTTTTGAAAATGACACGTACCACGGATTAACACCCGATGGATTTGTCTCGATCGGTGCGGGTGAACGTGCACTAATTGTTCAAAACCTTGAAAATATATATGCTGAATTTGGTTCATCACTTAACCTTGTGAAAAGTTCATTTTCGCTTAACAATACTGGCGAGACGATTGCGCTTGCTGATCAGAATCGTACCACCCAAGATGAAATTACCTATTCAGCTGATGGCGGAGCGCTCGGTAATGGTAATAGCATACAACTTACAAACGGAATATGGATTGAAGCGTTACCTACACCAGGTAGTGTAAACGCAAGAGAAGGTGATCCTGGTGATACGAATAACGCGACAACATCCTCGTCTTCGACAAGTACAACAAAAAAAGAAGTAGTTGTTGATGACTACTACACTGGTTACCTTACCATAGAGAAGCAAGCAATCAGTGGTTCACCAACGAATATTGAAGCGTACGTTGTTCATACGCGTAATGGTCAAGATACAAAGCTCAAGAGGGGTGTCTTTTATCTTAATTTTGGTGATGGTTCTGTGTATACTTCGGACGAACGATTTGAAACACAACATGTGTACCAGTATCCTGGTGAATATCAGGTTGTTCTTGAATACTACCGGAGTATGCTTGCCCAAGAGGCAGGTGAAGATCCAAAGGTAATGATTAACAAACGCATACAGGTACACGATCATGTTCTCTCGATTGTGGCTGTTGATGGTAGTGGTGGTGTTACCATTCACAATGGTGCATCCATACCTATTGATCTTGATGGATGGAGTCTTGTATACGATAATCATACGTATACCTTTCCACGATACTTGATGCTTGCATCACAAGGAGAAGTGACCATTCCACGTACTATTCATAACCTGGGATACGTACACGCTGGCAGTATTCGACTTTTGAATGAAATTGGTGAAATAATGCAGGTTGGTGTAGCAACACCACCCATTGCAATATATTCTGAACACGTAGAAGGGGATGATACCCTTGAAGAAGTACCTATCACCAGTGACGCAACTACAGCACTTGTGAATTTTTTGGCAGAACACCCCGATAAACAAGTTGTAGATTTTGGAGAGGCCTCACAGTCACAGAATCAAACTCAAGGCGATCAATCTACACATACGAGCCGCCTGTTTATTATGACACTTGTTGTGGGTGTTGTTGCACTCCTTCTTGTGCTCATTCGTGCACGTTACCGTACATCACAAATAGACGAACGAGGTGCTGAGCTTCAGGTAATTGGTGATATTGAATTAATAGAATAAACAATTAAAAAACTACTCTCTGGTAGTTTTTTCTTGTGCTTGTAACAGCAAGTTCTGATCCACGGTTTCAGTATCTGATACGGTTTCAGTTGGTTTTTGATTCACCGTGATTCCAAGATCAAACGCGAGTTCTTGGACAATAAATTGCTCTTGGTAGTAAGTGAGCACCTCTTGTAGTGCGACGAAGGCCTTTTTATACTTACCTCGTTCAATAAGATCCTCAACGTTTTTATACACTGCCACTTCATCAAAGGTCTCAGTGAGTGCGTAAACCCCCTCTTGAAGTGTAAGCTTTTGCTTTACCTTCTTGATTTCCTTTTTTAGATCAAGAATCTCTTTCAATGAATCAATCTCATTTTCAAGATCATGTACATCAACCTGTTCAGTAGGTGATTTAACAACATCAACCCGTTCAGTAGGTTGTTCTTTTACTGATGGTTGCGATGTTGGTTCAGCAGTATTCATATCTTGATGAATCTCTTCCTCTTCATCTTTCGTTAGTTCTTCTGAAACTGCATCTTCAAATGCTTCAATGTTTTTTACTTCTTCTTCAATACTTTCCAAGAGAGATTCCGCTGATGATACAGATACGTCCACGTATTTACCATCTTCTTGGTGTGTAGGAGAAGATTCTTGTGTAGTTTCTTGTGATGTATTTTCAGCATTATCTTCCTGTATTTGCTGTGCATCCACCTCGTTTTCAGTATCCTGTATTTCAACAACATCTACTTCGTTTTCATCCGTTTGTACACCATCATCAGAAACTTTTTGTTTTTCAACAGTGGTAGTTACATGCTTGAGCGCCTCGGCATTTAGTTTTATGGTTGACTTAAGTTCAGCGTTTAGGACCAATGCATCTTCAGGGTGTTCTGATTTTACTTCATTGATACGTTCTGTTACCTTGTTGGTTTGTTTCTTGATGGTATCGGCTATTTGAATTTGAGTTACCTCGTCAAGATCATGTTGTGTTGCTAGTTCGGTTGCTTCACGAATACGTTTTTCCGTTCGTTTGATTTCGTAACTGATTTTCTTTTTGGTATCAAAGGTTGTAGCAAGCTTAATCTCTTCGTGTACAATTTTCACAGGGTAGAGCGTATCTCCAGGGAGTGCTTGTCCAGACGCGACATTCGAGAGCGATCCAACAACCAGAATAACAACAAATGCCATAGCTAACCCTCGTCGCATGAGAAATACTACATGATGATACGGGCTCACCACAGGGGTATACGACAGCGCAAAAGATGTGAGGTGATTACGCATCTCATCTTTCTCGTATGAAGTCATTTTGATTGACTCAATGTCTCCTATGAATTTTTCTAGTCGATTGTTAGGTTTCATATTCTTCTAAGATTTCGCGAAGTCGTTTGAGTCCGCGGTGGAGGTATACTGATACCGTTTTAGGTTTCATATCCAAGGTGTGTGCAATTTCCATAATTGAAAAATCGTGCATGAACCTTAGGTTGATGATTTCTCTCGTTGTTTCTGGTAACTGATGAAGAAGGGTAATTGCTTTCTCACCATCAATTTTATCGACCATACGCGTCTCGTGATCGTCGTGTAGATAGTCGTTGTATGATCCGGCACTAAAGTCTTCCACTAGGATTGGCTTCTTTTTTCGGTATCCGTCAATGATGAGGTTGTTGGCAATTCGGTACAAGAGCGGTCGCTCGTTTTCGATGTCTTGTTCTGCGATAATGTATTCCCAAAACTTCATAAAGGTGTCCTGGGTAATATCGAGCGATCGTGAGCGATTTCGTGTTTTTACCATGCAAAAACGAAAGATATCGTCAGAGTACTTTTCGTAGTACTCTATGAACTGTTCAGTATACTGTTGTTTGTCTTCGTCTTTCATAGTATATGACGTACGAGTAGGGATATTATTACATATTTTGAGTCAAAACCATACGTATGGATGATTGTAAAAATAGGCTATTTTGGTAGTATTACGGTTGTAATTACTTATATAATTTATAACACACTATGGGAGTTAAAGACTTTTTAATTAAAAAATTGGTTCGTGCCAAAATGAAGAACCTACCACAAAATCAGCAAGATATGCTCATTGCTTTAGTTTCTGAAAACCCGGAATTTTTCAAGAAGATTCAATCACAGATTGAAGCTAAGAAAAAACAAGGTCAAAATGAGCAACTCGCAATGATGCAGGTCATGCGTGAAAACCAGGCTGAAATCCAAAAACTCATGCTTGCGTGGCAATCGAAACAATAGACATGTCACTCTCTATTGGTATTGTTGGTCTTCCGAATGTAGGAAAATCGACCCTCTTTAACGCGCTCACACAAAAATCAGTGCCTGCTGAAAACTACCCGTTCTGTACCATTGATCCATCAGTGGGTATTGTTGCTGTTCCTGATGCACGGCTCGATGCGCTTGCTGAGTTCTCACACTCAGTAAAAAAAATACCCGCTGTTGTAGAATTTGTTGATATTGCTGGACTGGTTGAAGGTGCATCAACAGGTGAAGGTCTTGGAAATAAATTCCTCGCAAACATTCGCGAGGTTGATGCCATTCTCCACATGGTGCGTATTTTTGATATTCAGGACAATACCGGGACTGAACAGACCCACGTCTATGGTTCCATCGATCCGCTTCGTGATATCAAGGTCATTAATATGGAGCTCATTCTCGCTGACCTTGAAACACTACAGAATCGTATCACCAAAATAGCACGTGATGTAAAACGGGGTGATAAACACGCGCTCCTAGAACAGGCATTGTGTGAGAAACTGGTCACGGCACTTGAAGCTGAAAACTTAGCCCATACGATTACCATGACCGATGATGAACGTGCATTGGTGAAGAGTTTCCACCTCCTGACAATGAAACCGGTCATGTATGGGTTGAACAAAAAAACAGGAGGAAATAATCTCGATGTAACTGACCCTGCACGATTTAAAGCCATTACTGAAGAAATTACCAACGAAGGTTCAGAGTACGTGGTGATTGATGCGAAAACAGAACACGAACTCTCTGAATTTTCAGGTGAAGAGAAGGTACTCATGAAGACTGAACTTGAACATGTGGATGATGGTATTGATGAACTGATTACGAGTGCCTATACACTTCTTGGGCTTATGACCTATTTCACCACTGGTGATACTGAAACCCGTGCGTGGACGGTGAGGGTAGGTGCCACCGCGCCTGAGGCAGGTGCTGCAATACATACAGATTTTCAAACCAAATTTATTCGTGCTGAAGTGATTGCAAGTAACGCACTCCTCCATGCTGGTTCGTTTGCTGAAGCACGGGCAAAAGGGTTACTCCGTACTGAAGGGAAAGAGTATATCGTGGAAGATGGTGACGTGATTGAATTTAGGGTGTAAAAGGAAAACTTCTTAAAACTTTTCGTCATATTGACGATTTTTTTAATATATGTTTATTATAGAGTAACGAAAAATAAAATATATACACTAATCTAACAATTAAATTATGACTTCAAAAACTTCTAAAACACAACGAAATAACGGTGCATTCGGTATTGGCGTCTGCCTTGGTTCTAGCATAGCGATGTCAGGCCATGATACGTCTGCAATGAAACAAGATACTGGTGATATTGACACATCACTCGTTGACTCTGATCTTTTAGATAATCAACATATCGAATATATATTCGATGAATATGTTGATGAATATAAAGAAGACCCACTAGATGAGTGGGGACCAGTAGAAGAAGCTTAAAATTTGTTACTTTTTTATAAATCAGTGAATTTCTTTTGCTGATTTTTATTATAAATTGAAAATCAGTATATAATTTAAACATGAAATCATTCCGCGAAATCATTCAGAATGGTGGTGTTGGGGTTATGCGTACTGACACGTTGTATGGACTCGTATGTGACGCGCATAATCCTCATGCGGTTGAGCGTATTTACCGGATAAAACAGAGAGACCTCTTAAAGCCGGTATTGATTTTAGTCGCAAATCTTGAACAGATTGCATCGTTTGATATCACGCTCACACCAACGATGAAGAAACACCTCGACCAGTACTGGCCAGGGAAGGTTAGCATTATTTTGCCGGCAAATGATACTTCGGTGAATACCCACTACATTCACAAGGGAACAGGTGGTATTGCGTTTCGTATTCCTGATGATGCTGAACTGCGTAATCTCCTCCTTGAGGTTGGTCCACTCATTGCGCCAAGTGCTAACCCCGAAGGGCAACCTCCTGCGCGAACGATTGCCGAGGCTATGGACTACTTTGGTGATCACGTTGATTACTACATGGATGGTGGAGACATTACCGACACGAGACCCTCGAAAATTATTAGGATAACAGCAACTCTAGATATAGATGTTATTCGCGAATACCTATGAAACACACAAAAAAAGTTTGGCCAAAGTTCTTTCAGGCAATCCTTGACGGTAAGAAAACATACGAGCTCCGTCTCGCAGATTGGGAGTGTAGGGAGGGAGATATATTACTTCTACGAGAATGGGATCCGGCAACTGAAATGTACTCCGGAAGAGAAATTGAAAAACATGTTACGTATGTTGGTAAAACGAGAGATTTCAGTTTTTGGTCACAAGAAGACATTGAAAAATACGGTTACCAGATCATTGGTTTTAAATAAAAAAACGACGTTTCGTCGTTTTTCCTATACCCCAAGAACAACCGGAATAATAATTGGTCGTTTCCCAGTATTCTGTACGAGATAGCGCCCAAGGTCATCAGCGAGTCGTTTCTTGACGATTTCAAAATCAACCGGATTTTTACCTTTCGAGTTTCGTATAATCGACTGCTTGATCAAGGTACGTGCACCTTGAATGAGCTCTTTTGAATCACGCAGGTAGACGAATCCACGAGAAATAATATCTGGTGATTTACGCATCTTTCCTGTTTTTGGATCGATGGTAGCAATAACTACAAAAATACCTTCTTTGGTGAGCGTCTTTCGATCACGTACAACAACGTCTTGGATGTCACCAACACGGAACCCTTCAACAACGGTTACGTTGTTTGGTGCTTTTTGTTTGTGTACGGTGAATCCATCACGGTTAACATCGATAATTGATCCATTGTCTGGTACCACAATATTTTTGCGATCAAATCCATTACGCTCAACAACCGCCTGAGCGTGCACCTTGAGCATTGCATGGTGTCCGTGTACCGGCATAAAGAATTTTGCACCAACTGTTTTTTGAATCCACAAGAGCTCGTCTTGATTTCCATGACCTGAAGCGTGAATTTCGCTGGTCTGGTATTCCACAATCCGGAGATCGTGTCGTGCAAGGTTATCTTTCATCTTTTGAATAGCAACAGCATTACCAGGAATAACTGATGACGAGAGGATGACGGTATCACGATCATTGAAACGAATTTTTGGATGTTTCTTTGATGAAATACGCATCAGCGCTGCAAACTCTTCACCCTGTGAACCCGTCAACAGGTAGACGAGTTTATCAGGAGGGTAGTTGTTTGCTTCGTCTGCACTAATGATGAGTCCCTTTGGTGGAACGTAGCGACCTGATTTGATACAGATATCTACATTTGTTTTCATTGATCGACCTTCAAGAACGACCTTTTTACCAAATTGGTGTGCACCATCGAGCACTGCAGTAATACGACTGATTTGTGATGCAAAGGTTCCGAGGAATACGCGACTCTTTGATTCTTTAACGAGTTGGAGAATATTTTCGATAATGTCCGATTCATTTTTT
Source organism: Patescibacteria group bacterium (assembly GCA_020428645.1). Taxonomy (GTDB): domain Bacteria; phylum Patescibacteriota; class Minisyncoccia; order Phycocordibacterales; family UBA1006; genus UBA1006. Next base: position 33,407 of record JAGQMN010000001.1, read on the forward strand.
GACCATCCTGGTTTTTCAGCACTTGTTGAGTCAGAGAGGAATATCAAGTTCTCCTGACCTGGTCGTGCCAATTTTCCATAGGCGTCGTGTTCACGTTGTACCGGTTCAGTGTCGATGTGTTCAAGTTTTGTATCTCCGGCAAGAATGACATTTCCCTGTGGCGTTTCAAAAGAGAATCCAATCGCATCAGGAATCGAGTGGGTAACTGCAAAAACTTGCACCTTGATGTCGTTCCCGATGGTAATTCGATTTCCTGGTTCAATCACCTCGTATTCCAATTTTTGTAGGTGAGGAAATTCATCATTACGTTTATCGATCATCCACTTGGTGAGGAGTCCACAATACACCTTTGGATATCCAATTTGATCAATGATGTACGGGAATGCACCAATGTGATCGAGGTGACCGTGCGTTACAAAGACTCCTCGAATCTTATCTTTACGTTCAACGAGGTATTTAATATTTGGAATAATGTAGTCGACACCTGGCGTTTCAAGTTCGCTTGAAAACTGAATACCAATGTCAACAACAAAGATATCATCGTTCGTTTCGATGACGTTCATATTTTGTCCTATTTGTTCAACCCCTCCGAGTGGAATGATTCTAATATCTCCTGGAGCAAGTTCTGGTATGTGTGGCTTGTTATGGTGTGTTGTTTTCTGTCGCGTAAAACCTTCTTTACGTGGAGATGGTTGTCGCTTAAATGATCCGCGACCACCACCATGAGATTTGCGTGATGTGTGTTTATTATGTCCTGATTTATGTGAATGCTTACCATGAGACTGGTTGCTCACCTGGTTGTGTGTATTCATGATTGTTATGGTGTACACCTATAGCGGTGTACGTCTAAAATTATAGTAAGGGTTTTACCTGAGGTAAAAAATCCCATAGTCGATTAATAGATTACGTTCTCCAAAATCAGCGCAGGTAAGTATACCAAGCATTGTTACTGTATCGAATTGTGTGTACTTTACTAGACTTGAGTCCACTACAGTACTTAAGGAGAATGTAATAACATCGTCAGTATAGCGTCTCTCTGTAAAAGCGCAAGTATTTGTTTTGGTGTATAATAGAAGTCTATGAATAAACGGCATCATCAATCACATCACATCTTTGCGTTTCTTGGAGCACTGCTACTCATCTTTATTATATTTTTTGGTATTCAGGCGTTTGAAAAAACGTATAATTTTGAAGATATTTCAGTTGATGATGCCCAAGGTTACTATGATGGTGCGAATACCACCAATCCATTTTTCCCACACCCTGATGACGCACTTGCACAAGTCGCCGATTACCATTGGGTGACGTTTGGTAGTCCAACTTTTTCGTTTGTGTATCCAGACCAGTATGCACTCCGGGTAATGAATAGCAATACGGTGAGCGTCATCCCACCGTTAAATCCTATGCAAGAGGATGATTGTTCTCTCTCTACAGACGAACAGCTCCGCGCTCAATGTGAACAACCTGATATGAGCCCCCACATTACTATTACTGTTGGAGTGGATCAGAACGAGTGGTTACCTGGCATGTCTCTTGAAACCGCGCACGATATGGTTGTTGGAGATATAGCTCTCACCAAAAATTCTGTTTCAGGTGAGTATGGCGGGGTAACGGCATACAGACGGCAGTACGACAATACTATTGTTCAAGTATCCTATCGATATGTGGACACACCCGGTGGTGTACAATTTGAAACTCTTCATAGTATCCGTGGTAATCAATATCAACTCACTGCTGAAGAACAAGATTTGCTTGCACTTACCATCATCGAAAGTATTAAGCTCAAGTAAAAAACACCATAGTTGGTGTTTTTTACTGTAAGGGATTAATACGTTGAGTGCGCGCTCAAGTACATTTCCTTGTACGTTTAGTATACCGTATGCGCAATATGACTACAAGTAATTATGACGACATCAGTACGACTGCATCTTCAAGGGTAAACGTTTCAGGATTTTGTTTATCACTGAGGTACAAACGTTTCATTCCTTTTTGTACGTAGTAGCCTGATTTTGATTTCAAGATGCGAATATCTTTTCCGGTTTTTGGATGTTTACCAAGATCTTTGTAGAGTTCAACACCTTTTGGTAGCGCTTTTGGTTCATTTAAAATTTTTATCGCTTCATCAAAGGTTATGGTGTATGGATCAAGACCACTCGTTTTTTTAATTGATCGGAATTCGCGTCCATGCCCAACGTAGGGTCCAAATCGTCCAATATTTGCAATCACGGTTTCGCCCGATTCAGGGTGAGTTCCAAGTTCACGTGGTAAAATCAGAAGCTCAACAGCTTTTTCAACGGTTACGTCTTCAGGTTTAAGACCACTTGGCAGACTTGCTCGTTTTGGTTGTGGTTGTTCTTTGGCAATCTTAATAGCTTCTTTTTCTTTCTTAACCATCTCTTTCTCCTCATCTGTTTTTTTGTGTCCTTTTGGGAACTTGGTGAGTTTTGGAATAACTGGTGTTTCACCGAGCTGTACGTAGGGACCGAAGCGACCTTCCATAACGTAGATGTTTTCGCCAGTATCAGGATGAATACCAAGAGGTTCTTCATTTCCAATTTCTTTTCCGTCTTGGGTGAGTGCACCGTCACAATTTGGATAGGTACTACACGACATGAATTTACCTGTTCGTCCGAGCTTGTAGACCATAGACTTACCACACTTTGGACAACTAAACTCTTGTGGTGCATCACCAAGGTTTGTCAATTTTGGAATATCTTCTTTCGATGCAACTGAGGTTTTGAATGGCGTATAAAAATTTGAAAGAATAGTCACGTAATCTTCTTCACCTGATGCAATGGCGTCGAGGTGATTTTCCATCTCAGCCGTAAAGTCGTCACCAATGTAATCAGTAAAGTGGTCTTCAAGAAAACTCGAAACCACATCCCCGGTGTCAGTAGGGAACAGTGTTCGTCCTTCTTTGAAGACGTACCCCCGATCAACAATAGTTTTAATAATTGATGCGTACGTTGATGGTCGACCTATACCACGTTTTTCAAGTTCTTTAATGAGTCCTGCTTCTGAATAGCGATTCGGTGGTGTCGTGAATTTTTCGGTGTTGGTGATTTCTTTGAGATTGAGTCTATCTCCCTTGGCAACACGTGGTAGTTCGATATCCTCACCACGTGCACCGGTGTCACAGGCGAGCCACCCCAGATTGAGTATCCGCGATCCGCTCGTCGTGAAATCAGGAATTGGTGTACCGTCTATATTTGCGATCAATTTAGTCCGCATAATATCCGCCGATTTCATTTGTGATGATACGGCACGTTTAAAGATGAGGTCGTAGAGAGCTCGTTCATCTTGAGTGACACCGCGACCTTTTCCATCAAAGCTTGTTGGGCGAATCGCTTCATGTGCTTCTTGGGCATTTTTTGATTTTGTTTTATAGGCAACAATATTGAGGTTTTGTTTCCCGTAGGTTGATTCAACGTACCGACCAATCATACCGAGCGCCTGGTTTGAGAGTGACAGACTATCAGTACGCATGTAGGTGATGTGTCCCTGCTCGTATAATTTTTGTGCTGCACGCATCGTTCGTGATGGTGAAAATCCAAGACGCGATGATGCTGTCTGTTGCATGGTTGATGTCGTGAATGGTGGACGTGGTTTTCGGGTGCCTGCGGTTTCTTTAATATCAAGTACTGACCATGATCCAGCTTCAGCTTGTGCGACAATGTCGATGGCTTCGGTTTCACTTGCTATTTCTTGTGAACAGGTGAGAGGAAATGTTTCCTTCTTAGCGCTAAAGATTCCTTCAATGACGTAGTATGCCTTTGGATTGAACGCCCGAATCTCTCGTTCGCGTTCCATCAGAATACGTAAGGCAGGCGACTGTACACGTCCAGCCGAAAGTCCATAGCGAACCTTTTTCCAAATGAGTCCAGAGAGATCGTATCCAACAAGTCGATCGAGGACACGTCGTGCTTCTTGCGCCTGTTTCAAATCCATATTCACTGCACGTGGATGTTGGATGGCTTCGGTGACCGCGTCTTTGGTGATTTCGTTAAAGGTGACCCGTTTAATAGGAGGTGTTTGTTTGCCGAGGTCATTCTTAATCACTTCTTCGAGGTGCCATGCGATTGCTTCTCCCTCTCGGTCTGGATCGGGTGCTAAGAGAATTTCGTCTGCTTTTTTGGCGAGGGTAGTGAGTTCCTTGATTACTTTGTTCTTGCCTGGTGATACCTCGTACCGCGGAACAAACCCGCCGTCGATATCGATAGCGTCTTTGTTTGATTTTGGGAGATCACGAATGTGTCCGATTGATGAACGTACAGTATATTCGTTCCCCAGGTACTTTTCAATTGTCTTCGCTTTTGACGGCGACTCTACAATGACGAGTTTCATAACTGGCTCATTATTGCCACAGCTTTAAAATTTTTGCAAATTAAATACGTTTCGTAATTGCTTACGAAACGTACTCATAACATTTTACTCACATTTACGTGGTCGGAAGTGGGTCAAGAGATGCAAAGAATATGTCTTCGGTAATATTTTCTCCATGTTCTTGAAACGCTTCAAATACTTTCTCTGGTTTTAATTTGGATCTGTCTGGTAGTTCTTGTTTTTGCTCCATTGTAAGGAGTTCATATGTCCACCAAAATCCAGATTGAAACCCTTCATCTCCCTCAAACGAATATCGTTTTTCCAGAAGATTTAACTTGAATTTATTAAAAATAGACTCTTTAAGCATTACTATTATTTTTGATTATTACTAGAAAAGGTTATAACCATTTCAAATTTGTAAGCTAGCCCTTAGCTTTGTATTTATTTTAAATATAAATATTACTATGTCAAATAAAAAAGGATCTCGGTGAATGGCTAATTCGTTCAAGATCCTTTTTGTGAGTACATTAGTGGAATAAATGCACGGGTCATTAGGTTAAAAATTCTTTTTGAAACTGTTTAAAGTTTACTTGTTCTTTAAGAAATTGATAAACCTGCTCTGATTTTCCACTTAGCTTATCGATCACTGAGTCTTTTAATTGATGTAGCCACAACTCCCATCCATACGATTCAGTGAATACAGTTTCTTGGTTGTATTTTGCAAGGGTTTGCAAACGTTTAAATAAATTTTCTAGTGCCATATTTGGTATGTTTTGGTTTCTTCTTTTACTATGACAAATTATTCCTACCTAGGCAACTGTTACAAGCGATACATCTTCCCAAGTTCTTCTTTGATAAGCCCCTTAATTTCCATTGATGACAGTAGGATATTTAATTTAATAATGCTCATTTCAACCTTATCTGCAATTTGGTTCCGAGATAGCGGTTCAACTAATACATCTATGACTTTTTGCTCGTCAGGTCCGAGAGCCATCATTTGAGATTGTTGTGGTTGTTGATCGGTGAATCCAAAGAAATCGAGAATATCCTCTGCACGGGTAACTGGCGTTGCCCCCTCGCGTATCAGTTCATTCGTGCCCTCAGAAGCTGGTGAAAATATTGATCCCGGCACCGCAAACACTTCTCGGTTGTAGTCAGTTGCGAGTCGTGCGGTAATGCGTGTTCCTGATGTGTTCTCGGCTTCGATGACGAGTGTTGCGTGTGCGATTCCTGCCATGACCCGATTACGTTGAGGGAAACTCCAATTGGTTGCCTTAAACGTTGGTTCAAATTCTGATAATAGGCACCCACCCGCGCGCAGAATGTTCTGTGCAAGTCCACGGTTTGATGCAGGGTAGAGGACAGAATCATCGAGTCCTGATCCTGGAACGGCTATGGTTGTGAGGTGGTTATCAAGAGCCGCTTGGTGAGCGATGCTGTCAATACCGAGTGCGAGTCCCGAAACAATAACAATCGGGTATCCGGCAAGTCCACGAATCAGGTGTTCACATACTTGTTTTCCGTAGGTGCTAAATTTCCGCGATCCAATAACGGTGAGAAATTTATACTCGTCTTCACTTGGTAGTATTCCACGAATGTAGAGTTGTTTTGGTGGATCAGATATTTCTTTGAGAAGGTGAGGGATGTCAGATGTTTCCATATGCAAAGTATACCAATAACTCGAATCTTAGGTTGATTATTGTTTTTTATTCATATTGTGGTATAAAGAATAAAATTTTCTGTTATGTCACAATCTATCACTCAAGCAATACATGTATTGCGTACTGTTTTACAGAGTCATAATTCATATTTTTTTAGTAAATTCGATCAAGAAATCATTAACAAAGAAGGTGCATTTGATTACGCAGCTTGGATTAATATTGAGCCTCAACATAAACAATATATTAACCAGTTAATGTATCGTTGGTTTCGCAGGCGTGGAATTCTTATTCTTGGATAAAGTATGAATAGTATTTTGTATACATCTCCCTATGAAAAACTACATGTTAGTTTTTCATAGGGAGATTTTTTATTGCAACTTAAGGGTTCTCATTTATACTACGACTATGTTAGACATCAAATTTATTAGAGAAAATCGCGATATTGTAAAACAAGCAGCGATGAAAAAACACATCACCGTTGACGTTGATAAACTCGTTGCGCTCGATAACGACCGCCTCGATCTCCTTCGTGAAATTGAGGCTCTGCGTGCTGAACAGAATGCCCAGTCGGAAAAAATTCAAAATATCGAAGGCGAGGAACGTGAAAACGCTATTATTGCGATGCGTGCATTAAAGGAGAGTCTCCAAACAAAAGAAGCTGACCATAAAAAAGTAGCAAAGAAATGGCAAGAATTAATGTGGCAGATTCCGAACATACCTGATGTATCAGTACCAGACGGGGAGAGTGACTCCGATAACATTGAGGTAAAGGTATGGGGAGAGCAAACAACGTTTGACTTTGAACCAAAAGACCACATCGAAATTATGGAAGACCTCGATATAGTTGATCTTGAACGTGGTCAAAAGATTCATGGATTCCGTGGGTACTTTTTGAAGGGTGATGCAGTTCGATTATGTTTTGCTATTTGGCAGTACGCACTCGAATTTTTTGCTGATAAGGGATTTAATCCAATGATTGCACCAGCAATCGTACGTGAGGAAAATCTCTACGGTACTGGACACCTACCGAACGATGCTGAGGACGTCTACATAACCCAGGATAACGATTACCTCGCGGGAACCGCCGAGGTGCCAGTTATGGGGTACCACAGTGGTGAGGTATTGGATGAAGGACAATTTCCGATTAAATATTTGGCATTCTCTCCATGTTATCGTCGCGAGGTGGGGAGTCATGGTAAAGATACCAAGGGACTTATTCGTGTTCATGAATTTCAGAAATGGGAACAGGTCGTGTTGTGTGAAGCGTCACATGAACGGTCAGTAGAACTCCACGAATGGATTAACCGAAATACCGAAGAGTTCATCGAATCACTCGGCATTCCGTACCACACCGTCTTGAATTGTGGTGGTGATCTCGGACAAGGACAGGTGAAGAAGTACGACGTTGAACTGTGGGTGCCGGGTGAAGAGAAATACCGAGAGATTTCATCAGCGTCGTATTTTCACGACTTCCAGACTCGCCGGTTTAACATCCGCTACAAAGACGGCGAAGGGAAGATGCGATTTGCACACTCCTTGAACTGTACTGCGATCCCAACACCACGAATTTTGGTGTCGTTGGTTGAGAATTTTCAGAATGCTGATGGTTCAATTAGTATTCCTGCAATACTCCAACCGTACATGCGTAATCAAGAGGTTATTAAAAAGAGCTAACAAGCTTTTTTTATTTCCTTAAAAAATACAGTACAATACCACTGTGATTAATAAACGTCCAGTTCCAAAAACACGACGCGAGAAAAAGCGCAGTAAGAAAAAAATCATTATCCTCATTACAGCGCTCGTCGTTATTATTGGGAGTTTTGTCTATACCATGAACCAAGATTCGCTCGCTATTCGTGAGGTGCGCATTGAAGGTCAGCGAACTCTCATTGCATCTGATGTTCGCGATATTATTGATGATTACCTTGGACGCACACTATTAGGCATACTGCCGAGAGATAATGTCATACTCCTGAGCACTGATAGGCTCACCCAGTATTTAAAAGAAACACTACCAAAGATTGAACACATAGAAATGAGTATCGAAAATGGAAATAAATTAGTGGTACATATCGGCGAACGCTCAGCACATTCATTGTGGTGTATTGATCGCGATTATGAATCCGTGTTTGATGAAGAGTGTTACTTTGCTGATCAAGATGGGCTCTTGTATGCACGCGCACCATATTTTTCAGGTGGCGTGTACATGAAGTTTTTCTTACCACCAAACGATACACAGAATGAATACATTGGTCATACGGTTACCGCGGTGAATTCGTTTACTGACTTTTTTGATTTTTTGAATACTCTCGAAGAAATGTATTCATTGGCTGTGCATGGTGTGTCATTTAATGAATTTGGTGATGTTACTATTGCGCTCTCGCGGGTACGTACACGCGTCTATCCACAAACTATGCCGTATATTATATACAATCAATCCGATGACTATGAAACGGTACTGCGGAATGTTGGTATTGTACTGAATTTTGATGATTTCAATCGTGACTTTACGAATCGACCATCATCATTAGAATCAATTGATGTACGCTTTGATGGTCGGGTATTCTATACCTTTACTCCTATTGGAGGACGACCCGAACCAGTACCGCAAACAGACAATGACATTCCTGAACCAATTGAAGAAACTATTCAAGACAACATCAACACCGGTTAATACAGGTCCTTTTGTCATGGGATTTTGGGATACGCTCCCAAAAAATTTTGTCATCATGGCGCCGATGGCAGACGTGACCGACTGTGCGTACCGAGAAATTATCGCTAAATACTCTCGCCATGGTGAACCTGGTGGAGGGCCTGATGTGTTCTACACCGAATTTGTTGCATCTGACGGTTTAAATAATGATATTGGTCGACCGAAATTGATGCACAATTTCAAGTACACAGAAAATGAGCGACCTATCGTTGCACAAATTTTCTCGAATAAACCGGCAAGCATCGAATATGCCGCACGCCTGTGTCGCGAGCTTGGTTTTGATGGTATTGATCTCAACATGGGATGCCCGGAACGCAACATTTGCAGACAAGGTGCAGGATGCGGGATGATTAAAACACCTGAACTATTACCTGAAATTATTGCTGCTGCAAAACGTGGTGCAGGTGACATTCCCGTTGCGGTGAAAACTCGCGCGGGTTGGTCACAGAACGAAATTGAAACGTGGATCCCGGCAATCCTTGAATGTGATGTCGCGGCGATTATTCTCCATGGTCGGACACGTCAGGTGATGAGTCGTATTCCGGCAAATTGGGATTGGATACAGCGTGCAGGTGAAATTGTGCGGGCGAGCGGTAAACCGACAAAATTCATTGGTAACGGTGATATTCAGTCGGTAGCCCAGGCGAAAGAGTACTGCCGGAAATATGGCACTGACGGAGTAATGATAGCCCGCGCTATTTTTGGTAATCCGTGGTTGTTCGATACTGAAAAAACCGAGGTGTCGGTACGTGAGAAACTTGACGTTATGCTCGAACACACCAGGATATTTATCCGAGAACTGTCGGACCACAAAAATTTTGCTGTGATGAAGAAACACTACAAGGCGTACATATCGGGATTTGATGGAGCAAAGGAACTTCGCGTAAAGTTAATGGAGTCAAATTCGTACGAGGAAATTGAACAGCATGTGAAAGAGTGGATAGCACAATATCCAGAACGATTGAATGTGATGATTCCGTGTTAAAAAGCTTCCCGAACCCAGGAAGCTTTTGTTTGATTATTATTTTAAGTTTAACTTAGAAGTTTCAATAAGTCATTAAGTCTTTGAATCTCTCTATTTTCATAGGGAAGTGTAGGATTATCTCTGTTTTGTTCGTACACCTTATTTTTGGCCAAATTTTGGTCGATATAATTTTGCATGCGCTTTGCTCGTTCGGAAATTGAAACTCGTATTTTGTTTATTTCTTTTTCCACGTTTGTTTTTAAGTATTCTTTTTTGTCCGGGTCAGAAATATCAATTTTGAAGAATCTCCAGAGCAAAACAGAATGATAATCCGGATGAAACCCGAACAATAACCCTCCAGCCAAGCTACTTAGTAGTACTACCGTTAATATTGTAGGATGTGCTGTGAACAATAAAAACAAATTCCCATCAGTAGTCATTTTCAGAGGTGGTGAAACCAGAAATGTTAAAATTGGTCCAGAACTGGTGAGCACAAAAAAAAATAAGAAGTACTCTACACCTACACAAAAATTATGTATTTTGGTGTAACGAAATAATATTCTGTTTTTCATAATCGTAAGGATTAAGTTAATATGATTTTTTAAAATTTTACCAATTTATATATATTATGTCAATAATCATGTTACAAATCCCCATAACTCTTATTTCCAGTATGGTATACTATCCTCATGCCAGAAACTCAAACCGTACTCTATCGAAAATACCGACCGCAAAATTGGGACGAAGTCTACGGACAGGAACAGGTGGTCAAGGTTTTGAAGGGATCTCTCAAAACAGGAAAACTTGGTCATGCGTATCTCTTTTCAGGTCCGCGAGGAACGGGGAAGACGACCATGGCGCGTATTTTTGCTCGTGCGCTTGGCTGTTCCGATAACGACATCATCGAAATTGACGCGGCATCGAATCGTGGTATTGATGATATTCGCGCACTTCGTGAATCGGTGAATTCGCTCCCGTTCGATAGTGACAAGAAGATGTACATTATTGATGAAGTGCACATGCTGACCAAAGAAGCGTTCAACGCGCTCTTGAAGACACTCGAAGAGCCACCATCACATGTGGTGTTCGTACTCGCTACAACTGAACTTCACAAGGTGATTCCAACAGTGGTGTCTCGTTGTCAGAGTTTTACCTTTACTTCACCAACCTACACCGTGTTGAAAGAGATGATCGAAGGTATTGTGAAGAAAGAGGGCTACACGATTGATGCAGGTTCACTCGATCTGATTGCGATGCTCGGGAATGGATCGTTTCGCGATACGCAGGGAGTCCTCCAGAAATTAATGTCGTACTCGGCGGATAAAAAAATCACCCGTGACGAAGCCGAACTGGTAACCGGTGCACCGAGCACCGCGATGATTCACGGACTCCTCACTGCCATCAACAATAACGATACCGACACCGCGCTTGAAATTCTTCATCAGGCAGAAGGGGGAAGTATTGACGCCTACATTTTTATGCAAATGTTGGTACACAGTGTTCGAAATATTTTGAAAATTCGCTTTTCACCAAAAATGGCAGGAATACTAACAGACGAACTCGGCGAAGATGAGTTCACGTTCCTCGAAGGAATTGCCAAAGAGAAGAATGCTATTAATGCTGACCTTCTCCTCAGGCTTCTCGGTGCCTATGCGCAGATGAATAATGCCTACCTCAAATACACACCGATTGAACTTGCAATTTTAAAGATCATTGGTAATAATGAGTAACACGAATCGCTACACGGTAGCGATTTATCATTGCCAGATCGTCTAATGGTATGGAATGAAATACTACCTGCGTAGTATTTCATCCAGTTCCGAGCATATGCGAGGAAATCACCGTTGTGAACTTGGTGAACAGGGGATAGGCTAGGTTTTGCTCAAAACCTGGAGTTTCCTTACATACGTGAAGTTATTTATGTATAAATATAAAATACTTCAATAAATTATTGCCAGATCGTCTAATGGTAGGACTCCAGGTTTTGGTCCTGGCTATCTAGGTTCGAATCCTAGTCTGGCAGCATATGTAAACAAAACAGAATCCGAAAGGGTTCTGTTTTGCTTTTGCATACCTGTTCACGCTAGGATTCGAAAAGAGGTGCGCCCGAAGGCTGGCGTACGCCAGAAGCACCGGCGGGGTCGAGCGAATGAGATGTTTTGAGAACTCGTTCGAAAAAATATCCATGAGGGTGACCGAATCCTAGTCTGGCAGCACGCAAGGGTATCTACCTAGATACCTAAAAATGTTAAAATGGAGATATATGAGTAAAGATTACATACAAAACGTAGCGCCTGAAGATTACAAAAAGAGAGGTGTGTATACTCCAGCAAAAAAGATTGATATGGGGAACTTTTATCAAATCTACGTGTCTGGTGTACAAGCGCCAAAAGATGAAAATCATAAGGTGGTAACAAATGACATTGAAGAGCAAACCAAATTGGTGTTTGAAGATATCAAGAAAATACTAGAACAAGCTGGGGCAACGTTAGACGATGTGATAAAGGCAGTGATCTATGTAACTGATATGAATGAGTTTGATAAGGTCTCTGAAATTAGAGGTGAGTATTTTAAAAAATCTATGCCCGTAAGTACACTCGTTGAGGTAAATCGTATGACAAGGACTGGTGCTAAAATTGAGATCGAGGTAACAGCTATTGTGGCGAAATAATTTTATGAATGCTTATATATTTCATGGTACAGAAGGAACACCAGACGAAAATTGGTTTCCTTGGTTAAAATCACAATTAGATAGTATTGGGATCACTGCGGAAGTACCTCAACTATCAAACTCTAAAAACCCAAATGTAAACAAATGGCTTACCGAAGCTTCTGAATTTAAAACAGGAGAAGATACTATTTTGATTGGACACAGTTTAGGCGCAGTCTTGATATTGAGAATGCTTGAACGAGGACACAAAGCAAAAGCGGTATATTTAGTTGCACCGTTTTTAGATGATCTGGGTTGGGAGGTATTAAAGGAATCTCTATTTTTTGCTGACAGTTTTGATTGGCATCAAATAAAGAAGCAATGTGAATATTTTGAAGTCTTTGCTTCAAAGAATGACCCTTACGTATCTCTAGAAAATGTGAAAGAGGTTGCTGATAATTTAGAAGTTGAACCTCAGGTACTTGATGTGAATAAGCATTTCAATACAGAAGATTTTCCATATCTTTTTGAAAGGATCAATCTACTCAACAAATAATTTTTTTGTCTTTTAGCACGACTTTGGTTTTGATATTTCCCAACACCTCACGCTTCTCTAAAACTGATCCGTTTTTCAGTAGATATTTTAGATAGTTCCTCACATCGATATCCTTCACTTTGATATCAGTGTTTTCAGTATTCATTACCTCCTGAAACTTCTTGAACCGCTTGATCTCATCTTTCATCCTCTTTTATTTCCTCAAAAACCCTTTAAAACATTGAAGTGGTTAGGTACTCAACCTAAGCACGCAGTAACTCAAAAATCACCATACAAGAAAGGTGACCCCTTTATTTTAATTATGAATATAAAACATTGACAATATTTTAATATTTTAGTAAATTTAAATTAAATACTTTAAATTTCTCTAAAAATGAAACAAATACTTCTCTTTTGTATCGCGTTTTTTTTACTATCATGTGAAGGTGATAGAACTCTTCAGTATGTTTATGTGAAAAACCCACACCACCTTGACTACCACATTCTAAAAGGAAAGGAATACTTTTTTATACCCGACTCTCTCAAAGAGAAACATAGAAAATGGGTAAGTGAAACGATATCAAATGCATCTTACCACTTATCGGCTGGAAGGTATAAAAATGTTGATGAAACCATAAGACAAATTGAACGAACAGCAAAAAATCTGTTTTCTGAAGTTGAAGACGGATTATTGATATGGGAAAAAGATTTTCCAGAAGATGTGGAATTCATTCCTTATTCCGAATTAGGAAAAGAAGAACGCGATATTTATTTGTCACTTAAGGTTGAGTAAGATACTCCCGCTTAATGCACTAGCTGATATTCAGTTAGTGCATTTATTTAATAGTAATTTTGTCTGGTTAAAAATTAGGCTAATACTAATAGTGTTTAGTGTGTCACTTTATTATTGGTCATTACAAACAACGCAAAAGTAATTTATTCTCTTTCAGTGTTTCGTGAATGAAGGTATACTCCTTGTATATGAATCACAAAAAACGAATAAATATTTTATCCGGTATTGTTGCTCTAGTCATCTTTGCTATGCTTCCACCCTTTGCGCATGCAGCTCCGGTAATCACTACGGTTACACCACAAGCAGACGGAACCTACACGACATCATTCGGTATTAACCTACAGTTGACCGTTGATGATATTGTAACCGTGACCGGAGAACCGTACGTTGAATTTTTAATCGGTTCTCGAGTATATCAGGCCATACATTTCTCTACTGGTTTCCCTGGTGGAGGTGTTACGGTTCTGGGGTTTGTAGAAGGGGTTGAATCATACCACGCAGACAGCGATGGTGTTGAGATGCTCTCACCTATTATTTTGAATGGTGGAACAATTCGGAACGCAGGCAGTGAAGATCTCGTGCTCACCTTTACTGAACCTAATACGTCAGGGGTGTTAGCTAATCCAAATGGGTCCGAAGTTGTTACGTTTTCACCGAGCCATAATGAGACAGGAGTTTCAGTCGATACCAACCTCGTGATGACGTTTGACGAAACAGTCGGTGCTGCATCTGGCAACGTGTTGATTAAACGCGCCTATGATGATGCAATCATCCAAACCATTGATGTTGCTGGCGGACCTGTTTCAGGAAATGGAACGACTACCATTACCATCAACCCTGAAACTGACCTTGATCCTGCGACCACTTACTATGTCGATATGAACGAAGGAGTGTTCCGAGATACCGACAGCGGTACGGATTTTGGGGGTGTTTCTGGAGAATACTTTTGGACGTTTACGACTGCGGGCACGGGTTCCGGTCGCATTGCGCCGTCCCCATCTACGGTAACAGTGGCTGAAGGTGATACGGTAGATATCGGAGTTCTGCTCGATCAACCGATTGTTGGTGATACCGAAGTGCAAATTGACATCAGTTCTGCCGATACCAACAGAATCACCTCTAATGTTTCGAGTATTACGATCGATGCTGATACTTGGGAACAATCGGGAAACTTTACCCTCACGGCAGTTGATGATGATATCGACAATGTGAGCAATCAAGTTGTGGTCACCCTGACAGCAAACACAACAGCTGCATATTACGATGGTTTTGAAAATACCGTGACGGTGACGATTACCGATGATGATACGGCTGGAATCACCGCGCCGATTCCTATTCAATCAGTTACTGAGCACCCGACCTCGCCAACCATTGATACTATGAGTTTCGTTTTGGATTCCGAACCAACCGATGACGTTGTTATTACACCATCTTCATTGCGAAACCAAGTGAGTTTTAGCCCAACGAGCATTACCTTTACCAGCGCGAATTGGGATGATCAGCAGTCGATTACTACGAGTGCGATTGATGATAATAATTATGAAGGTACGCATAGCGATACCATTACGTTTAGTATCAGTTCTACGGATGCAATCTACGCGGCACTCTCTCTTGATGATGTTCCAGTCACCATTATAGATGATGAACAACCAACACGAAGTGGATCGAGGATGAATCCTGTTGTTGTACGCCAATTATTTGCCGATGCTGAATCATCTATTGAAGAAGAATCAACCATTGATGATGTTATTCAGTGTACCCAAGATCAATCTTTAACTCAGAACCTCACCAGGGGAGCCATTGATGGTCGCCCGCACGCGTATGCTGGTGGTATCGTAATCGATGTTGCACGTTTACAGAATTATATAAATCAGATACTAAAAGACCGTTACTCGTTTGCTGCAGGTCCCATTGATGGTATGTTTGGGCCGTTGACGAAGCAGGGAGTAGTGAGAATGCAGCAAGTATTGATTAACGAGTACGGCTATGATCTTGGTCCATTCGGTGCTGATGGAATCGTTGGTCCAATGACCCGTTCCGCGATTAATGCGTGGTGTAGTCGTGAATGATCACACAAATAAAAATCACCATATTCTGTATGGTGATTTTTGATTCGAAAATGATCCTCATTTGGTATAATATTTCTATGTTTAAAAAATATGTACATTATCTACAAAATAATCCTCAACATTTTTGGTTCAAACGTAAGATTTGGGGGTGGGGATGGATACCTGCGACATGGGAAGGTGTGTTGACGACCTTGGTGTATATCGTATTGGTTTCCTTTCTTGTGTTACATCGAGAGGAATCTATTCCTGGTAGTCCTGATTCAGGAAGTAATTTCTTGGTGCTCGGTTTACCTATTATTCTTTTGACTATCTTATTCATTTTTATTGCTTATAAGAAAGGAGAAAAACCAAAATGGCAGTGGGGTTTAGATCAAAAAGAAAAATAACCCTTTAGTTTTAAGGAGTAAATAAAAACTCAAAAATCATTTATTATGATTTTTTGGTATAATTTATTCATGAAATTTTTAAAGAAAAATAATAAAAAAGAGTCTTGGTGCGTGTTTCTGTTAGGTCTTCTCTTTGTATATTTAATTTTAGGTATTTTAGATTTATTATTTCCACGTTTACTTTAAGTTCTTCGTTTTTCTTAAATATGAAAAATCTTTTTCAAATTTTAATCCTCATTGGAGTCGTATACATTATTATCTATAGGTTTAAACAACAACGAAACTATAGTAACTTTGACGATTACCTTACCCAAAAACGCGTCTCCCTCAGTACCGACAAGTATCGGCGATTCCTTGAACAAAAACGTGCTGAGGTACAATCACAGATACGTATCCGAGAACAAAAAGGACTCAAACCTGATCCTGTGCTTGATGGTGTGCTTAAAACTCTGGAAGAGGAACAGCGGAAACTAGGATGATTAAAATAAATAGTACATATTCGTGTACTATTTATTATTGTAATTTGCTAGTAAATCTGATGAACTTCTGACCTTACCGCCGTGCCCGACATTGAATTCCATTTTGATATTATGTTCGTTACAAAAGACGAATTCGGGAATGTCGTCAGCGAACCGGTCACCACCATTGGCAAAGATATCAGGCATTACCTCAGCCAGTGCCTTGCATACGCTGGTATCAGGATCGTCTACTTTGTGGTTGGTAATGACGACCTCGTCCACGCAAGCGAAGGCTTCGATGATTTCCTTGCGATCTTGTTCATTCATAAAGTTTTTTCCTTTTTTAGTGCGTAGCCAGTTATCGTTGTTAATAATCACAACGAGTTTATTTCCGAGTGCCTTGGCTTCTTTGAGATACCTAACATGACCAATATGAATTGGATCGAATCCACCTGAAACAGCAACAACGATTTCTTTCTTCATGTGCGTAGTATAACAAGTCTTGCTATACTACGCACATGAAGAAGTACAACACGATCATTTTTGATTTGGATGGGACGTTGGCAGTGACTAAATCTCCTCTGACAGATGAAATGGGTCAATTAGTTGCTCAACTCACCCAAAAAATAAATGTGGTCATTATTACTGGTGGTCGTTTTGAACAGATTAAAAAACAGGTTATTGATAGACTTGGTGAAAACGTTGTACGTTCAAATTTTTACGTACTCCCTACAACAGGATCAAGTATGGTTGCATATGATTCAAAAACAAAAGAATGGAATTACGTATATCGTCATGAATTAACTAACGAACAAAAAGAACGAATCATTAATGGAATTAAACAAGCTTTGGAACAAGCATCGTTTTCTATTAATCCTGATGATGTTTTTGAAAATCAATTTGAAGATAGAGGTTCTCAAATTACATTTTCGGCTCTCGGTCAATATCAAAAACCGGAAATCAAGATTGTATGGGATCCTGAACAGAAAAAACGGCAGGAATTATTATCCTATATGAATCACTTAGAGGACGAGTTTGCGCTTAATTTAGGGGGTTCTACATCTATTGATGTAACCTTAAAGGGAATTGATAAGGAATATGGAATTAATGAATTTTATAAAACAACAGCACTTCAAATTAAAGATGGTCTTTTTGTTGGTGATAAAATTTTTCCTGGTGGAAATGATTATCCAGCAATAAAAACAGGGATTGATTACCGTGAGACATCAGGTCCTGAAGAAACGATGGAAATTATCCACGAGGTACTTCAATCATACGACTAAGACGTGTTATTATAGAGGTATCTTGTAATTTTTATGAAGGCATCGCACGTGACAAAAAAACCATGGGGAGAGTTCAGGCAGTTTACGCTCAATCAAGAGTCTACGGTAAAGACCCTATCTGTTAATCAGGGAGAAGAGCTTTCATTACAGACTCATACATCACGTGAAGAATATTGGTACGTACTCGATGGTCACCCACGAATAACACAAGGAAAAGATATCTTTGATGCAGAACCAGGTCGAGAATTTTTTATCGAGCAGGGTGAAAAACACCGTATCGCTGCACCAATTGATGACGTTCGCATTCTAGAAATCGCCTATGGACACTTTGATGAAGATGACATCGTTCGGCTCGAAGATCGTTACGATAGATCTTAGCTAACAATTATATATTTATTTACATGAAGCGTTTCCTTTCACAACTTATCGAGATATTGGTACAACCTCTTGTTCCTGCTTGGCAGAAAGAGGCGCCTTTGTCTCAGGAAGTTATTGGAACAGCACACTTCGATAATCAGCATTACTTTTTTGTTCGTGATGGCGACAAGGTTTTTCTCGTGAGTGATACAGATACCTATGTTTATCGACAGAATGTGTGTTTCTCTCGGATTATGACGAGGCACATTCCAAACATGTGTGACCTTGATGCGGTAACCTTACCAAACGGAGAGCATGCCATGGTGTGTACGGTCAAACTCAAGCGAGGGTACAAAACTGTGTATCTTACTTCACAAGACACTCGTCACTTTAAGGCGTGGTCAATGGTACGTAATCCAAACGGACATGCGACAAAAATTATTGTTCATGCAGCTAATCAGATAGCACTTGTAACCTCAATTAATGGTGAGATTTGTTATCGCGATCTTGATGTACACAACCGAAATGTTGAATACCACACAACACCGCTTGTACCACGACACGATTCGTTTGATCATAGTCCACTGCGTGTAGTTGGTGTATTTGATCTACCTGACGGGGTGTTTGTGCTCTACGATACATCGTACGAAATGCGTGGGTTCGTGACTCACCGGTTTGGCGCGGCACTTCTTGCCCACGGAAACCTTGGTCACTGTCACTGGCGAGCGTACTTTGATGAGGTGCCATTCTGGGATTATTTTGTTTCTAAAAAAGAAAACGAACACCTCTCACTCTCTGCTATTAGTGCGTACCACCGTGGAGATACCATTCATGTCTACTTTTATGACTGCCTGAACCGAGATGTGTATACGCTCGATCTTCACGAACCGTACTCACGTCGTGATCCACATCCCGACAAGGCAATCTTGCGAAAGTATGTACACAATCCAATTTTGAAACCAAATGAAGACCACGCCTGGGAATGTTACGCGACATTCAATCCAACCGCACTTCAGATTGGTAACACAACACATCTCCTCTACCGGGCTGAAGGTTCAGCAGGTCTTTCGGTGATTGGCTATGGCTCCAGCTATAATGGGGTTACCTTTGATCGTTTACCTGATCCAATATATGTTCCAACGATGGACTTCGAGGGAGTGAACTTGTCGCCTGACATGATACGATTATTGCGAAAACGTTCGACTAGTTTTAAATCCGGATATAACCACTATCCAACTGATTACCATGGATACCGTTGGCACGGTGTTGAGGATCCACGTATGACCGAGATGGAAGGTCGAATCTACATGATTTATTCCGCGTATAATGGCTACCAGATGGCGCGACCTGCAATTACCTCAATTGATACAAACGATTTTCTGAATCACCGCTGGAACTGGGCGGTTCCACAGGTGATGACCGAACAGGCGTATGCATGGGGGCAGGGGAATAAGAACGTCGTTCTTCACCCGGAAAAGGTAAATGGTAAGTATGTAATTTTCCACCGCATATGGCCACACATCCGGATCGATTACGTTGATAATCTCGAATTTGGTCCTGGTAAAAAGTACCTCAAAGAGCTTGCACGCATCGAGGCTCGTGGGGATTCGTGGGATAGTAACCGCGTTGGTGTTTCTTCCGCTCCTATTTTGATTGATGAGGGGTGGCTGATGATTTACCAAGGATCGGGTTCGCAAGATCGTCGCTATAAAGTTGGTGCTATGATTCTCGATCGATATGATCCATCAAAGGTACTGTACCGCAGTGGACAACCAATCCTTGCACCAACTGAATGGTACGAAAACGACAACAAATCCGGCGTTGCGTACCCTTGTGGAGCGGTTGTTCGAGATGGTACTCTGTACGTGTACTACGGAGCATCAGACAAGTACGTATCGGTAGCAACGGCACCTCTTCGTGAATTTATTGATAAGCTCAAACATGATGCGTACCAAAAACCAGAACTTACCAAAAGAATCGGTATCGACGACCTATGTATATAACCAGACGATCAGATCACAACCCGTTTATCAGACCGAACGAAGAAAAGCACTGGATGTCCTACGCAACCTTCAACTGGTCACCATGGCACGATGAAGAAACACATACTATTCATGCGTTATACCGTGCTATGACGAAACCTGACCTCCTCGCATCAGGTCCGTCTTTTAGTGTGTCTTCAATTGGTTATACCTATAGTAACGATGAGGAACACTTCACTCACCACGAACAGTTTATTTTTTCAGAGGAAGAGTGGGAACGGTATGGGTGCGAAGATCCACGTGTGACGAAAATCGGTGATACCTACTACATTTTCTACACAGCACTCTCAACCTATCCTTTTTCAGCTGAGGGTATTAAAGTTGCTGTTGCAACTACCAAGGATTTCAAAACGATTGACGAAAAAAAATTAGTAACTCCATTCAACGCAAAGGCGATGACACTCTTTCCAGAGAAAATAAATGGCAAATTTACTGCGCTCCTTACCGTTGATCCCGATAAACCACCGTCAAAGATTGCATTCATCCAGTTTGATTCTGAAGAACAAATCTGGGATCAGGGCTACTGGCATAATTGGTATGCGAACATCGACGACCATATCTTTGATCCACGAAAACGTGATGACGATCATTGTGAGATTGGTGCTGCACCGGTGTGGACTGATGAGGGATGGCTTCTTGTGTATTCACATATTCAGCACTATTTTAATGAATCTGAGCGAGTATTTGGTATAGAAGCGCTGCTTCTCGACCACGATGACCCAAAAAAGATTCTTGGTAGGACAACTGGGCCCATCCTTGTCCCAGAGAAAACCTATGAAAAAGAAGGTCAGGTACACAACATTACGTTTCCATCAGGTGCGCTGCTTCATGGTGATCGTCTCGACATCTACTATGGTGGAGCAGATTCAGTATGTTGTATGGCAACTGTCAATCTACACCATCTCTTGGACAGTATGAATATAGAGAAACGTAAAGAGCACATTGTTCGCTACGCCGGTAACCCAATTTTGGAGCCAATTCGTGAGAACGAATGGGAAGCAAAACTGGTCTTCAATCCAACCACCGTCGATATCGGTGAAAAAACCTATATTGTGTACCGTGCTATGTCACAGGACAACACCTCGTACATGGGAGCTGCGGTGACTACCGATGGCTACACCATTGATGAACGTTTTTCTGAACCAATCTACGTTCCACGTATGGATTTCGAGATGAAGAAATCACATCCAACAGGGAACTCTGGATGTGAGGACGGTCGTGCAACGGTCATCGGCGACACCCTCTACATGTTTTACACCGCGTACAATGGGGTGGATGCTCCCAGGGTTGCTTTTTCATCAATTTCATTGAACCATTTCGAGGCAAAGAACTGGAATGCATGGTCAGAACCACAGCTGGTAACGCCAGATGGAATAGATGACAAAGATGCCTGCCTCCTCGCTGAAAAAATTAGAGACGAGTACGCGATCTTTCACCGCATCAAACACCATGTGTGTTTTGACACGGTACCTGAACTCGATTTTTCAAAACATCGATTGAATAAGTGTATTCCATTAATTGGCCCACGAACTGGGATGTGGGACGGACTGAAGGTTGGTATTGCTGGTCCCCCTATTAAGACTGATGCAGGATGGTTACTGTTGTACCACGCAGTATCAACTGATAAATACTATCGCGTTGGCGCGATGTTGATGGAGCTCGATAATCCAGGTAACATCATCGGACGTACGACTGATTTCATTCTCGAACCCGAAGAACGGTGGGAACTTGAGGGTGAGATCAACAAAGTTGTCTTCCCGTGTGGTGCCTCGATTCGTGGTGATGAACTCTTTATCTACTACGGTGGAGCCGATACCGTGGTTGGGGTAGCAA
The DNA here is from genome assembly GCA_020428645.1 of Patescibacteria group bacterium. Taxonomy (GTDB): domain Bacteria; phylum Patescibacteriota; class Minisyncoccia; order Phycocordibacterales; family UBA1006; genus UBA1006. The sequence continues at coordinate 55,474 of JAGQMN010000001.1, forward strand.
CGACAAAGCTCTCATGGCTACTTGACGTATTGACCTGGCAACGTGATTCAGACAATTGGTCGTAAACAAAAGAACTTCTTTAGCGAAGTTCTTTTGTTATACTTAGGGTATGAAGATATTTGTAACACACTCTAGCGATATTAATGTACATGAAGATTTGTATCAACCAATCAGAGAATCAGAATTGAATAAAAAACACGACATTAAGTTACCACAAGAGTTTGGTAAAGAAACAATTACCAAAGAACTCATTCAATCTCAAGATTTTATTATTGCCGAATCCTCAATGCCTTCGACCGGTTCAGGTATTGAATTAGGTTGGGCTGATATGTACAACGTACCGATACTCAATGTATATAAAAAGAATAGTAAATCTTCATCTTCACTACGGTACGTAACTGATAATCATATTGAATACATAGATAGCAAAGACATGGTTAATAAAATTACAGATTTTATTGATAACCAAGTATGAGTAAAAAATTAATTGCTATACAAAAAACTCAACGAGCTGTTGAAATGGCGATGCAGGCAGTCATTGATTACCTAAAGACTCACCCTACACCAACATCAGAACGAGCTCATGAAATCATTGATGAAGTGCTCACCGAACATGGTTGCGAATCACCTGAGAGGCACATTGTTACTTCTGGAATCCAGTCCCACGAACCACACGAAGAGGGAACAGGTTTGATCGAACAAGGGGTACCGATTGTGATTGATATTTACCCTCGATCCACAGAGTCGGGTTACTTTGCCGACATGACACGGACGGTGTGTATTGGAACATCACCATTTGAACTACAGCGTATGTACGGTACCGTGCTCGAAGCACAGAATATGGCGATCAGTATGCTTGCACCAGGTGTTCGTTGTAGTGATGTACATAATGTTGTTGCAGAATTTTTTATCAATCAAGGCTACGAAACCAACGGAAAGGGTAGCGAGTTCACCTATGCTGAGGGTTTTGTGCATGCGCTCGGTCACGGGGTATCTACAAAGATCCATGACAAACCAACACTTAGCCCAAAGAGTGAAGATATTTTACAAGAAGGCGACGTAATCACCATTGAACCTGGGCTATATTACAAACACATTGGCGGTATCCGCATCGAGGATATGTTCGTGATTACCGAAACTGGTGTTGAACGAATCACCCAATTTCCTCACCTTTTTCAAATTTAAAAATTATAGATATAAGGTATAATGTATTGCAATGAACTACATCAAAAAATTTCGTGAACTGACAAAAAAAGACGCTGATATCGCAGGAGGAAAGGGTGCCTCCCTTGGAGAAATGCTCAATGCTGGAATTCCCGTTCCTGATGGATTTGTGGTGACTGCCGATACTTTTGATTTCTTTCTTGCTGAAACTGATCTCGTTCAGGAAATTGGTGCTATTTTGAAAAAAGTGGATACCCAGGCAATTCACACTGTTGATGATGCATCTGAACAAATTCAAAATCTGATTCGCAGTGCACAGATGCCTGAATCTGTGGCTTCTGAAATCCTCAAAGATTTTGATGAACTTGATACGGCTTACGTTGCAGTTCGTTCTTCGGCAACTGCCGAAGACGGTGCTGATCATGCATGGGCAGGGCAACTTGATTCGTACCTCAACACAACGAAAGATATGCTCCTCGAAAAAGTTCAGTCGTGTTGGGCATCACTGTTTACTCCACGGGCGATCTTTTACCGGTTTGAAAAAGGTCTTCACACCACTCACATCTCTGTTGCGGTGGTAATCCAGAAAATGGTGAACTCTGAAAAATCAGGGATTGCTTTTTCAGTGCATCCAGTGACTGAAGATTACAATCAGATGATTATCGAGGCAGGTCTTGGACTCGGCGAGGCTATTGTTTCTGGTTCGGTTACCCCCGATTCCTACGTAGTTACCAAAGACCCACAGGAAATTATCGATAGCAACGTTAATACTCAAACCAAGGCACTGTACCGTACTGCCACAAAGGGTGACCACGGTTTCAACGAATGGAGAGAACTATCTGAAACCGAAGCTAATCAGCAGGTACTTGATAACACACAGATCATCGAGTTAGCAAACATTATTGAACGTATCGAAAATCACTACGGATTCCCATGTGATATTGAATGGGCGTATGAAAACAATACCTTCTTTATTGTCCAATCTCGACCAATTACAACGCTATCGAATAAAACGGTAGACCTAAAAAAAAACGATAGTGTAGCAAAACTTACCTTTGAACGAGAGTATACACGGGATTTTTCAATAATTCTCGAAGATTTTTGGCATCACGGATTAATGAGTTGTTATCGTGATATTCTTCAATCTGAACCTCTACATGAAACCCCCCTCGTTACATATATACATGATGGTGTTGTTGAAACATGGCAAAATCGTCCATTCATCAATGATCTAAAGAAAAAAATTCTTGAACGTAATATTGCTGATCCATCTTTTCTTAATCCTATTATGGCGGACTATCGTGTTTTACTTGATACCTTTAAACAGTATCGGGCACAGAAAAAATTTGCACAATCACACAAAGATATTAAAGAACTCTTGGCGCAGTTTAAAGAGGGAATTCGTCTATGGATTCCGTGGGGGCATGCAGCCTATGTAGAAGAAACACCAAAAGATATTTGGGATAAAACTATGGCGCTTCGTGATATTGATACATTTTGGGATGATGCTGATTACGTATTACGGAAGAGTATTATTAATGTTTACCCGGAGCTTGAAGGGTGTGAGAATACTATCCTTGCGGAAGAGCTGTTAACCGGTTCTGACAGCTTTGACAATAACCAGTACACAAAACGTCTCTCTGGGTATGTTCATATTCCTGGTCGGTCACACTGGTTTGGTGACTTAGCAAGCGCTGAAGAAAAGTACAGAGATCTACAATTTAACTACCCGACGAATGAGATTGTAAACAATGGTTTCAAAGGCGAAATCGCATATGCTGGTAATCAAGAAGTCATTACTGGTAAGGTTCGTATTATCAAGAGAAAAGACCAAGTACGTACATTACAAGATGGTGAGGTATTAGTCTCGCCAATGACAACACCCGACTTTGAACCAGCAATGAAGCGTGCGGTAATCACTATTACCGATGAAGGTGGGATCACTTGTCATGCGGCAGTTGTTGCCAGAGAGATGAAGTTACCATGTATTACTGGAACCCGAATTGCTACTAGTTTTTTGAATGATGATGACACCGTTTCAGTAAATACAAAAACAGGAGTTGTGACTCGTATTGCATCTAAATTTCCTAATGGCGAATGTTTTAAAAACATGTCGACTCCAGATGCATGGAACTACACAGGGAAGTGGATTCAAAATCCACTATGTTCAAGTTTTTGGGCTGCGTATCACCAAACTGATATTGTTCAGAAAATTTATCCTGATCGAGAATTTGGTATTGAGTTCAGCGTTGATGGTCACTGGCGAGAGAACCTTGTTGATATCACATATATGAAATCAGAAATCATCAGAAGATATCAAGATGGTAGTCTAGATAAATTTGTTCAAAATTTCGATTCGGTAGGTAATGAGATTCAAAATGTACTCTTAAAAGAGATTAATGAAATTAGTATTAATACATTACCACTTCAAGAGATCTTTGCTTGCTATCAAGATTTGTTCACTTATTGGGGTTTTCTAACATTCTTAGGTGACTTAACCATGCCAGTTGCAAACGAGGTAAATCTTGTTTCCTCTGATGGTGAATTTTTCGAGATGACTCATCCTCATCTTCGTCTAACCTGGATTGAATATGAAGAAGAAAAAACACGTGAAATCGCTCAAGAAGTAATTAATTTAGGTGCAGGTGTTTGTAATATCGAACTCATAAAGAAAAATAAAACTATTTCAAAGCTTGTCAAAGAATATTTTGAAAATTTTGCGTGGGTTGGTGTTAACAAATGGGAAGGAGAGGGAATGAACGATGAGAAATTAGTTGAACGAGTAAATCAGGCAATTGAAAACATTAAAGAAGGAAACTTTTTTGAATCTCGTTCTCCTAATGAATCTATTTTTAAAGAACTTAATCCACTCGTGCAACTTGGTGTATCTACTGCGTATTGGCGTGCGACCTGTGCTAGTTTAGCAGCTCGCTTTGAGTATCTGATACAAGAGCGAATGAGTAAGTTGGCAAAGAAACATAAGATTACTTACAATGATATTATTTATCTTAGTAAGCACGAGGTTCTTATCCTTGAAAATGAGGGAACCTTACTTGTTCCAGTAAAAGATATACAAGAACGTAAAGAAGGTTTTGCGTGTTTTGTTGATGTTGAAGGTACACTCAATGTCGTGTCAGGTAATAATAGGGTGTATCAAAAACTCAAAAAGCTCTATGGTAGTGCACCAAAGTTAGAGTTTAATAAAAGTTTTATTGAGGGAATGCCAGCATGCAAAGGTTTTGCTGAAGGGCGAGTTACAATTGTTTCCAGTAAAGATGATTTCCATAAGTTTCAAAAAGGGAATATTCTAGTCTCCGAAGAAACAACACCTGCTTTCGTACCTTTAATGAGACAAGCGTCAGCAATTGTAACTGATCGTGGAGGTATCACCTCGCATGCTGCTATTGTTTCTAGGGAACTTGGTAAACCTTGCATTATTGCTACTAAAAACGCTACTCAAATTTTAAAAGATGGAGATTTGGTTGAGGTGGATGCTGATAACGGAATTGTGCGTATCATCGAAACATCCCAAAAAAAAACTCAAAATGAGGTAGAACAAGATATTGTTGATAAGGTTGCTAAACAAAAATATCATTATATTCACAAACGTTATCGCACTCCATTCTATATGGAACTCATGTGGAAAGGCGCAAGTGTTTCTTGTAAAGATTCAAAAATCCCTTTTGATTATTTAGTTGAGGGTCTTTATCTTGATACAGAGATTGGGTTTGAAGATAGGGATTGGAATAATGCTAAAAAGATTACTTGGGAATTTACACATCAAAATCCTAAATTGTTTTTAAAGATGATTGAAGATGCGTACTCAATCCAAACATCTATTCGTAAATCAATAAAAAAAATTACTCAAGATATTGACAAGGTTAATAAACAAGATGTCGTTAGGTTTTGGCAAGAATATGCAAGACGTATGCACGCATTTGGACAGTATCTTCTTCCTCCGTTATTTATCGAATCGATTCTAGAGGAACGTATACAAAAAGCAATTACACAAGTATTATCAAAACATGATTTCAATGAAGTGTTTCGGATTTTAACAACCCCTATGAAATTAGGAACTGCTGTTTTAGAAGAACTGTCAATTCTTGATATTGCAATTGCAGAAAAGAATAAAAAACCCGTAGATGGTTTAATAGAAAAACATTTAGAAGATTTTGGTTGGACGAAAAATAATTCTCATGATGGGAAATTTAATACCATCAATGATATTGAAGACAGTGTTCAAAAAGTTTTGAGTGAAAGCGATCCATCAATTTTAAAACAACACATTGAAGAAGATATTGCTCACACCAAAGAGAAATTTGATTCATATTTCTCCATGTTTGACAAAGAGACGCAAAGTCTCATTGAAATATTACAAGAATCTATTTATTATCGTAGCTGGCGTACTGAACGTTACTATAAAAATGCATATTATTTAGATTCACTATTCCGTAAAACCGCAGAGATTTTAAACATGCAAATGTATTCTGATATTTTCTTTTTAACGATTGATGAAATAATTTCACTACTCAAGGGCAAGAGTTTTGATTTCAAAGATCTTATACAAAATCGCAAATTAGGTTATGCAGTTTATGCTACTGAAACAGGCACACACGTTTTTCAAGGCGAGGATGTATTGAAAATGAAAGAATCTGTAAAATTTTTTGATGAATCCCAACAGACAGATGTCATTATCGGACAACAAGCATATCCAGGTGTCGTATCGGGCAGAGCCCGTGTTATTTTGGACAAGAAAAACTTGGATAGAGTTCAAGAAGGAGATATTCTTATTACTCCAGCCACAACAGTTGATTATGTTCCTACATTAAAAAAAGTGAAAGCCATTGTAACCGATGAGGGTGGTGTACTTTGCCATGCGTCTGTTATTTCGCGGGAATTACGCATACCGTGTATCATTGGTACGAAAAATGGTTCCAAGATTATTCAAGATAATAGTGTAGTTGAAGTTGATGCCAATACAGGAACAGTACATATTCTTGACAAAGAGCAAAAAGAAAATACGCACATAAATTTTGACCTCAACCAAGAACCGTTGGTGTGGGGTCCTGTTGGCATGAACTCTATACTATCGTTTACTACTTGGGTACCTGGCTTATACAATGGTTTTTCAAAACAATTTCCAGGATATTCGTGGCCGAAACTACTCGCACTGTTTAAGGAATATTTCTTTGCATGGATTCACGAGTTGCAAGATATTGAAAAACATGGAGCTGATGTTTTTGTGGATCTCATGATGAATCCAAAGGTACGAGAACAAGCACGCAGTGAATGGGAACAATCAAAGGACCGTTTACGTGATGTTGAAGAGATACTTGAACAGCACAATCTTACTCAGCTTAGTGGTGACGAGTACTTGAACCTATGGCGCCAAATGGAAACAGCCATTACAGATTTTTGGGTGTGGTCGAGTTTGCCTGAACTTGCTAACTATGGATCAATCAATGTTTTGAAAGAGCGCTTAAAAAACAACGTACCTAAAGACAATATAATGTCGGTATTAGAAATACTCACCGCACCCGAAGATATTTCGTTTTTTCAACAAGAGGAAATTGACCTTGCACGGACTCATGATCTTGAGGCACATCAGCAGAACTACTTTTGGTTAAACAACAGCTACGCACACATTGAGGTTACACCTGTTTCATTTTTTGAAAAACGAAAAGCAGTGTTATCACCAAGCATTGAAACTGAAATAGCCGAACGCATGGCGTCAGTCAAAGAAGCTAAACAGAATGTCCAAAAACAATATAATCTCTCGGACGAAATTATGGAGATGGCGTACCGTATTACTGATGGAATTATTTGGCAGGATAAACGAAAGAAAGAGGTATGGGTATATCTCCACTACGAGGAGCAAATGTTCCATGAAGCGGCACGACGAACCAATACAGATGTACAAGACGTAAAGTTACTTCTTTTTGAAGAATTTGAGCCTTTTATTAAGGGTGAGATTAATATCGATGATATTAAAAACCGGACTGATGGTTTCCTGGTATACATTGATGAACACCAAAACATGAAAACTTATGGTTCTAATATTGCGAACTACTACTGGAATCACTACTTTCCTTCGGAAAAAGATCTCAGTATTACCTCTTTGAAAGGTACTGTTGCGAGTAAAGCCGAATCCGGCAATGTACAAGGTAGTGTAAGAATTATTCTCGATGCGACAAAGTGCAAAGATTTTTGTCCTGGTGATGTTTTAGTGACTACGATGACAACACCCGAATTTGTATTTCTTATGAAACAAGCGTCAGCGATTGTGACTGACACTGGAGGATTGACCTCACACGCTGCGATTGTTGCGCGTGAGCTTGGTAAACCATGTATTATCAATACGAAATCAGCGACCCGTGCGCTAGAAGATGGTGACTTGATTGAAGTTAATACTGATGTAGGTGAGGTTACTATTATAGAACGATCGAATACCTCACATTCGCTCCCCATTAATCCACATGACTACAAATTTATTGGGCTTTGGAAGGAAGATTTGTTTCCAGCATACTTTTGGGCTCGGTGGTTTGATGTAAAGAAAAATAATAAACTTGGATTTACAGAAATCACTAATAGTGGAGCACTTATTTTGAAAGGTGGGAACTTTTTTTGGAGTCATCAAATGCGAGATCAAATGAAAGCACTCCTTGATCGAGTTGTTGAAACAAAAGATACCTCACTGTTTAAGAATTTATACAAACAAGCTAATAAATGTTTTAGGGACACAATGAAAAAGGCCGACACATTGGCAAAAGAAGAACCAGATACTGAAAATTTTGAAACATTCATTCAATTAGGTCGTGACCTCATGTATTATTGGACCTTTGGCGCTTCAATGGCAGAGTTTGTTGATGAGTATATTATCGAGCATGCATCCAGAGAACATATTAAACCTTCTGATGTAGTTGGGTATGTAGACATACCAGAGACTGAACTTATGCGTCAGCAGTCGGCACTTCGTGAATTTCATCAGGAATTTAAAAAACGAGGTTGGCTTGATAGAATCGATGGTGATCGAGAATCACTTATTCATGATATTCAACAAGATAAGAAACTCTACAAAAAATTAGAGAAACATATGTATGAGTATGGCTGGATTGAAATGTTGAACTATGTTGGTGACGTTATAACCTTTGATAGATTCCTTACCATTATTGGAGGTGTTGGAGAAGAGCAGAAACCCCAAGAAAAGAAAAAAGTTTCAGATACATTTAATTTTATTCTTAATATCGCTTCCTACATTGGTTACGCACGTCAAGCTGGAGCGGAGTATTCTTCAGTGTTTTCCTATAAACTACATGACTACTTAAAAGCTACAGCAGAAAAAATAAATGTATCTTACTCAGAAATGTTAAACCTGACACCGGAAGAAATTATACTTGCACTCTCAAATAACTTAGATCCACAGCCACTACTACAACGACGAGCAAATAGAAATTGGTTAGTGTGGTGGGACAAACATCAACATGCACAGGTTGTAGATGATTCAGATATTATCAATAAATTGTACGAGAAAATGGTTCCTATTATAGAGGATGATCAACGTCAACTTGTTGGTCAAACTGGTAATAAGGGTAAGGTTGTTGGAAAAGTGAGTGTAATTATGGCCACCGAGGATTTTGGAGCATTCAAAGAGGGTAACATTTTAGTCACTACTATGACGACACCAGATTTCGTAGTCTTAATGCAAAAAGCATCGGCAATCGTGACTGATATCGGAGGTTTACTGTCCCATGCATCAATTGTCTCACGCGAACTTGGTAAACCTTGTGTTATTGGTACAAAATTTGCTACTCAAATACTCAAAGATGGTGATATGGTTGAAGTTGATGCGGATAACGGAGTTGTTAAGATTCTAGAAAAATAACATGTTTTTAAAAAAGACTTATTTAGAGAAATCTAATATACATGGCATTGGACTATTTGCTGGAGAAAATATTCAAAAAGGAGAAATTATTTGGATACCTTCTGATCTATTCACATTACATATCCCAGAGGATAAATTCAAAGGGTTAGATATTTCTGACCAAGATATAATTCGTCATTATGGGTATTTCCATAAAGAAATGAATGTGTGGCACTTTGCTTCAGATAATAGTAGATTTATTAACCATTCCGTAAATCCAACAATTGTGAGAACGAAAACAGGTGATGGTGTTCAGGCGTTGGTAGATATTGTAAGAGGAGATGAACTTACTCAAAATTATAGTGATTTTGAAGATTTACGAGATGTTCTTGGTGGTTAATATCAGCAAGGTAATAGTGAAAATTTTACAGAAAAACCAAGGTATTTCTTAGGTTTTTATTTTTGTAGAGTGGTATAGTAAAGGTATGTCTGAGCATTTTTTCGACAAGCAAATTTCTCTCACCGAATGGTTTCAGGGTATTAAGCATGACGATGTCCTGAAACATCGAGACGAGGATAATGAAAAAAGAGAACGTCTGCGCGCCCTCAACAAAATTATTGATCTGCCGTTTGATAAACCTGTGCAGTTTAGTGCTGTTGATATTGCTGAAAAAACTCCTGAATTCCAAAAATATTTTAATGAACATGGATCAGAAAAATGTGCCTTGAGATTGATTCCCTATGATAGCAGTTTAGAAAAATTACGTATGCGTGGTTTAACTGTGCATGATGTTGTAACTGATTGGTTTCCAAAACAAAATATTGATCCTGAAAAGTACCGAGCCGATTTCATGGGGCATTCTGATGTTAATTATTGGTCAACCATTTTTGTTGTTACGGACAAGGGCATTACAGGAGAAATTATCGCTGATTCACACGAAAAACTGACACAAGGATTCTATGACGAACATAAACCGATTATGTTCTCGTACGATTTCAAAACATGGACATTGTCCAGACAAGACGAAGAAGCGCAAAAACACCTTGAACATTTGATTTCTTTTTTGTATGTAAATGATTCAGATAAACAGTTATTACTCATAAACAAATTGAACGCGAAATTTGTTTCCAGATACTTGAAAGGATATTTTGAAAGCGTTGATACCGACCAAGGTGTTTGGTTTATTGATTACAATCGATTGCTTGTGGATGATATACCTCAATTTTTAACAGACGAGAAAATAAGCGCCCACACAGTATCTGGAAATTGTGCGTCTGGCGGAGTTGCAAAAGGTAGGGTGCGTATTATTTCTGACCCGGAAGATGACAGTTATTTTTCAGATGGAGACATTCTCGTCTGCGATATGACATCTCCCCAGTATGTCCCTTTCATGGTGAAAGCTGGTGGGATTGTTACAGATCGTGGCGGGATTACCTCGCACGCTGCCATTGTGGCGCGTGAATTGAAAAAACCCTGCATTGTTGGAACTGACACAGCGACCGAAGTTTTAAAAAACGGTGATTTTGTCGAGGTTGATGCTGATAATAAGGTAGTGAAAGTGTTAGAAAAAGTTTCGTAAAATGATACTTTGAATATGTTATAATTCAAAGATGGAACATCCTCGCAGTTATAATATTATGCGCCATGGCCATAAATTGGAATTAGGTGAAACCAGACCATCTTTAGAAAATTCTCATTTAACATCAGAACAACAAACTATGTGGGATGAATCTATAGAGGCCTTAGGTATTAAAGATCCAGAAATTACTTATGAAACATTGCTACTCATAGAACAATTAGCAGATAAAATTTTTCAAGAATTACCGCCAAATGCTATCGTAGTTTTCAATTCTACCAAAACACCTCGTACTCAAATGACACTAGATTTACTCTCTCGTTCAATAACACGTTTGTCGCTTGATTCTGATAAAAATATTCGCACAAGTTGTCTGTGGGAACCTGATTATACTGCTCAAAAATCGAATAGTTTAACTAATATCTCATCAAGTCTTGAAAATGATGGTTTGCTAAAGATAATGCAAAACATAAATATGAATTCGGAGAGTAATTCTTTACGTGCATATTTAGAGAAAGAAGGAACCGTTTCGCATCAAGATGAAGATGCGCTTGTATTAGAAGCGGTAAATGCAGATCTTAGTCGTGGAAAACAATCTCTTTTTAGACAACGAGCCGAGATACTTAAAAAACAAATTCAAGATTTACAGAAAAGTACCCATGCTATAGATGCACCAGTATATTTTTATGGTGTTGGTCATCATGGTAGTCTCATTGCTTGGGATATTGCTTTTAATGGGAGAGATTCTTATTCAAATGTAGATGAAATTCCAAAACCCTTGAGTTTAATCAGTATCAACCCAGAACCATGAAGTTAGTTAAATCATTTACTAGGTCTTTTCCCTTGGTACTCGTTCAAATGTGGGGAAGACGTTATGCACACAGTTTTCTAGGTGAAGATATATCACCGATACCGATATACATATTCAGGTATAAAGATGGACTCGTTACAGCTTACCGTAACTTGGATACGCCCAATATACTCAACCCTATTATCAAAAAACGACTCGAAAAAGACGATAATTTTATACTTAATTTTTTTATGGAAAAGTCAGGTGTGTTTGGTGAACTGATGCGCTTTAAAGATGCTACCAATTTTTCTATTGATGACTTTAAAACTTTTCTGAACAATCTCTACGATTACTGGCAGGTACACTACATTTCACAGTTCGTTCCGCTTGATGATAGTTTTGAAGAAAAACATCGAGAAGAAGCTTTACAAATAAGAGCAAAAATCGACAAGTTAGTTCACAGTTTCTGGGTATTGATTGTTCCATCAATTCAAAAATTGTTTCCAAAGATTCAAGAGTTTGCAGAGTATGTAACTTGGGACGAAATAAAAAATGATGATATTCCAATTATTCAAGAACTCAAAAATAGAGCTCAACAAGAAATCATTTTGTTTAATGATCAACTTATAACCCCTCAGGAATTAAATAAACTGCTCCAACAGTTTTCTTGCGAAATTTCTGATTTGGCTGTGAACGATAATGACAAGATAACTGGTCAAGTCGCTTTTCCAGGCAAGGTATCTGGCAGGGTATCCAAAATCTTTAAAGAGGAAGATATGAACAAGTTACAAGAAGGTGATATTCTCGTTTCGTATATGACCATGCCGGTTTTTATAACAGCTATTAAAAAAGCTGGAGCTTTGGTTACCGATGAGGGCGGGATTACCTGTCATGCTGCAATTCTTGCTCGTGAACTCAAAAAACCTTGTATCATTGGTACAAAATTTGCAACACAAATTTTAAAGGATGGAGATGTAGTTGAGGTTGATGCTGATAATGGGGTAGTGAGGATTATTGAAAGTAATAATAAAGTTATCCTTCCTGATTATTCGAATGAAAAAATATTTTTTCAGTTCCAAGCGAAGAACCTCTACTTACTATTCGCCGATATTTTGCACCAATCGTATGGTGAGCGAGGTACATTGATTTTTTACACTAATGATGTGTACCAAGAGTGCATGTCCGAGAAACACTACACCACATCACAACAGCTTGGACTCGATTTCTACAATTCAAAGGAACAATTTGAAAAATTTAAAGTTGATATCAAGAAAGTTTTCAATAAAGCCAAAATAACTTTTCCAAAGATTCTTGATAATACATTAACTCAAAAAATATTAAAAAATTTTTTTAAAGTAGCTAAATCTATTTTTGATTACTATTCTTGGATGGATCCACTCTTCACTGACGAAGCTTTCAAACGATCTAGCACATCACCTATTCTGAAGAAACATCTTGATGAGGTGTCAGTTATCAAAGATGAATATCGAGAGCAACTAAACTCCTTCTTTTTGGAAGATGATAACTTTCTGGAAAAGTTAATCCACAAGCTTTCTCGTGATTTTGATGTTGCTGTCGAAGATCTTAAATTTTACAGAATTCATGAACTCTATGGACTTTTTGAAGATAAAAAAGTATTGAGTCAAGAGTTACGAGAGAGAAAGAACGCGTACTTATTAATTGGATTATCCAAAAACATTGAAAGTTTGTATGGAGAAAATGCGCAATCAGTTATTGCAAGTATTGTTAAACACCGGGAATACCAAGGTGGGAATATTCAAGGTACGGTTGCAAATGTTTCAAGTACTCCAAAAATTGAAGGGCGAGTGAAAAAAATTCCACTCGATTATTCTGATTTCGTTACAATGAAAGCAGTTATGTCGGAGATGAAACAAGGTGAAATTCTCGTTGCGCAGTCAACTGCTCCTGAGCTACTCCCGGCTTGTAAAAAAGCTGCAGCGATTATCACAAACGTTGGCGGACTCCTATCGCATGCAGCGATTGTTTCCAGGGAGTTTAATATTCCTTGTATTGTTGGAACTGTTCATGCTACAGAGGTACTAAAAGATGGAGATTTGGTAGAGGTGGATGCGGATAATGGGACGGTGAAGATTTTAGAAACATATGAATAATATAGAGAATAATGTTTTAAATAACTTTAGCGAACTGAAAGATTATAATGTTATTCAAGAGGCTGCTCGATCAAGTTACTATTTGTACTGTAATCTTATTGTTGAAGCATTCTCTGAGAATATGAGCAAATGGTCGGTTTTCGGGCAAGATCTTTGTGCTGATTTTATAGACAATAAGGTCCGTTACTACTTCTTTTTCAAGAACTATCAACTATGTGAGAATTTTCTCAATAGTGCTTTAAAAGATTCTGCGTATTTTCAAAAATTAGAAGAAGACATTCAACGTCTTAAAGAAAAAAGTATTAAAAAATTTCTAGACGTTGCTCATCTTAATCGTGATGAGCTTATACTTCTTGTGAGAGAATTCGTGGATGATTTTAAACGTTTTATTGATATTTCGGGTATTCTAAGAGAACACGATCACGGAGTTCGTAATTATTTTTCAAGTCGCTATTCAGGTAATAAACTTGATCACATATTTATGACTGTATCAAATGGAGAAGAGAAACATATGAGTTTTAATCGCCAAGAGGAAGTACAAGTGTTGAGGTATGCAATACACATTCAGCAGGAAAATATAAAGCATGATACTTCAAAATGGAATACATTAATTGATCATTTATTTGATTCATTTCGTTGGTCGGTGTGTGGTTACTACAACGAATTACCAAGGACAAGAGATAATTACCGAGCGTTATTATTAGACGCACTATCTAGAAATCCGTACGAAGAACTAACGTCTATTGAACAAAAAATTCAAAAAGATATTTCTTTGCGTAATGAACTACTTTCAGCATTAACAGAGGAAGAACAGAAAGTTGCGGATATTGTCCAACAAATTGTGTACTTGAAAGACTATTATAAATCACAATGTAATGAATTTTTGTGTAAAGCAGAACCATTCTTTGAACGGTTATCAGAAGTCCTGGGTTGGAAGATTCACGATTTGAAAAACTTGAATGAAGACGAAATGGTTACGTTGCTCCAAGATAAGCCTATTGATTTAGCATTGGTTGCTCAAAGAAATAAACAGAGTATACCAATAACATGGAATGGTCATTTTAATGTGTTAGTTAACGAGCAAGCATTACTATTCAAGGAAACGTTTCTGAATACTACTTCTAATGTACCACTACAGTATAAGGGTCGAACAGCATGTCGTGGTTTGGTTGAGGGAATCGCGCGAGTAGTCTTGAGAAAAGAAGAATTTGCTGAATTTAATGAAAGAGAAATATTAGTTGCCTTTAATACGTCTCCTGATTATGTACCTATAATGAAGCGCGCCTCTGCCATTATTGCCGAAGAAGGTGGTCTCACAAGTCATACTGCCATTGTTGCACGTGAGCTCAATATCCCATGTATTGTTGGAATCGATCATATCACTGATTTTGTGTATACTGGTGATAGGTTACGAGTTGACGCTAGTAATGGAGTGATTGAGATTGTAGAAAAACATGAATAGTAACAAGACAATCCTTTCAAAAATATTTGCTCGAGAGAAAACACTCTTTTACTTTTCTATGTGGAATGATTCCGATCGTTTGGGTTGGGAGGATTTTCTCGGTTATACGATTCAGAACAATCTTTTTATCATTAAGCCAAAAGGAAAAAAAAGCTCTGTTTGGTATTCTTTGGATGAGTTAGCATATATGGAACAACAAGCTGAAATGGCACTAGCAGAACCAGACTTTATGACAAAGATTCAGAGGCGTTTTGAATACGAATGGCCTTTTTTAGTAGCTTATTTAAATGGAAATCAAAAAATTGAAACGTGTGATGATTTATTGGATTATTACCAACATTTAACGACCTGGTGGTCTGCTATGGTTCCTATTTTTGAGTTACCAAATAAGGAGAATATTAATGATGATGTGAGAAAATTAATTATTCAATACCGCCAACAGTCTGAAAAATATACCGAGAGAATGAATGAATTATTTATTGAGTTTTGGGAGAAAAAATTCCCTCAGTACCAAGATATCCTATTTTTTGTACAACCTCATGAAGCGGCGCACATAGCGAAAGGAGAAGTGAACGAGTCATATATTGCAGAAATACGAAAACGAGTGAACGGTTGTTATTTGTTTAATGGAAATATCATTTTGGAAGATACTATTGATGATGTTTTGCAACAGCATAACCTCGTGTTGGAACAACAAGAGGTTAAAGAAACTCATCAGCTTTTGGGAACAGCTACCTACCATACCCACGAAACAGTTACCGGTATAGTAAGGGTTATTAAGAATCTCACCCAAATCTCCCAATTTAAATCTGGTGAAATTTTAGTAACAGAAATGACGAATCCGAATTGCGTGCCTATTATGAAAAAAGCCACTGCGATCATCACCGACGAGGGCGGACTCATGTGTCATGCGGCAATTGTTAGTCGTGAAATTAAAGTTCCTTGTATCATTGGTACAAGAAATGCCACTCAAGTTTTACGTGATGGGGACTTGGTTGAGATTGATGCTGATAATGGTGTTGTGAGAAAAGTCCAATGAATACCAAAGAACAAATAATAAATATCATTAACGACAATTCGTTTTACAAAATTTACTCACGAAATTCTTCTGTATACGTTTCGGAATGTTTTGGTTTTTATGCTAAGGAATATTTGAAAAATTCGTATGGTGTTCATTGGGATGAAATAGCAGTGAATGAAAATGAATTTGTTGATGTCTATGGAATTAAAGATCAAAAAGATATCGTTAGTGCCACTATACGTAAACGACTTATATCGTCGGTGGGTATACAAGATTTTTATGAAGATTTCGCATTACCATACTTTCATGCTTATAGAGAAATTACAAAAAAAATGGCAGAAAAGTATCGCGATCAAAGTTTGAACTTTGACGAGATTCTTGCTGATTTTAAAGAGTTTAGCGTTGTATATGCTCAGTTCATTGCTCAGAATTATTTTATTTTCTTTACTGATGAGCCCCTCAATGATTTTCTAGCAGAAGAATTGAAAAATACTTTCCCTAATAAGTCTGCAGCAGAGATTAGTGATATTATACAAATCATCTCAACACCCCTAGAAAAAACAGCAGTTGTTTTGGAACGAATTTCTTTTCTAAAATTAAAACTGGCGGAATTTAAAGGTAAACCTGATTTTGAAAAGCAATTATTAGAGCATACAAAAAATTACAATTGGTTTCCTATTTATAATCCATCAGACAGTGCACATAGTGTTGACTACTATCGTACATACCTACGTGACTTTGATGTGGATGATGCGAAGCATGAACTTAATCACATTCTAGAAGAACAAGAGGTGCATAAAAATTTGTACACTAATTTTATTTCTTCTCTTTCAAATCAATCGCTTAAAAAACTCATTGAAATTACAAACAAGGTGAGTTTCTATCGTGAGTATCGAAATGATATACGACGAGAGGGTCTACGTGATATTCAGGGTCTATTTCGATCAATAGCTAACATATTGGGGATTTCAGTAAAGGAACTGTGTCATATGCAACGTGAAGAAATTATTCATTCACTAACACATCATTCATTAATTCTAGATAAAAAATTACTTAATGATAGAATTCTTTCTTTTCTTGTCTTGTTTACTCAGAGTGCATCTAGGATTATTGATGATAAGGATATAATCGCGGATTGCAAACAATTGATTAAAAATAAAAATAGCACCAGTACATCACTTACAGGTGCAATTGGATCAAAAGGGTTTGCTACAGGTACAGCAGTTGTTATTGATAATATTAATAGACTATCTGAGGTTAAGGAGGGGGATATTTTAGTGGCAAGTATGACTGCTCCGGACTACGTTCCAGCAATGAGAATGGCGGCTGCAGTGGTAACCGATGAGGGTGGAATCACCTGCCACGCAGCGGTTATTGCTCGTGAATTAAACAAACCATGTATCATTGGAACTAAATCTGCGACACAGATTATAAAAACTGGCGATGTGGTTGAGGTTGATGCAGATAATGGAATCGTGACTATTTTAGAAAAATATGAATCATAATTCTATTAACGCTGTGTATACATACGATTGGGTACATTACCTCACTCGACCATTTAATCTATTTACCTCTTCGTTATGGTATGAGTGGTACGTTGCACCTGAACGACAGGAACTCTTTGGAGTTGAAATTGACACAGTCATGTTTATTGAAGAAACACCCAATGTCGTACGAAACTATCGTATTCGTGAACAACACGATGCGTATCTTAGTGCACTTGAAGCGTTAGTTTTGGATGAACCTGAGCGTTGTGTTTCACTACTGAGAAAAGGTATCGAACTGAACAATTACGCAACACGCTATATGTCGGGGACTTCATCATTTGATACTCTTGAATCAGCGGTACAATTTTTAATTCCACTCGCACTCCATGCGACAGTATTACCATACTTTGTACTCAGGACATTAGAACTAAAAAATATTAACAATACTGAACTCAGAGAGCTTGCAACATCGCTTCGTATTGATTCATACTATCCTAAAGTTATGCAGGATATCATTGTGCCGATGGCTGTGAAGCAACTCTCTGAACTAGGTATTAACGAACCTGAACATGCTCTTGAATGTATCACCTACCAAGAGTTACGAGCCCGTACTACATCGGTTCTAAACCAGAGATTACAAGATCGATTAGCGGGGAAATTATTTGTATTTCATGTCATACGAGGTGAACATAGTGTTCAATACGTAGATGATACACAGAAACTCATCGTTACTATAGAAGGTTTTGATGCTAACCAAAATCAAAAAACATTGCATGGTACTGTCGCGCACCCTGGTAAGGTAACTGGTACTGCACGAATTGTACGTACCATTGATGGTAGCGATGTAACCTTTAATCCTGGTGATATTCTTGTATCTATTAATTCAAATCCTCACCTTATGCCACTTATTACCAAAGCAGCGGCAATTGTTACCGATGAAGGTGGTGTAGGGTGCCACGCGGCAATCGTTTCACGAGAACTACAGATACCGTGCATCATTGGTACGCACGTTGCCACCACTACTTTGCATGACGGGGATTTGGTCGAAGTAGATGCTGATAATGGAGCAGTAACCATTTTAGAAAGAGCCTGAAAAAACAGGCTTTTATGTTATAATTAAAAGCATGAGTATTGAATCTAGCAATTATGGACAGCAACTCGAAAAACCTCGACCTGTTGAGATACTTTTGCATTTTTTTAGGCATGATAAAAAAGAGAAAGAATACCTTCTTGGCGAAAAAGGCGAAAACAAAGATTATCCCGTTCGGTTAACCATAGAAGGGAAAGAAAATGCCCGTTCATACCACAATCCTGGTCGAGCATCTCAATCCGTTGCTTTCGGTAGTCCCCGCGCACGATCAAAAGAAACAGCAGCACTTCACATGCATGGAGAGAAAGCAATGTTAAGTGGAAATGAGACGCAAGAAGAATTCAAAGAATTAATGAAAGAACTTAATGTTGCTACTGACGATAAGTTAAACTTTCACCTCGAAGCTGATAATGCGTATGTGACAAGAGCTTTTGAAGAACATGCGAAAGGTCGGCTCTTTGAATATTGGGTGACTGAGAGTGATACAGATATTGTTGCAGCGAACGATCACGAATCGACGAGCTACTCAATCACGGCAGCAAATGTTGCAAAGATTGTTAAAAAATACCTCACGGTATCTGAACGTTTTTACGATTTAGCGAATAATCCTGAAAAAGACTATGAGCATACCATGGAGCGATTTCTGGGATCTCACGGCAACACTGTTGAATGTTTTCTCGCGAAGGTAATTGAAAAAACAGAAGGTCAGGATCGTTTGTGGGAGTTCATCAATGCTGGGAACAATCAGTCCATTGATTTCTCAGAAGGTTTTGATCTTGCTATTATTCAAGACGGAAATACTACTAGTCTGTCCGTTCACTACGAAAAACCTGCTGGTGATGGGTACGATGCGTTTAACTTTGATGCGAAGATACCCATCAGTATGATTGAAGAGATCATTAATGAGGGAAATTTGTTTACTAAAACTAACGCATAATTATATGAATTCATCACAAACAATAGAATGGTTTTGGTCACACCGCAGGAACACGAGTCTACACCATATGAGTATTTTTATACCAGCACTTGCCAAAAAAGGTTGGTTACCAGCGGTAAATTTTTGGTTTGATAATCAGATTGTCATTGGTGTTCCTGGAAAGGGTTGTTACATTTTCTACGATAAAAACCAATTGACCTCAAAAAATAAATATAAGGATGTTCAAGATAGTATAGATACCAATGAAAATTTTGTTGTTGATTTCAAGCGAAGAACTGATGAATTGTTCGGGGCAATTTTCTTTAAGTGTTTAAACATCAACCTCGAAAATCTTTCGTTAATGCGTCACGAGGATTTACTGGCTATGTACCAGGATTTTATCCGTACCATGATGGTAGGTCCTATTATTACGGTTCAGTTATGGGGTATTGAGGCTTGTTTTGATGAGAACTACAAAATTATCTCATTTTTGCGGAAACGTCTCAAAGAGCTTGGTAAAGAGGATCAATTTGATGAGTATAAAAACATACTTGCAACGAATATTGGTGAAACGGTTGCTTTCACTGAACAGAAAAACTTTTATCAAGTTGCTCTCAAGATGTCTGAAAATCAAAAGGTACAAGCACTCTTTGACACAAAGGATATTGAAAAAATCAGTAACGAACTACATTCTTTTGAGGAAGAAAATACTATTTTTGAGCAACATACAGAGAAGTATGAATGGGTTAATACCGAGTACGTGAGTGGGGCATGGTCTCGTGAACAGTGGATTGAATTATTTATGAAATCAATCGTTGAAGAAGATATGTCAGCAAAAGCCCGCCAACTTCAAAAGAACTTTGATGAATTAAACCAACACAGACAAGAAATTATTGAAGAACTCGATCCACCAAAAAACGTTCTTCATGCACTCGACGCACTATCGGAGTTTATTGCTCAACGTGATTGGACAAAGGGGTACTTTACCCGCATTTTGTTAATGTACAACAAGCTCCTCAAGGAAATTGCACGACGTCTCAATGTAGAGTCGACCGAACTCTTTGAGTATTCACAGTTGGAACTCGAACAAGCTCTCAAAACCAAAATTCCTCTTTCACCAGAAGAAATTATAAATCGAAAGCAAAATGGTTTTGCACTTATTGTAAAGGGTGGAAATATGCAGGTTACTACTAACAAAGATGAAATTGCATCTGTTATCGAACAGGAAGGTATCTCAAGTCCATTTGATAACACAGGTGAAGTCGACGAGTTTAAGGGTCTCAGTGCATCCTTGGGTAAGATTACCGCTAAAGCTCGTGTACTTGAAGATGCAACACGAATCAATGAACTCGAAGAAGGGGAGGTGCTCGTTACTTACATGACAACCATTGAATTTATTCCAGGATTTAGAAAGGCGAGTGCCGTTATCACTGATGAAGGAGGAATGTCATGTCATGCGGCTATTGTTAGTCGTGAGTTCAAGCTACCCTGTATTGTAGGGACCAAGGTTGCAACACGGGCATTAAAAACTGGTGATTTAATTGAAGTTGATGCGGATAATGGAGTTGTGCGAGTTTTGGAAAAGACCGAATAGGACCTTTTTGGTATACTTAAAATACCAATATGGAATCACTTAATTTTGAAAAAAATAGTAAAGATTCAGAGAAATCAAAAAACTCACAAATTGAACAACCAGAATCTTTATTAACAAAAGAAGATAAGCAGGTTTTAGAGTATTCACTACATTCCTTTCAGGAGTATTTAATGAATCTTAACAAAGAAGAATTACCTAGTGTCATTATTTTACCAGAAACAGCTTCTCGTCCTATTTATTATGCGATTAAACCAATTCTTGAAAAAATATATCACGCACAAGGATTAACTACACCTCAAACACACTTTCTTTTAACTGTTAGATCGCCAGAACGTGAAGAATTTAAATACCCTAGTGATAAGCAAGAAATGTTGCATAAAATTGCTGATGAAATCGATAATCTTGAAGACGTAAATGATCTCAGCAATAAGAAGAGAAAACAACATGAGTTGAAATTGTTAAATAAAAAAATGGAATTTCAAAATGAATCAGGTTGGGGTGTTGAACGAAGAGAACGTTTTAAGGAAATACTTGATTCCGCACCCCCTGGCAAGGTACTCGTGGTTGATGATTACATTAGCTCATATGAATCTATTGATCAAATAGAGAACCTGCGAGATTTATTACCTAAAGAATCAGATATGGAGTACTTTATATTGATTGATGGTAGGTCAGAGAATTATAAGGTTAATTATAACGACAAAATACACACAGGTCTCCACTATACAGGTAATGATCTTCATGACACTACCTTATGGGCTTTTAAGGGTTTTAGTTATGGTGCGCGACCAGGTGTACCATGGGATTCAAATTTTGGGACAGGGGCAACAGTAGAGGAAAAGGAGGCAATGATTGGAGTTAAAAAGCCAAATTCTCCTAGTGGATATTCTGAAAAATCAGAGATAATTGAATATGATAAGGTACAACAAATTAGAAAAGAAATGTCAGAGTTCGGAAAAAAAATCGCAGGAGAGGCAACTTTTAATAAAGATCTTTGGAAAGAGAGTTTAGAAGATGATCTGTTTAGGGGGTTTTGGTAACATTTTATATATTTTTTTATTCATGCTATAATAAAATGTATTAGAAAGTAATTATTTTTTTGAAATGAATCGATCTATTGAAACTCATAAAAATTTGGAAAAACACGAAAACTTGGAATCGCGTATTTTGTTAAAGCTATTTCGTCATAGCATTAAAGGTGAAAAACAACCTGATGATCGTGATGTAATTTTATCCCAAGAAGGTCGTGAGCTCGCAGCAAGTAAGTATATTGATTTAGAGAATCCAACCCTTGCTAAAATTATTGGAACCGATCGCATTCGAACTATTGAAACTGCTGGGCTTATTAAGGATGGTGATCTAGATAAGACAGTAGAAGAAACACTATCAGAAACTGGTATTTTAGGTGCTCCGATGGCTGAAGTTGATCGCTTGGATCGTTTGAACTTTACCGTTGATGCTGAATCTGCAACAGGGAAAGCGGGTTATGAAGCATATGGTAAGGGTGAATGGCTAAAATGGGTAGTCAATGAAAGTGATCAGAACGTACTGGAAAATGGTGATATGGATAAAAATGTTCCATATTCAAAACAGGCCGCAAATATTGCTTCAATTATTAAAGATTACTTTGAACAAGCTTCTGATCGTTGGCATAAGATTTATGAAGCTGAACAGGATGGTGATAATCAACGGAAATTCCCAAAAGGATATGGACAAACATTAGAGCGATTAATGGGTTCACATCAAGGTGTTACTGAATCATTCTTAGCCAAAGTAATTGAGAAGACAAAAGGAATCGAAGAGCGAGATAAATTTGTTGAAGCCCTTAATAATAATGGTTTTTCGGAAACGGAAGGATATGACATCGAAATTGTAAATGATGGAGAAGACAAAACGATCAATGTTAACTATACAAAATTTGATGATCAGGGTTATAAAATTTTTGAATTTAATGAGAGTGTTCCACAGGAAGTACTCGATGAAATTCTCAAGGAAGGTGAACGTTTCAACGTAAGAGAATCTTCTAAAAGTTAAAAGACAGCATTTTGCTGTTTTTTTACAAATAGTATACAATCACTTTAACTTTCATCGAGAGAACAGCGAGAGATATGACTCTATGACCTGTCGGCAACCCGTACGTTGAACGTAGTTAGGGTGCTCCTATCATGACTGATGATTTTACCTCAGATTTTCGATGAAAATATATTAATCAGTTAATATACTTTTATTTTTTTATGACAGAACAAACATTTACAGCAGAGTACGTATCGCCCGGACACCCAGACAAAATGTGTGATCGTATCTCTGATGCAATTTTACAAGCCTTTCAAGATCAGGATTCCACAAGTCGGGTTGCTGTTGAAACCATGGGTGGACATGGACGCGTATACATACTTGGCGAAGTGACGAGTATGGTTAGTGTATCAGATAACGAGATTAAACAGATTATTACTGATATTGTGGGTACTGATACCTATGAGGTTAGTATTCACCTCGTTCAACAATCACCTGAAATTGCCCACGGGGTTGATGATGGTGGTGCAGGTGATCAAGGAATTGTCATTGGGTACGCGTGTAACCACAACGATGAGATGATTCCTCAAGAGTACTACTTGGCAAAATCACTCTGTGATTATCTCTACAAGGTGTATCCGTATGATGGAAAGACACAAATTACCATTAACCAAAATCATGAAATTGAAGTTATCGTTGCAAGTTTTCAAAACTCAAAATCATATGAGTTACAAGAACATGTGAATGATTGGCTCACACAGAACGCTTTTTCCATCACGGATAATCTACGATGCTTACTTAATCCTGCAGGTGAATGGAGTATTGGGGGGTTTGATGCGGATACCGGTCTGACCGGACGAAAAATTGTTGTTGATAGCTACGGACCTCGCGTGCCCGTTGGTGGTGGTGCATTTTCGGGAAAAGATTGGACTAAGGTTGATCGAAGTGGTGCCAACTATGCACAACACATTGCCCAAACACTACTCAAACAGCAGGGTGCTAGTGAAGTTCGTGTTGAACTCGCTTATGCTATTGGTGTTCCAAATGCAGTGCAATCAATTGCTTATGTGGACGGAGTTCCACAGGATATTAGTGAATTTGATACGAGCATGACTGGGATTCAGAAGTTTATACAAAACACCTAACGAAGGTGTTTTTGTTATACTACACACATGGACAAAACATTTTCGGAACGTGTGGTTGAAGCCACGTTGTCAATTCCACCTGGTAGAGTGGTAACCTACGGTGACATTGCACGGGTATGTGGCGCAGGACCTATGGCAGCCCAAAGCATTACGACAATATTAGGGCGTGCTTACAACAATGGTATTACCAACATTCCCTGGCATCGTATTGTGTACAGTGGTGGAAAAATCTGGACAAGTCATGAGCATCACGAACATCGAATGAAATTATATAGAAAAGAGGGAATTAAAGTAAACAAAAAGGGTTATATTCAAAATTTTAACACTCTTCGATACGAATTTTAATTTTCATGTTAACGAAGAATGTATTGCATGATATGCATGTAATCATAATATAATAAGATACCGTGAAAGAGTATATTGTATTCCCTCAAACATAACTCATTCGTAATTCTATCCTTAAAATGGTATACTCATGCTACATCTACTAACATAATCATGTTTTTGATAGCAGATGTTTTTGTTATCTAATTTAGTTATTACGTATATATAATTTATGAACACACAGAACACAGAAAGAGGAATTGGTGTTTTCGCAGTTATACTCATCATCGCCATTATTGGTCTTGGTGGATATGCTGTGTACAACACACAAGTTAAAAAGAAAGCAACACTCGAGGTTGAAATGGAACAGATGGATGCAGATGATATGCTCGATACTGTTGATGATATTCAGGCTGACGTCGTTGCAACATTTGCTGAGGTAAAGGCGAACCTCGCACTTAAAACAGAAGCTGGTATTAAAACCGCTACATCACTCCTTGCTGCACTTGAAGCACGTATTGATGCACAATCAGCAACGTTAAGTACAGCAGCACAGGATCAAACCCAGGTTTTCAAGCGACGAATCCAAGGTGCACGTGCTAAGGTATCAGCAGCAACGACAGAAACCCTTGCTGAAGCTGAAGCAGAAATCGACGCGATTGAAGCAGATATTGAAGAATCATTTGATGCCATTGAAGCAACTATTGAAGTTGAAGATGATGGTATGATGATGGACGATGATGCATCAGATGATGTTGACGAAGATGACAGTATGATGATGGACGATCATGATGATACAATGATGGGGGATGATGACAGTACGATGATGGAAGACACCACTAGTGATGATGGTTTAAATGATGATGGTATGATCGATGGTAGTGTTGACACGAGTTCTGATACCGATGTCATGGTTGATGATGAATCAGGAGCAGGTGCGACTACTGAGACAGATGTAAATGTTGTGATAGAATAACTATATAAAAAAGCGCGTACGCTTTTTTACTTTGTTATGAAACGAATTATCTATAAATATTTACCTGAATTTGTATATGGCTCGGTTGATGGAGTGGTTACTACGGTTGCTATTATTACCGGTGCTGTTGGTGCCGGTTTGTCATCGTCAGTTATTCTCATTTTGGGATTAGCAAATGTATTTGCAGATGCTTGGTCTATGGGTTCGAGTGAATACCTCTCATCAATTTCTGAAAAGCAGATGGGAGACGATGACTATATTGATGAAGGAAAAACACCAATTGATAAGGCACTCGTAACATTTGGTTCATTTGTTGCAATTGGTCTTCTCCCGGTTATTCCATTCCTGTTTAGTATTCTCTTTCCTCAGTTTGTGGGTAGTGATGTTGTTGTTTCAATACTTGCAGCACTGTGTGCGTTTATCCTAATTGGCTACATTGGGGCTCGTGTTACCAAGGCGTCACGAAGAGAAAATATTATTCGTACGGTTCTTGTTGGAACTATTGCCGCAGGTATTTCATTCGTTATTGGATACCTTCTTCGCGGTATTGCATAAACAACCTTACATTCTCAGGTTGTTTTTACATGCTCTCCATAGAGTTTTTGGTATACTTTATCTATTATGAAACAGCAGGTTTCAATTTTCTGGTTCAGACGTGATCTACGGCTCGATGATAATCGGGGTCTTTATGAGGCATTACATGGTGATCATTCCGTGGTGCCAATATTTATCTTTGATACCAGTATTCTAGACACATTACCCAACAATGATCATCGCGTGACCTTTATTTACGATACGATACAGAGTTTGCGAGATGATCTTCAGAATCATTACCATAGTTCGATTGATCTACGGTATGGAACCCCCCTCGAGGTTTTTGAAAAAATGACTACCGACTATGAAGTCGCTGCGGTGTATACGAACCAGGATTATGAACCCTATGCGAGAGATCGTGACCAATCAATAAAAAATTTTCTCGATACTAAAGGTATTCTATTCCATACGTTCAAAGATCAGGTGATTTTTGAAAAAGATGAGGTAATCAAAGACGATGGTGATCCTTACGTCGTGTATACACCATATATGAAGAAATGGAGACAACTTTTTAATAAGGAAAAAGATCTCCCAAACTACGATATTAAACCTCTTGGAAAAAATTTTTATCAGCATACTCGTTTATCTCAGCTTGACTTGGTTGATATGGGATTTGAACGGTCTTTAATTTCTGTTCCTGCCTATGATGTGGCTAGTAGTTTGATCGAACGCTATGGTGAAAAGAGAGATTATCCGAGCCTTGATGCGACTTCACACCTTGGTCCCTACCTACGATTTGGTATCGTGAGCATTCGCCGCATGATGGAAAAGGCACTTACCAGCAATGATCCTACCTTTAGTAATGAATTAATCTGGCGTGAATTTTTTATGCAGATTCTGTGGCATTATCCCCATACCGCAGATCATGCCTTTCGGGAAGTATACGATACGATTCCATGGGTGAATAATGAAGATCAATTTGAAAAATGGAAACAAGGCAAGACAGGTTATCCAATAGTCGATGCTGGCATGCGACAATTAAATCAGACTGGATACATGCACAATCGCGTCAGGATGGTGGTGGCGAGTTTCCTCTGTAAGCACCTCTTGATTGATTGGCGCTGGGGCGAACGGTACTTTGCCAAGAAGTTATTTGATTACGACCTTGCGGCGAACGTGGGAAATTGGCAATGGGCCGCAGGATCGGGCGTTGATGCCGCTCCATACTTTCGCGTCTTTAATCCGACAACTCAGATGGAAAAATTTGACCCGAATGGTGATTACATCAGGACGTGGGTACCTGAATATTTTGGCGTTGGTTATGTTTCTGAAATGGTTGATCACAAAGAGGCCCGCGATCGTGCGATCGAGACGTATAAAATAGCTCTTAGATCGTACGAGGATTAAGCTATGTTACAATGTTTACATGAAAAAAATCATTATTACCGGCGGATCTGGTTTTCTTGGAACACACATTACTAAACGATTACTTGAAATAGGTGGATACGAAATTGTTGTGATGGATATTGCGCCGCCAAGGATCAAGGACAACAAGGTATCGTTTTTTAAAAAAAATCTTCTTGAACCTTTTGAGCTGACAGCAGACTATTTACTTTTAAAGAATCCATACGCGATCATTCACCTGTCTGGCAAAAATATTAATGGTAGGTTCACAAAAGAACACAAGCAATTAATTTACGATACACGTGTCATCGGTTCACGACACCTAGTCGATCTCATCTCGCAACCCGATTACAAACCTAAACATTACATCTGTGCATCAGCGGTTGGGTTCTATGGTGACCAACCTGGTGAGGTATTAGTTGAATCGAGCGAACGAAAAAACTACTACTTTCTCTCTGACGTGGTTGAAGCGTGGGAAGAGCAAAACCTTCGAGCTCAAGAGTTTGGGATCAACGTCACCTGTATTCGAAACGGACACATCATTGGCCAGGGAGGTATCTTGGCTGAAGTCGCATCTACCTTTAAGTTTGGTATTGGTAGTGTTCTCGGTAATGGGAAGGATTACATGCCGTGGATTGATATTCGCGATCTCGTTGAATTGTATATTCTCTGCATGACTAAAGAGACGCCGAGTGTTGTGAACGGTGTTTCAAACACCTTTGAAACTCAATCTGACTTCTCGCGCGCCATTGGACAAGTAAAAGGAACGAGATTGTATCTACATATTCCACAGTGGTTACTCACCCTTCGCTACGGTGAGTTTGCCCGCGAGATGTTGGTGGACCAGCAGGTATACTCCGATCTCTATCAAGAGATGAACGTTAGTCCAAAGTATAGTACTATGAACGACATTATTCGATTCCATCTCAAGAAATAACTATGAGCCTCTTACATAAGCTTGAATGGCGTTACGCCACCAAAAAATTTGATCCCACAAAAGAAGTTCCTGAAGAACAGGTTACTGAATTACTCAAGGCGATGAATTTATCAGCGTCATCATATGGTTTGCAACCATATAAGTTTATCGTGGTGAAAGATAAAAACTTACAAGAACAACTCGTAGACGCATCCTATGGTCAAGAGAAGATTGCTAACGCCTCACACGTCATTGTGATTGCAGCAAAAACGTCTGTAGGTGAAGATGATATTCGAGCGTACATTAACCAGACTGCGTTCCTTAGGAAACAACAAATAGAAGAGCTTGAAGATCAGAAAAGCAGGATCATGAGCAGTGTTTCATCGTGGTCTGAAGAGAAAAAGTTTTCCTGGGCACAAGAACAGTGTTACATCGTACTTGGAACACTACTCTTGGCTGCAGCAGATGCAAAAATTGATGCGTGTCCTATGGGGGGTTTTGAACCAGAGAAATACAATCATATGCTTGGATTGAAGGAACACGGACTCCATGCAACGGTTATTGCAGCGATTGGATATCGATCGATTGATGATGACTATCAACATGCAATCAAATCACGTCGCGATCTCGATGATATTGTTGAACTTCGGTATTCGTAAATAAAAAACAGTCCCTATCGATAACTGTTTTAATTCCATGGTGCGTTACATGCTTTGAGCATTTTAAATCCAGCGCTGTATAAAGGTATTCTGTTCTTTTCTCGTGGACTTATTTTTTTCTTGTTGATAAGTTCACTCATAATTGTTTCAAGGTGTTCTTCAAAATATATATTTCCCACTATTACCTTATTAGTACGAGTATCGATTATATTAATACCAATACCATAAGCACGTTCTATTCTAATAGGTATGTATGAGGTAGGTCGTATCAGTGTTATATCAACACTTTCGTTGTCTACTTCAAACACATTGTTTTCGTCAATGAGTCTGTGATATATTTTGTTAATTTCTTCGAACGCACGGTCCAATGAAATTACACTTTGATCTACTAATCCCAACATTTCACGCACAATCTCTTGTCGTGTTATTATTTTTCTAACGCTAATTCTTTTTGTTTTTGGTTGGTACACGTCATGGTATATAACCTCAAGACGAACCCCATAATGTTTGATGGTTATACGTATATCATGCATAAGTTGTATCTTTTCTATTATTGTATAACGAGTTATATATTTTTCAACATACCTCCTCTTTTTTTCTATTTATGCTACACTCATCTGTGATGTAGCGGGCTCCACATATTTGGTGCAGGTCT
Organism: Patescibacteria group bacterium; assembly: GCA_020428645.1. Taxonomy (GTDB): domain Bacteria; phylum Patescibacteriota; class Minisyncoccia; order Phycocordibacterales; family UBA1006; genus UBA1006. Next base: position 85,194 of record JAGQMN010000001.1, read on the forward strand.
GGCATCAAATTAATCGTAAGTATCCTCTTGGGAGAGGATAAAAGAAAACTATAGTGAACGAACGAGAAATGGTTCAAGGAAATTGGACATGTTGTGAGTGTAACGCGGATATTAAGGAACTTCCTTTTAATCCACGAAGTACTAACGATTTAAAATGTAATGCGTGTATGTCAAAGGGTCGCCCTCAACGGGAAACCTTTGAAGGTGACTGGTCATGTAGTAAATGTCAATCACCAATTACGTTATTACCATTTAAACCAGAAGATGTAGCAAATCTTACCTGTAAGAATTGCTACCTTAAGGAAAAAACAGCAAGCCGTATGGTAGAAGGAAACTGGACATGTATGGATTGTGGAAACGCGATTACTTCGCTTCCATTTAATCCACGTGACCCTGAATCTGTAAGCTGCCGGGACTGCTACCAAAAATAACCAAGGTATCCTTGGTTTTTTTGTATATTTTCTTATACTGTGTGATATATGAAAAAACAACATATACTCATTGCTGTACTCGGGCTTGCACTTATTGTGGTGCTCGTTATTGTGGTTCGGCGCACACAAAATAATTCTTTTTATCGATACGGTAACGATGTACTCAGTGGATCAACTATGCAACTTTGCTTCTTGTATGAAGCAACCCCGCAAGATATTCCAAATGTTGAAGAGGGTGCTATGGATCGAGAGTACATTGAACTTTCAGTATCTGAGGAAGGTGGAGTAACCGGTACTCATCGTATTGTCCCGTATAGAACCGATAGTAATTTTGCCACGTTCGTTGGTGTCACCGACGGTACCTTTGTGAATGTGATTGCAACAGCCAATGCTGAAGGTGAAACGTGGCGTGAACAACGCGTGTACAAACTTGATGGAGATAACCTGTTTGTTGGTTACCAACCAGTGTACGTACCACGATACAAAAATGAGAACAACATCTACATGTACGAAGATATTAACAAACTCATATTTGAAACAGATACATTTTTTCTCCCGCGCGTAGCTTGTGACGCAGTGGATCTACCACTCTAAAACAACAGACCCATTGTCTGTTGTTTTGATATACTGTGTCGTGTGAAGCAGAGAACACTACTAACAACATTAATACTATCGATATTCATCATTACGAGTGTATACATGGTTATTGCGGATAATCAGTACTGGATCATATCAAATGTGAACCTGATTTTCCATGAAGCTGGGCACGTGGTATTTTCATTCTTTGGTTCGTTTATGCATGCTCTTGGGGGTACTGTTCTTGAACTCACAATACCTACTATTTGTTACCTATACTTTCGCTACCGCGAACACATTCCCGGTCAGGTGTTTAGTCTGTGGTGGTTAACCACATCGCTCTATGGAATTTCAATCTATATGGCTGATGCTCGCGCACGTGTACTCCCACTCCTTGGTGGGCAGGAAGGTCACGATTGGGCGTATCTTCTTGGGAGGTTAGGGTTACTGAAGCAAGATCTGCTGTTATCACGCTTGTTTATCGTGGTAGCTCTCTGTATCGTTGTGTACATGGTGATACTCGTACACCGTTACTGGGAGTTAGAGAAAGGAAGGATGGTGTCATAAAAAAACCTGCTATAGCAGGTTTCTGTGTTCTTAGCCTCCGAGACAGTATTCTTGCTCCAGAGAAGATATCAAATGAAGCTTACCTTCGAGCATTTCTTTAATTTCGAGGAGAATACCACTTCCATCAAAATTGTTTTTGCCAAGTAGAAGTTGGATATTCTCTTTTTCAGTTTGAATGAGATTGTAATTTTGGTAAAAATATTCAGATTTTTCTTTTTCTCTTCTCTTCTCAAAATTCTCGCATATTTTCTCTATTTTTCGGCTACGAAAGTATCTCCAAAATAATCCGTACACAATCCCAGCCATCATAATGACAATACATACAATTATTGGGATAGTCATTTTTTCTAATTTTGATAATTGGAAACCAATTACCCCGAAGAGTATAAATATACATAATGCTGAAACGTGAGCATTCAATTGCATTTTCCTTACCTGCCAGTATGGACTAGGGATAGTATCTGATTTGCCCGTTTTTAGTTTAGACCAGTCAATTGTTTTTGCTTGCATAATCTTTCTTTTTTAGTTTTCTAGTTTAAATTCAATCATAAAAATAGAAATACTCAAAGTACTTATATTCTTTTTGTTTACAAAAAGTGTGCTACGATACACAGCATTATGGAAATGAGAAATATTGCTATTATTGCCCACGTAGACCACGGGAAAACAACACTCACTGACGCTATCCTCGAACAGACAGGTATGGTGGAGCGGGGTGTTTCAATGGATTCAAACGATCTTGAAAAAGAGCGTGGTATTACCATTTATGCAAAAAATACCTCGGTGATGTATAAGGACACCAAGATTAATATTTTGGATACCCCAGGTCACGCAGACTTTGGGTCAGAAGTTGAACGAGTGCTCCGTTGCATTGATTCTGTGTTGTTAATCGTTGATGCAGCCGAAGGACCGATGCCACAGACGAAATTCGTTTTGAAAAAATCACTTGAACTTGGGTTGAAGCCAATTTTGGTATTAAACAAAATCGATAAACCTGCAGCCGATGTCGAATGGGCACACGAGGCAGTGTACGAACTCTTCCTTGATCTCGGTGCCACCGATGAACAGCTTGATTTTGAAACCGTGTACGCTATTGGTCGCGATGGTGTTGCGACACGTTCTCTCGATAACGAGATGAAGGATTTAACTCCACTCCTTGATTTAATCCTAGAAAAGGTGCCTAACGTAGCAGGATCAGAACTCATGAATCAAGAATTGCAAGGTCAGGTGTTTAACCTCGCCTACGATAATTTTCTTGGACGTATGGGAATTGCGCGTCTCTACGCAGGAACCATTAAACAAGGACAGACTATTTTTTTGAAAACGACCGATGGGTCTGTTACTGGGAAAATCTCAAAACTTTTCTCATTTACCGGATTACAACGTGTTGAGGTAGAAGAAGCGGCTGCAGGTGACATTGTTATGATTGCTGGGTTACCTGATATTTACATTGGACAAACGATTCTCTCGACTGATGGTGATAACCTCCTTCCTGCAATTTCTGTCGATGAACCAACCATTTCGATGAATATGTTCGTCAATGATTCACCGTTTTCTGGGCGGGTTGGAAAATTCCTCACCTCACGGCAAATTCTCGAACGACTTGAGAAAGAACTTGAGGTAAACGTAGGGTTGAAAGTTGACACATCAAACGGCGCAAAATTCAAGGTGTACGGACGCGGAGAGTTGCACATTGCGGTGTTGATTGAAAACATGCGACGTGAAGGGTTCGAACTTGCAGTTTCTCAACCAGAAGTAATTATCAAAGACATCGACGGACAAAAACATGAACCATTTGAAGAAGTTACCGTTCTCGTTCCTGATGAGTTTTCCGGTGCGGTAATTGATAAGCTTGGTAAGCGCAAGGGAATTATGACTGATATGAAGACTGATCATGGTCAAACACGTATGGTTTTTTCAGTACCGACACGAGGGCTCCTTGGGTATCGTAATGAATTTATCGTTGATACGAAAGGTGAAGGGATTCTCACTACAACATTTGAAGATTTTAAACCGTATGTAGGAAATATTATGAAAACCGAGTACGGATCAATGATTTCTATGGCAACAGGGAAAGCACTTGGGTTTTCTTTGGCGAACCTTCAGGAGCGTGGAACATTGTACATTGATGCAGGAACCGAAGTGTACGAAGGTATGGTTGTTGGAAACACGGTTAAGGGAGCTGATATGGAGGTGAATCCAACCAAAGGGAAACAGCTCACCAACATGCGTGCGTCTGGGTCTGACGAAGCGATTAAACTAACTCCACCGCTTGATCTTACACTAGAGATGGCGATGGGACTCATGCGTGAGGATGAATACCTTGAGGTGACTCCTGATGCGATTCGGTTGCGAAAAGAATTTCTCAAGGAATCAGAACGAGCGCGTAACAAGCGAAAATAAAAACTGCCAATGGCAGTTTTTATTATTGGAGCTGTTCTTGGTTTGCAAAGATGGTATCTGCAAAATTCCAGAATGCCTCGTTTCCTTCTTCTCGCGCTACACACTCGCTCGCAATTGCTGCAGGCATGGCTTGCGGGTGGAATGAGAGTGGAAGGTGTCGGTATACCCAGGTAACATCTGTGTGTTCATCAACGATTTGTTTAAAGGTATCGTGTACCCGTGCACAGAATGGACATTCGAGGTCAGAGTATTCGATAATAGTAATTGATGGACTTCCTGAACCTCGGTAGTGATCAGTTACAGGATCAAATGGTCGGAAGAGTCGCACAACTTCGTAATCAAGTTCGGTGATTTCAAATTGTGCGAGTGTTTCTTGATCAATTGAACCTTGTTCTTCAATAGTGTTGAGAATGAGTTCAAAGAGTTCGTATGGGTATGCTCCACTAACAGGGATTACTTGTCGATCAGTCACAATCACGTTGAATGGTGTACCAATACCCGCCATTTCAGCAAAACTTGCAATAGCATTCGTTTCATTCACATCTTCGAGAATGAGCGGTTCGATGGTGGTATCCTCGATACACTGATCGTAGGTTCGTCCACCAATACCGGCGTCTTTGGCAGTTTGCTTAATGAACCCTTCAGGTCCATCTGGTACTGATGGTTTGAGGAGTCCTCCGCCACCAAATAGTGATACCGCAAGAGCAGCAATTGATAACAAGATGGCGATGTTCGCCTTGAGGTCGGTATTCAGACCTGGTGTTTTTTGTTCTGTTTCCATGGTGTCGAGTATAGCAGAAATGTACCATGACGTATACCGTCAGTTTTGTATAATGGTTGATATGGTGAATACGCTCCTACACATTTTGAAACGAAGGTGGAACACTATTGCACTCGTGTGTGGTAGTTGTGCGATATTTTTAATTCTACGTATTGTTCCTGTATACGGAATTTTGAAAACATCGTACGCACTGCCTGGGCTCTCGTTCGTTCGCAAGATTGATATTTTTCTCGAGTACGTCATATATTCTTTTACGAGGATTTCATTCCATGAACAGTTGTTGGTTATTGCTCTCTCAATTCTTACTACGTTAAACATTATTCTGTTTATCGTCTTTACACAACGTCAGCAAAAACTATTGTCGAAGCGAAGTTTTATTGCGAGTGTTTCAGGAATGGTACTCGGACTCTTTGGGGTGGGGTGCGTTTCTTGCGGTGTGTTGGTGTTAGCACCACTCATTACTGCGCTTGGGCTCGGTGCATACCTTGGTACGTTTACTCAGTATGCACTACTGATAGCATACATTGGACTTGGATTCGTTATTGTATCTAGTTTATATCTCCTGAGAAAAATTTCACAACCGAATATCTGTTTATCATAAAAATTTGCATTTTTTATAATATATTGTAGATTAAATGAGAAACCAAATTTGATTTTTTTCACCTAAAACTTTTCACAAATGAATAAATTATTTTTTCTATTACTTTGCACACCTTTCCTAACATTAGCTCAGGTTGGAATAGGAACAACTAGTCCAGCACCTTATTCTAATCTTGAAATTTCCTCAGGTACTGATGAAAATCTAGGTGTTGTATTGCCGCAAGTGGCATTAACTTCTACAGACAGTTGTTCACCGCAGGGTGTGCATACACAAGCTATGTTGGTATACAATACTTCGACATCTAACGGTTTGGAAGAGGGCCCTTATGTTGATGATGGTACTCAATGGATGAGTTTGATAACAAATACCCCTGAGGTATATGCTACCTCATTAGAGGTTAATACCACTATTAATTCAAGTTCATGGGTTACTTTGTGTGAAAAAACCTTTACAGCTGAACATGATAATTTTTTAGTTTTCGTATCAGCTTCTGGTATTGGAATGACCAGCTCCATGGCGACTATCAATTTCAGAGTTGTTGATTCTAATGATCCTAATACAGCATTGTGTGGAACATGGACACATATGCAGGATAATGATTTTTACTACAATAGTATCAGCACCAAACAGAAGGAAACAACCGGTATCAAGCCAATTGCTCCAGCACCTATTGGAGAATTGTTTCAAGATACCTTAACAGGCAGAATGACCGGAGGAACAATAGTAACCTGGAACACAGGGATTACTGGGTTTCCTATAGAGTTAGAAAAAGGAACTGAGTATACCTTGTATTTACAAGCCAGAGTGATGTTATTAACTGGGAGTTCACCAGATGCAAAAGTGTATCCGGTAACCGGAAAGGATTACTCACATACGTCCTTCTCGGTTCTAGGTTATTAACCTAGAACGATTCGATAATAAAATAAAAACCGACCCTAATAGTCGGTTTTTTTATTTGCTGTATACTTAGTAAAACTCAAAACTCAAAATTGTGAAAAAATTACTATTATTTATGTGTATATGTATTGGAATAATAGATATACATGCTCAGGTTAGCATCGGAAATACTAACCCACAGGCTGCCTTTGAGGTTGAAAGCATTTCCAGTGGAATTTTAATTCCGAGAGTAACCTTAACTGCGACCAACGTTCAGGCACCTGTAGTCAATCCTACAGGTGGAGCGCTTCAAGAAAGCACCCTTGTGTACAATACAAATACGGCTGGAACATCACCAAATAACGTGTACCCTGGGTACTACTATTGGCAGAATAACGAATGGTATAGACTTACCAACTATAAAAAAAACGACTGGGTATTTCTTGCTTCTGATGAAAGTATTACAAGTACCACATTTGTTGATGTTCCGAATATGTCGATTACGTTTACAGCGATCAGTGATGAGGTGACGATTCATTTTGATGGCGGTGGTATTGCTTACACAAATTCTTTGTCGTTGGTAAATTTCAGAGTCATAAATGTCGGAACAGGAACTGTAATACCTTATAGCTATAAACGTACTAATGTTCAAATGCGAGATATATTTTATATTCCCGCGCCAACGAATGCTTATGAGGTTTTTTCTGTAACTGTTTGGGATTTATCAAACAGTTTTCCAATGCAAAATCTAGTACCAGGCAATACTTACACCATACAATTACAGGCATCCAATGAACTTGTTGATGGCACTGTTGGTATTACGATTAATGCAGGATCCTCGCCCTCTACACAAGGATTAAAAATGTGGGTACAACATAATTAAAACATTATCGAAAATTCGCCATCCATGAAGGTGGCGGGTTTTTTTATTTTCGATTTGTACTAGAGTATTGGTATGGAACAAGAGCACATTGAACAGAAAATACAGAAGCTCGAAGGGGAGATGTACTTGCCCGATTTTTGGCAGAATAAAGAACGTGCGCAGGCAGTGTTGGCTGAAATTGAACATCTGAAAACAGCGTTACTCGGTGATAAAAAATATGATGCTGGTAATGCAACCGTGAGCATTTTTGCTGGTGCGGGAGGGGACGATGCCGAAGATTTCACGCGAATGCTCTTTGATATGTACCAAGGGTTCGCAACGAAACACGGATATACATTACACCTATTAGATATCACACCAAATACTATGAATGGGTATCGAAACGTATCATGTGGAATTATCGGTAAAGGTGCGTTTGGTAAACTCCGTGGAGAATCTGGTGTACATCGATTGGTTCGTAAATCACCCTTCAATAAACAGAACAAACGACAAACCAGTTTTGCTTTGGTTGAAGTGTTACCAGAAATTAAAGCAAACGATTTTAACCTTGATGAATCTGAGCTTGAGATGAGTTTTGCGCGTTCAGGCGGTGCTGGTGGTCAAAATGTTAACAAGCGAGAAACAGCAGTGCGCATCGTACATCCGAAAACTGGGTTTTCGGTATTCATATCAGAGGAACGCACCCAGGAACGTAATCGCGAGCGTGCAATGGAAATTATGCGTGCGAAACTCTATCAAAAACATATAAATGATGAAGAGAAACGTGCAAAAGGTCTCTCGATATCTGACAAAGTAAGTATCGAATGGGGAAGCCAGATGCGATCGTACGTCATGGATCCATATCAGATGGTTAAAGATCACGACAAGGGAATTGAAACAGGAAACGTCGATGCAGTTCTTGGTGGGGATATTGAGATTTTTTGTAACTAAAATTATGTTCGTTCTTGTACAAAAATCAAAAATTCATAGTAATGGTGTTTTTGCGAAACAACATTTCAATAAGGGTGACACGGTACTTCGTTGGGATACTACAAAAACAATATCTGAGTCTACCTATCGTTCCTTAACAGAAAATGAAAAACGTTACGTAGAAAAAGTTGGTGTTGATTATATTGTTATGCAGGCTCCTGAGAAATTTGTAAATCACTCCTGTGAACCAAATTTAATCTCTCGTAATTATTCTGACATTGCGCTTCGAGATATCGAGGTTGGAGAAGAATTAACTATCAATTATCTTGATACCATACCTGAAGGAGTTTCTTTTACCTGTAATTGCCAATCAGAGAATTGCATTGGCAATTTAACTTAACACACCTTTGGTGTGTTTTTTGTTTATGGTAAAATGTCAGCATAATGATTGAATTTGATAAGGTTTCGAAAACGTACCAAGATAAAAATACGTCGGTACATGACATTGATCTCACCATTACAAAAGGAGAGTTCGTTACATTAATCGGTCCATCGGGTGCAGGGAAGACAACGCTGTTGAAACTACTCCTCGTTGAAGAGCAACCGACTGCTGGAACGGTGCACTTTGATGGTGTGAATATTCATAACCTGCGAAAAGCAGATATTCCACACTACCGACAACGTATCGGGGTGGTATTTCAGGATTACAAACTTCTGCAGAACAAAACCGTATATGAGAACGTTGCCTTTGCTATGGAAATGGTTGGAAAATCAGACAGCGAAATCAAGGCGGACGTCCCCTACGCGCTCGAACTCGTTGGGCTCACTGACAAGGGATTCAGTTTCCCAACACAACTCTCAGGTGGAGAACAACAACGACTCGCCATTGCACGTGCTATTATCAACCAACCTGATGTACTGATTGCTGATGAACCGACTGGGTCACTTGACCCTGACAGCTCTCAAACGGTGCTCAGTATCCTCAAGAAGATTAACGAACTTGGTACTACGGTCATCCTCGCGACGCACGATCGCGATGTTGTAGACGCACTCCACCGTCGCGTCGTGAAGATTGAGCACGGTCGCATTACCAGAGATCAAGAGCGTGGATCATATAACGAACACTAATACTATGTCACTACGATTAGATTTACAACGTATTATCCGTGAAGGAATGATTAATTTTTGGCGCAATAAACTTGTGTCCTTTTCAACGATTGTCGTGATGACAATGGCACTCCTTGTGATGACATCACTTCTCTTCTTGAACGCAGTACTCGGATTCTCGCTCCAGCAGTTACAAGACCGCGTGGATGTCAATATTTACTTCTTCCCAGATGTTCCTGAATCAGAAATTCTTGTGCTCCAAGAGCGCCTTGAAATTATTCCCGAAGTACGTGACGTACAATACATATCACGTGAACAGGCGTTCATTGATTTCCAAGAGCGACACAAAGACGATGAATTGATTAATCGATCGCTCGATGAACTTGGTGATAATCCTCTCGGAGCATCACTCAATATTCGCGCATTTGAATCAACGCAGTACGAGGCAGTTATCACTGCTGTCGAATCAGAACCGGTGGTAGTGAACTCAGAATTCGTTGAACGTATTAATTACTACGATAACAAGAATTTGATTGAACGATTGAACCAATTTAGTGATGTTGTGCGATTGGTTGCGTACGCAGTGATTATCTTCTTTGGTATTGTGGCACTGCTTGTCGTGCTCTCAACTATGAGAATTGCGATTTTCTCCGCAAAAAATGAAATTGTCATTAAACGTCTCGTTGGTGCTGAGCACCGCTATACCCGTGGGCCGTTTGTAGTCATGGGTGCACTGTATGGAATTGCGTCAGCACTCCTCACGATGATTGCGCTCTATCCAATGACCAGGTGGGTAGGTGTGTACACCAAAACATTCTTTGGAGGTATGGATGTCTTCAACTACTACCTCATGAATGCGTTTCAGATTTTCATAGTAACCTTGACGCTTGGTATCATTATTGGCGTCGTATCGAGTCACATTGCAACACGCAAATATCTGAAGATTTAAATCACCCGTTCTCGGTGGTTTTTATGTTGAAACAAAAACATGGTTCGTGCGTAGTAACGAGGAGAGGGTGATCATGTTAGAATTATCCCGTGACTATGGACAATCAGGCGACAACCCATACCTACACTGATGAAGAACTCATTGTTCGGTCGCGGACTGACAATGTTGTTTTTGGTATTCTGATTGAACGCTATGAATCAAAACTCAATCGGTACATACGGCGTATTACGAATGTCACGGATGAAGATAGACAAGACATTCTGCAGAACGTGTTCCTGAAAGTCTACACCAACCTCAACGCATTTGATGAAAGTCTATCGTTTAATTCATGGATATATCGTATTACTCGTAATGAAGTCATTGATTGGTCTCGTCGTTCACAGCACCAACGTGATCGTGGTTACATTGATACTGATGACACACTCTTTGATCAAATTGAATCGTATGAACATTTTCTGAAAGATTTGGAATTACAGGAAAATAAACATGTACTACTTAAAGGACTCAATGCCTTGAAGCCTATCTCACGAGAAGTCTTAATGCTCCAATACTTTGAAGAAAAATCGTACCAGGAAATGAGCGATATTTTGAAAAAACCGGTGCCAACCATCAGCACACTATTGAGGCGGGCAAAACAAGAGCTCAAAAGCTGGTACAGCAATAATCAACATAACCATGACTAAGGATACGCAAAAACGAATACTTGATATCATCAATGAACGACAGGTAACCCCGTTACCACGTTGGTATTTCGTGCTGAAGCAAACATTCATATGGCTTGGTATCGTGACCTCCTGTTTCATTGCGAGTTTCCTCGTTGCCTTACTGGTATTTCAGGTTGGTAACTTCGGTATGTTGCCACCACACCGTGCACCACTATTTATTCTTGTTACCGGTATCGCCCTGGCTATATTTATTGGTCTTGCGATCTACCAGGTCAAGCAAACAAAAAATGCGTATCGTAGACAAACGTGGAAGTACATCGCTGGTATACTCGCGCTCAGTTTTATTCTCGGTGTTGTATTTTTCTCAGTTCGATTACACGAACGATTTGAACGCACATTCCCAAGAGGTGCTCGATTAATTGGCGGTATTGCAACTATTGAAGAATTTTGGGTTGATCCAGCGAGTGGACTCCTTGCAGGAACAATTACTGCATACGAGCCTGAAGGTGATACTTTGTCTTTAACCGTCTTTGACGGTGATGAGTACGTTATTAGTCTTGATGAAGTTCTGGTTACTGATCGACGTGCGCTCGACGTATACAACGAAATTCGTCTCGTTGGCTATGCTACTGGTGATGACATGTTCCATGCGTGTAGTATTGCACCGTGGGTACTCCGCGGTGGGCCAGAGCGACCACCACTTCGTACAACGTGGCAACCTCCGCGTCGCCCACTTCGTGATGGATCACCTGCGATGCAATTAAATCCTCGCGAAACGTTCATTAAATTTTTTGAAACAAAATCAGAGATCGTACGTAGTAATGAGTGTCAGTAAGGCTCGCGCACCCTTGGCTGATAGTATTATCCATATAATCATTATCTAATATAACGTATGAACATACACGCAAAAAACATTATTGTACCCATTGCACTCGTCGGCATTCTTGGTCTCAGTGCACTTCAGGCGTACGCATTTTCAGGCGACCATTCACCGTTGACGGATGCACAGCGAGCAACTATCGCTGAAATGCGCGCTGACGGTGCCACACGAACAGATATCAAAGATCAACTCGACGAATGGGGTATCGAGATGCCAATGCACAAACACCCGCGAGCATTTCGACACATCATGAGTCAACTCACCGATGATCAAAAAGATACCTTGAAAGAACTTCGCGAGAGTGGTGCTGATCGCGAAGCAATCCAGGCTCAACTCGACGAATGGGGTATTGAACGACCAGAACCACCATTCTTCTCAGAACTCTCTGACGAGCAGAAAGAAACACTGAAAGGTATGCACGAAGACGGAGCATCTCATGAGGAAATTCATGACCAACTCGAAGAGTGGGGAATTGATCTTCCGGAACGTCCACAACATAATTCATAACATTTTTCATAGTTTAAAAACCACTTGTAATAGGTGGTTTTTAGTTGAGATATTGATTAATTTGAATAAAAATGAATAATAAATAGTAAATCATTTATTAACAAAAAAGTTTCAGTCTTCAATACTGAACGCTTATTTCTTATAAAAATAAGTCAAATACCGTTTTAATTATGGGTTTAAAAATTTGGAACCGAACAACTATTGTATGGGAAAATTCCCCCATTACCAAACCGCAAACTAATATACGAGTTAAGGATTGGAAAGATGAAAGTAAGAATTACTTTCATACTATTGATAATTTACAAATAACATCTCTTGATGAAAATGGTCAACGAGAAGGGCTCATTACCTTGGATATTTGGAGAGTCTCCATAAGCCCTACTACTGAACGTCAATTTATTGTTGAAAAACTCATGTGTTTTGATGAAGGGATTATCGGTGTAAAAGCTGAAAAAAATAAAACAAAATTTTCAATTAGGTATCAAATACAGAAAGGAGAGAATTTTTCAGATTCTGCAATTAGAATGGCAAAACAACTATTTTCTTGTTTAGGTATTATTGATAAGGATTTTCGTTACTTGTCTAATTTTATTGTGGTAAGAGAAAGTTTAGTGCGAACAAAAGAAAAAGGTTTAATTCCTTATTCAGATTATTTACGTCACAAACATGAACTTCCACAGTGGTGTTCGTTATGGGGAACAAGACTAGAGGTCAATGGTTTATCTATGGTTATTTCTTACAAAAACGCAGAGAGTAATTGGCTCAAAAGAATGCATAATTAATTAAAAAATGAATTTTAAAAACCACCTTAGAAATAAGGTGGTTTTTATCTGCTGCCAGACTAGGATTCGAACCTAGATAACCGGCGCCAGAAGCCGGGGTCCTACCATTAGACGATCTGGCAATATGA
>JAGQMN010000020.1 GCA_020428645.1 Patescibacteria group bacterium
CCCACCACATAGTTGCTATATTTTAAAGTCTATGTTATTGTAATCGCTGTACTCATACATTGTAAGTGCATACTATTTTAACCTATGAAAAAAACACGAAAAATTAAACTCAGTTTTAAACCACAAGCATCATCAAAGAAACTTCTTCGAGGTTTGAAAGATCGCGATCGCTACGTACTTGAGAGTCGTTTTGGTCTCTCTGACGCAAAGAAAAAGACGCTCGAATCAATTGGCCAAGAGTATGACATCACGCGTGAGCGTGTTCGTCAGATCCAGGACGCGGCGCTCAAGGCCATCCGTAAATCTGATAGTTACGACGAAGCAAAAGAAATTTTTGCTGAGATCGAACAAGTGATTCACGACCTCGGTGGTATTGTTTCAGAAGACCATCTTCTTGAAACTATCCACGATGATGAAATTATCCAGAATCACATTCACTTCCATCTTGTTGTTGGTGATAACTTCAAGCGACATAAGGAGGATAAAAAATTCAAGGCACGATGGTCAGTGAACGGTGATTTAGCAGATAAGGTGCACGCCGCCCTTGAACGACTTCACGATCATGTGACTGATGAAGAACTTCTCTCTGAAGAACAAATGATATTGAAATTCCTTGATCGCCTCGATGGTGTTGAGGATGGATACATTGATGGTGATATTGCATCACAGTTTCTCAAACTCTCAAAACTGGTTGCAAAGAATCCGCTTGGTGACTGGGGACTGACCGCTTCACAGAACGTATCAGTTCGTGGTATCCGTGACTATGCATATCTCATTATGAAGAAGAATGGTTCACCAATGCACTTTCGTGAAGTTGCTGAGGCTATCAAAGACACCTTTAACAAGAAAGCACATCCAGCGACGACACATAATGAACTGATTAAAGATGATCGCTTTATTCTCGTTGGTCGCGGTATGTATGGACTCAAGGAGTGGGGATATCGATCAGGTGTTGTTAAAGACGTCATTCGTGACCTCATTCATGAGCGTGGCCCAATGACCAAGGAAGAAATTATTGAGGCTGTGCTCAAAGAACGCTACCTCAAAGAGAATACGATTCTCGTTAACCTTTCGAACAAAGACTACTTTGATCGTGATGATAAAGGGCGCTATATTCTCACCAGCTCTGCGAAAGCAAAAGCAAAGAAGTCGAGTTAAGTCATTTTAAAAACAAGGAGCATTCATATGAATTCTCCTTGTTTTTTGTTACAATATTTTCAATGAGTACTGTGCTCTCGTGGGTATTGAATATTTTTTTAGAAACCGCGTTCGTGTGGATGCCTATTCTCTTAGGTATTATTTTCTTTTATAGTTTTCGTTCATGGAAGCGTAACTATTTTATGAACGAAAAATTACAATACGCACTCCTCGAAATTAACATTCCCCGCGATGTACACCGGTCTCCACAGGCAATGGAGGTGGTTATTGATGCTATGTACTACCTCGGTGGTGGAGCAATGACGTGGCAAGAACGGTTTTGGTTTGGTGCGGTGCTCTACCCATCATCACTTGAAATTGTGTCTATTGAAGGATCAGTCTATTTTTTCATTCGCACATCAACAAAATTAGCTGCCGGGGTAAAGAGTGCTATTTACTCGCAGTACCCAGATGCAGAGGTGAATGAAGTTGATGACTATACACGGTACGTACCTGACTACAATAAAAACAGTGATACCTGGCAACTCAATGCACTTGATTATAAACTCACTAACGAAGTCTTCTTGCCGATTAAAACCTACGTTGATTACGGTCTTGATGTGGCGGTTGGTAAGCTTGAAGAGGAAGAAAAAATTGATCCCCTTGCACCTGTCTTAGAATTTCTTGGAACCCTTGGTCCCGGGGAACAGGCGTGGATTCAATACGTTATACGTGGAGATGCATTTTCACATTGGCGCCAAAAAGCAAAAGATTACATTGAAAAACTTATGTCTAAAACCCAGGGAGGTAGTGATGATGAAGATGATCGTAGTTTCGGACGTCAGCTCAGTAGTGGAGAGAAGGAACATATTAGAGGTATTGAACGTAGTTTATCTAAACATGCTTTTCAGTGTGTGATACGAACGATTTACCTTGCCCGCAAGGAAAACTTTAATAAATCAGTAAAGGGATACCTCAAGAGTTCACTCTTTCTACCGTTTAGTTCGAACTACTTTAATGGTATTCGAAAAAATAGTGAAACTTCCTACGACTGGGTGTGGGAGGATATTACTGGTCTACGTTTTCCCATTTTAAAGAGAAGATTTTTTAATGACTACATAGAGCGTGCTGGTTTCCATGAATCATTTTGGAGATATGTTAACATCATTTGGTATAAGTCACGTCGTCCAGAAGTGGTATTAACTTCAGAGGAGTTAGCAACATTATTCCACGTTCCTGGACAAGTTGCCAAAGCAAGCGGTGTTGAGCGTATCGAAGCAACCAAATCAGAGGCACCAAACAACCTTCCATTTTAGTATGCTCATTAACGATCAGAGACGATACTATAGATCTCACTTTTTGAAAAATCACCTCATGTGGATTGGTTGTTTTTTTCTCGTATGTGCTATTATCGCTGTGTGTATATCACTATACATGGTTCGCACTCCCCGCATCGAACACCAAGTACTCGTTACCGTTCCTGAAGGTACATCACTTTCACAAACAGCTACTCTTCTTGAAGAAAACAACCTCGTACATTCATCACTATGGTTTCGTGCACTGGCTCAGTTTCAAGGTATTTCTGTAAAAGCAGGTACGTACGCGTTTCAGTACGAGCGAACGATTATAGAAATTATGCGTCGACTTAACGCTGGTGATTATGGTGATGTGTATGTATCCGTGACGTTCCCAGAAGGAATTACCATTGCAACCATGGGCGATATTCTCGATAGGAGTGACCTAAAGAACTTTGATCGAATTGAATTTGATGCACTGACCCGTGGATTAGAAGGCTACCTCTTTCCAGATACGTACCTGTGGTTGCCCGAAACAGATACTGTGACCATCGTAGAAACACTGACTCATACTTTTAACTTACAAACCAATGATCTACGAAAAGATCATACCGAACCACCATTGTGGAATGACATTATCATCATGGCGTCCATTATTGAAAGAGAAGCAAACCGTAGTCTCGAAGAACAACAAACCGTTTCTGGTATCCTATGGAAACGTATTGATCGCGGTATCCCACTTCAGGTTGATGCACCATTTGTGTATGCGATTGGTAAGGGGAGTGCTGAACTACGTACGAGTGATTTAACGAGCGATAACCCGTACAATACCTATACTCACACCGGACTACCACCAACACCTATTGGTAACCCTGGTCTATCAGCGATCGAGGCAGCACTCAATCCACGTGACTCACTTTACTTTTTCTACCTCCATGATACTAATGGGGATATTCACTACGGTGTGACGCATGATGACCACGTACGCAACAAACACCAGTACTTATAATTTCTTATGAAGAATAAAAATCTAGCATTTATTGATATTGAAACGACTGGCTTTAATGTTGAAATCCAAGAAATCATCGAAATTGGGTGTATTATTGTTCGTCAACAAGATGGTGTTCTTGGTGGTATTGTTGAGGAGTTTGAACTCAAGGTGAAACCTGAACACCTTGAAACAGCTGATCCTGAAGCGCTCTCTGTTAATGGATATTCTGAATCAGAGTGGTTGTTTGCCATGAACCTTGAACAAGCTATGAAGATACTCGCTGAAAAAACCAAAGACTGTATTTTCGTAGCCCACAATGTTGCCTTTGATTGGTCATTTATCGCTAAAGCGTTTGCTACAACCGGTGTTGAGAATCAGATGTACTACGCAAAAATTGATACGATTTCCGTTGCATTTGCAAAACTGCACCGTGATGCATCGGTTACGAAATACAGTCTCGGTGCACTATGTGACCGATTTGGTATCACGAACGATCGAGCCCACACCGCATTGGCGGATACGCGAGCAACAGTTGAGGTATATCGTAAACTACTCGAACTCTAGGTTTGGTTTTTTTATTAATACCGATTCTCCTAGAGGAGGGGGTGGTGTTTTGTTATACTACAGGTATCTATGCGTCACCGAATTTCATGTGGAGTGATCCCTATACACGTATCTGAAAACGGAACGATCCGTTTTTTGCTCGTTCAAGGACATGGTGACTACTGGGGCTTTCCCAAGGGTCACAAGAAGGGAAATGAAACACACAAGGAAACAGCTGAACGTGAACTCCTCGAAGAAACGGGTGTTGTCTGTAGTGAATTTCTTGGGAATACTATTTTTACCGAACGATATCGAATTTCTAAAAAGAAAGGTAGTGATATTATCAAAAAAGTACTCTACTTTGTGGGTTTAGCTTCTCATGCCGAAGTCACCATACAAACAACTGAATTGAAGAAGTATGGGTGGTTCACCCTAGAAGAAGCAGAAAAGAAGTTATTAAACAATCGTGCAGATATGTTGAGAGAGGTTTCAAAACTACTACCTAAAGATATTTGACTTAATATTGTTTATATGTTATTTTTTGAGAAAATCTGAAAAAATATTTTCTCATGAAAAAAAGGAAACCTAATAAAAAAAAGCGAAAAATCAAACAACGTAAACAAATGGGCTTGGGAATTGTTACCATGAGTCTTAAGCATAGAATTCTTTCTGCAATGAATACGTGTTTAGCACGTTTAAAGAAAAACTCTACGATAACTGCTTATTCACGGAATAACATGACGTATCACATATCGTTCAAAGATTCGCACGATATGTATATTTCGATCGTTTATTCTGAGCACTACAAAACCGGTTTATTTTTACCCAAGTTATTCCTTGAGGAAAAGGGATTAGTCTCGAATTCCTGTATTATATGGCTTGGTGTAGGTGAAATGTTTAGTAGTGCTGATGCATCAAAGTTGTACCGTATGCTTCTGAAAAATATTTTATTACCACGTCAAAGTGGTTATATATTAGAAGAGCGATTTTACGAAGATGTTGTTGCATATATTGCCTCACCAGAAAATGTTTACGGGTTGGTAAGCATTAGAAAAACTGATGCACTAGAAGAACAGGCTGGGGATGGTGATTTTGTACTCACATTCTCAACTGGAGCTGAGTTCAATCTTGATCTCAAAAGTTCGATGTATGGTGTATTAAGATTTCAACAAAAGAAAAATCAGAGTGTAAAACTCGTACTTCCTTTAAATTATTTAGGTTTTAAGGAAGGTGGTTATTCTATTCATGATCTGATCCAGCGGCTTAGCTCATTACGAGGCAAAAACCGTACGAAAAAACAAAACAGTTTTGAGTTGCTCAACCAAGCGATCGCTTAACACTTTACTATCCCAGTTTATTCAATAGACTAGGGGTAGTTTTATTTTGTATGCACGATACTAAACAAAAAACTGTATTCGTCGGTGTATCGGGTGGAGTTGATTCGTCGGTGTCCCTCGCTATCTTGAAAGACCAGGGCTACGACGTCGTTGGGGTTTTTATCCGTACCTGGCAACCTGATTGGATCGCATGTACCTGGCGAGATGAGCGTCGTGACGCAATGCGTGTCTGCGCACATCTTGACGTACCGTTTGTTGAGCTCGACCTTGAACGCGAGTATAAAGAGGGTGTCGCTGATTACATGATCAGTGAATACCGTGCGGGCCGTACCCCAAATCCAGATGTTATGTGTAACCGCGAAGTAAAATTTGGTGGTTTTTTGAAATGGGCACTCAACCATGGTGCTGATTACGTTGCAACTGGTCACTACGTTGATCGAAAGGTACATGATGATAGTACGGTAACCATGCTTCGTGGTAATGATCCACAAAAAGACCAATCATATTTTGTGTGGACGCTTACCCAAGAACAACTGAAGTACATTTTATTTCCTGTTGGTGGTATGCCAAAATCACAGGTCCGAACATTGGCAAAAAAATATCAATTACCAACCGCGACGAAAAAAGATTCTCAGGGGATATGTTTCATTGGTGATATTGATATGAAAGATTTCCTCTCTCACTACATTAATGAACAACCAGGAAGCGTCGTAACTACTAATGGAGAGATAATTGGTTCACATACAGGAGCACTCTTCTACACGATTGGTGAACGACACGGGTTCACTATTGATGCACAGCACAAGGGCACAAGTGATGAACCCTACTATGTTGTTGGAAAAGATATTGAACAGAATACGCTCATCGTATCGCAACATCCTGATACCTATAAAAAAAATACTCAACACAGAGTGCACCTCATACATATCGTAGATAACCAAGATATATTTAAGGAGGGATTGAACCTTGAGGTACAAATTCGCTATCGGGGTGAAGTTAAACAATGCACCATAGTTGAGTACCAGCCTTCTCTAAAACGTATGACCGTCGAATTTGCTGAACCAGACGCAACTATTGCGTCTGGTCAATCAGTCGTATTCTATCGGGGTGATGTGTGCCTCGGTGGTGGGATTATTGCGTAAATGAATAGTACGTTGTTCACAAAATATCTAGTTTGACTAGATACTTTTTATTTGGTTATATGTAGAAAAATTTGATAACTCTTTAAACAACTGAATTTTATGACAGCAATTATTATTATTCTAATTTTTGTAATTGGGTATTTCTCTATTACCCTAGAACATCCATTGAAGGTGGATAAAACAGTTCCTGCACTCATTATGGCGGCGCTTATTTGGGCGGTACTAGCCGTGGGGTTTACTTCGGGTTGGTTTAATGTAATTGACTCACACGACAGTGTTTTTAATTTCGTTACAGGTGGTGAAGAAGCCTTGCACGGATTTGAAAACACGTTGTTACACCATTTAGGGAAAACGGCGGAGATCCTCATATTCCTGATTGGTGCCATGACCATTGTTGAAATCATCGACCTTCATAGAGGGTTTGAAGTATTGAAGGGTGCTGTAAAGATGAGAAGTAAAAGAAAGTTACTGTGGATTATAGGAACCCTAGCCTTTTTTCTTTCCGCAGTGATTGATAATTTAACCGCCACAATTGTGTTAGTGACTCTCATTCGTAAGCTTATTCACACAAGAAACGAACGAATATGGTTTGCATCAATGGTTATCATCGCAGCGAATGCAGGAGGTGCATGGTCTCCTATCGGAGACGTTACCACCACTATGTTGTGGATTGGTAACAGGGTAACTGCTGCTGGACTGATTGAATTCGTGGTTCTACCCTCAATAGTTTGCTTTGGGCTACCGTTCCTTATAGCAAGCTATCTACCGGCATTTAGAGGCTCTGTCTCTGGTAACGCTGAGAAAGAAGATGTCGTTGCCGAGAAACTACTCAGCAGTAAGACAATGCTATTTCTCGGTTTAGGTATGATTGTTTCGGTTCCGATTTTCAAAACACTGACACATCTACCGCCCTACATGGGCATGATGTTGGCGTTAGGGGTTGTGTGGTTCGTTTCAGAACGTATTCATCCAGAAGAAAATTTTGACAAAGAACGTAGGCATTTGTATTCAGCCCACAAGGCATTGTCGCGCATTGAAATTTCCAGTATTTTATTTTTCCTTGGGATTTTAATGGCTGTAGCAGGTCTTGAAGCCTTGGTGTACGGCGTTGTGAATGGTGAAGAAGTAGGAACACTTCGTTACATGGCAGAGGTACTGCAATCTGCAATTCCTAATCAGGACATTGTTGTAATGTTGTTAGGGGTATTCTCTGCGGTGATTGATAATGTACCGTTGGTCGCAGCTTCCAT
>JAGQMN010000021.1 GCA_020428645.1 Patescibacteria group bacterium
AAACACGCGATAATTCAAAGGTTGGTAGTGGTTTTGGTAAAAATGTTTCGAAATGGGTAGGTCGTAAATTAGCTTATCCTACTAATGTACTTCATCTTGCCACTGAGACTGGAAACAAGAAGCATAGTGCTGTATTCCCAAAATCTCTGCCAGAGTGGTTTATAAAATTATTTACAAAGCAAGGTGACGTCGTTTTAGATCCTTTTCTTGGTTCTGGTACTACAAGTTTAGTGGCTGGGCAATTAGGTAGAAATTCTATAGGTATAGAATTATTACCTGAGTATCACAAACTCGCAGTTAAAAATTATAGAGAATCATTAATGAAATGAAAAAACCAAATTATAAATTAATAGAGAAATATATAGCAACAAATGTTGTTGTTCCTTTTTATAATAAAAGAATTGAAAAACTTAAAAAGGTAAAAATGAGAGATATTATTAAGCGGAAAAACCCATACCTTTTTAAAGCAAAAAACATTCAAACAGCTGGTGATCTAGTAAAAGATATTCTTGATGCGTACCTTTCATCACAAGAAGAAACAATTTTTGGTGATTTATTAGAGGGATTGGCTATTCACATTAATAGTCAAATCTTTAAAGGAGAAAAAGCAGAGGAAATAAAATTCAAAAGCGTTGACCTTATTTTTCATCGAGAGAGAAAAACTTATGTAGTGGGGATTAAATCCGGCCCAAATTGGGGTAATTCTGATCAAATTAACACAATGCGAAAGAACTTGAAGAAAGCTAAAGAAATTTTAAGAAGTGAAGGCGTTGAGGGTGATATTATAGGTGTTAATGGTTGTATATATGGTAAAGATAATAATCCTCATAAGAAATATAAAAGAGATTTTGAACTCGATTATTATAAACTATGTGGTCAAGAATTTTGGGAATTGATTTCTGGTGATTCTGAATTATATAAAAAGTTGATTAAACCTTTGGATAGGGAAGTGCAAAAGAAAGACGATGACTTTAAAGAGATTTATGTCAAAAAAATAAATGAAATGACTAAAGATTTAATAGATTTATTTTATATCGACGATAGTCTTAATTGGGATAAAATCGTTGAATATGTTTCGAAGAAAAATTAGCGTATTAGAGCATAATTGAAATATGAAAAAAGATAATTAAGTTTATTGTATAAAAGTTTTGAAAAAAATAATATGAGATTATTTGTAAATAAGTATTTTTGTGAGTTACTTTTGACTAGATTAGAATATTGTTTTTTAATGTGGTATTTTAACATATTATATTTGCACCTTGTTTTATTACATATATAATGTGTATGTTGTTAATTTAACTACCTAACAAATATGGATAAAGAAACTATAAATAAATTAGGAGATAAACTCGATGTACTAACTGCTTTACTACTGAAACTTATCCCAAAAAATCCAGAAGGACCCTCACTTAGAGAACAAATTGAGTTGCTTGATGGGCTCAATGTTAGACCTAAAGACATTGCAAAGATTATTGGTCGAGCTGATACTTATGTGAATAAAGAGCTTGTGGGGATAAGAAAAAATAAGAAGAAATAATATTATGGATACAAACAAACTATTAGAGACAATTTCCAAAAAATTAGGAGTACTCATTGCATTGAACCTTATTTCAATGAATAGTAAGGCAACAGTAACGGAAAATATTGAAATGCTTGATCGATTTGGTCTTACTCCTATAGAAATTTCAGAGATTCTTAATACATCGTCAAATACGGTTAATGTTACTAGAAGTAGGCTAAAAAAGAAAAAATAATATGGAAACAAAAGATCTCGAAAACAAAATAGATAAATTGATTATGATTGAGTTGGTCAAATCTGGCGCTACGCGTGATCAGGTTCGCGAAGTTCTTGGTACGCTCAATAATAATGAATTTGCAAAAATTAATTCTATTATTAATCCTAAGCAGAAAAAGTAATATGGACAAACAAGTAGTAAAATTATTGGAAGACATTAAAAAATTAATGATTCTTCAAATTATGAAGGGATCAAACCCTTCGACGTCTGATGAAATTGGAGAGGTTCTTGGTGTAACTGGTCGAGCCATTAGGAATGTTGCAACTACAACGAAAAAGAAAGTTAAGAAGAATAAAAAATAATCATATGAAAAACCAGGAACAAAAGAATGACAACTTACTAGAACAGATTAAGCGATTACTTATTCTATCTTTAATTCATCAGGGGGTAACGGGAAAAGATATTGCTTATGTACTCGGTGTTGATCCTGCAGTTATTAGTCGAATGACCCCGCCTAAATCAAAGAAAAAGTAATCAACCATGGGACGTCCTAGTATACAAAATTCAAGATTAGTTTCTAAAGTTGCTAAAAAGCTTAATAAGAGTGAGTTAGATATTCGCAAGACTGTAAGTGCTCTAAGTCACAGAAAAAAAATACCTCTTGATGTTGCTTTAATTTTTTATGCTGAAGGAAAAGGAATTGGTACTGGTGATGCTCGTAGAAACCTTGATTCAGCCAAAACCCTAATACTGGATCGTATCCTGAATAGTCCTGAAAATGAGAAAGACCATCCACCTCAAAAAACACCAAAGAAAAAGGTTAAAGTTCCTAACGTTAATTGGAATCGGTATGCAGATCCTTATTTATTTGAAGCAGTTTATTTAAATATTCCGAGTGAAGCGTATAGTATTCTGTTTATTTTAGAGAATTCAATCAGAGGATTTATTTCAAGAGTTCTCTCTGAAAATCATGGTGATAATTGGTGGAGTGATTATATAAGTGGAATTAAATCACTTTCAAAAATTGTTACTGAGGTGGAGCGTAGAAGGCATGATGAATCAGAAAACTGGCATCACTCGAAGAGGGGTATTCACGAGATATATTATACAGACTATGCTAATTTACTAGCCATTATTAGATCTTGTGATGTTGATTTTTCTGAGTATTTTAAAAAGGTCCCAGCAAGAAATCTTCCTGGAAAATTAGAGGAGCTTACACCAACACGAAATGTTGTTGCTCATAATAACAAAATTAATAAAACTGATCTTGATCGTCTGAAAACACATGCTCATGATTGGTTTTCTTACATGCAAAGCTTGTATGCAAACTAATCACCAGATAAAAAACTACGGCAATTTTTTTAAAAATGACAAAAATATTCAAAGGTATATAAAATTAAAAAAAGCTACAAACGTAGCCTTTTGTGTTTTTCGTTTTCTTGTTTCACATATTGTTCTACCCATGATACCTCCATTCCGAGGCACAACACTTTAGTTTCAAGATACGCAACGATGTCAAACAATGCGTGTTTCCCTAGGTGTCTGAATTTCATACATTGCCCTTTGGTTAATACCACAAGTTCAGCAACGGTTGTGATATCTTGAAATTTTAAAACATTTTGAATTCTAGTGTTGTTTTCACCAAAATCAATACTGGCAATTGGCGTATTGAGAATTTTTTCATACTCAACATCAGTCATTGTCCTTTTCGGTCGTTTGGATGTTTGGTTGTTTTTTACAACCAGATCCGTCATGGTTTTTTTGAGATGTTTAAATTCATTTCTCAAGTGAACGTCATTGAGCATTTTTTGTTTGAGAAACTTGTTCTCCTCCACAAGTCTTTCTATGTCCGGATTGTAATCATTCTTTGTTTGTATGATGTTATTCATCAGGCAGTTTGTTGTTACTATGAACAGTATGATGGCACCGATGCCCAAACCTGAAACTATTATTTCAAGATGAGGTGACGTTGGTTCCCAATTCATGATGTCGTACAAATAATTTGCAATATCCACAGGAGTGGAAACTACAAAGACAAAAATCGCTATCCATAAAAAAACGAGGGTGCTTGTTGTTACACTAGAAATATTGTTTGTTACGCGCATAATTGTATGTTTAGTTGTGAATGTTCCGTGATACGAATCAATTGATTCAGAATATAATATAACATATATATTCGATTTGTAAATAATCTTTGATTTTTAAACAAAACACCTATATCGTAGGTGTTTGTTTTTTCTTGTCTTGGAGGAGGCGGATGCCTGCGTAAGAGAGCGGCGTGTAGAGCGCGCCCATAGCGACCTTGTACAGCCACCACGTAATAATGATACTGATAAGCGTATCTGTTGGGTACACGCCTGCAAATGCAATCACCATAAAAATCGTTGAATCGAGGAACTGCGACCAAATGTTCGAGAGGAGTGATCGAAGCCAAAACAGCTTGATCTTGAGCTTCTCGCGAAAGAAGAAGAACGAGAGTACGTCTTGGTACTCGGCAATCAGGAACGCAACGAGCGATGCAACAGCAATGCGCGCTGAAATGCCGAAAATCTGGTTGTACCCCTCGCGCACCCACTCACCATCAACCGACCACGGCATGGCGAGTGAGAGGAGGGAGTAGGCAATAAAGAGTGCAGTACTGATAAACCCTGCCAGCACAAAGAGTTTTGCAATCTTTTTTCCGTAGACCTCACCGATGACGTCCGTCATGAGAAACACGACAGGGAAGGAGAATACCGCAACCGAGAGGTGCGAACCAAACAGGAACGGCATAATCTTGAGTCCGAGCGTGTTTGCGGCAAAGAGCGATGTCAGGTAAATCGCAAGCGCGATCAAGAGCTTTTTGAATGAACGTTGGCTGAGATTAATCATGATTGTATTGTAGCATACTGTTACGTAAATTAATGAAAATAGTCCAACGCTTGCGCGTCAGACTATTAACGTTTGATGTGAGCCTTCTCGAGCTCGAGCTAAAAGCCATTTAAAATATTTGGCAAATTTACAAAAATGGTTTTGATGGTAATATCATAACAAAACAAAAACATAAACAAATGGACAGAATATTATTTACCGAAAGAATGCTCTGTAACATTGGTTTGCAGATTTTACCACACATCAAAGATGAAGATTTCTACAGTTTTCGTGAAAAATTTCAAGAAAAACATTTACACCATTTTGTAGTTAATGACATTAATTCTTTAAGTGGTCAGGAAAAGCAACGAGAAGTAGTCAAATTAAGCACTGAACTGGATCTTTTTCAGAAAGCCCTGCTTTCTAGATTGAAGATGCACTATGGAGAAGTTCTTCGAAGTGAAATTAGTAACTCTCACAGATCAGCATTGAATACAATTCTTTGTCACAAGAAAGTTGATTTGTATAGGGGAGAGAAGAGAATATATTTTTCTCGATTCTACTATTCTATGGATATTCAAAATGCCTTTGGTTGCATGACAACAGAGAAAGTTTTGGAGGTTCTGAAAGGAGATTTTCAAGATGAAAGCTTGGAAAAAATACTTAAACTAACTTGTTTTGATTTACATCGAGGTATTATCACTGGAGCTAGTGCTTCTAGCTATCTGTATTTCCTATATTGGCAAAAGAAAATTGATTCAAAAATCTATGAGCTTTGCAGAGAAGAAGGTATTATCTGCACCAGATACGTCGACGACTTTCTTTTTTCTTCAGAGCATAAGATTACCAAGTCCTTCTCAAAAAAAGTTCTCAAGGTCATCAGAAATGCTAACTTTGAGATCAATTTTCAAAAGACGCAATTCTATGATCTTGGAAGAGAAACCTTTAATGTAAATGGAATTGTCTTTAGAAAAAAAGATAATAGAGGAGCAATTGGTATACCTAAAACAAGGTCAAGAAAGCTTCTTGGGATGTTAAATCAATATGAGAAAGGCAACATCAAAATAGCTCAACTCGCTGGAGCTATGAGTTTGTTGGAAAAAATAAGTCAGGTCCATAATGGTGCATTTCTAAGCAGAACACATCAAAAGATCTTAAGTAGGTACAGAAAATTAAAACGTTGAGTATAACGGGGGTTTTGACCCCTGTTTTCTTTTATGCTATTTTTTAGATAGATTAAACAACTTTTTATATTTAATAGTACTACCCATGGACGGGAGACGTTGTACCTTTTTATTTTTAGAAATGATAAATATAGCAATCCTAGCAGAGGGAGCTCTGCGAAACTCAGTCTGTCATCTGACTGTACGGCTTTCTTGAAAGCCATCACATTTTTCTTTCCCTTCTTCTTTTGTCGATGAGACAACTCGCTATTTAGAATATATTGCTATTTTTTAGTTCTTTTCAATAAATTGGTATAAGTCTTCCGTTTCATGCGAGAAAATACCACCTCTGTTTGAGGTGTTTTTAATTATAAAGAGGTGTCTTGAAGGCTCTCGAGCGCTCGAACTAGTGCTCGTGACGGTGATCCCACAGAGTCGATCACAGATAGATTGCGTACGCAATCTTCCGCGACCCCGGCTCATCCGTCCTGCTTCGCTATGCTCCGATCGGACATGACTCCGCCTTTCGATTCCCCGACGAAAGCAACGCAGGTTGCTTTCTTGAGATCACGAACAAAAAAGGCACACCGTAAAGTGTGCTCATTTTTGTACTCGTGATCCCACGGGGAATCGAACCCCGATTTCCAGGATGAAAACCTGATGTCCTAACCGTTAGACGATGGGACCAAAATTTTGGCTTGGTCGTTTATAAGACGATGTTTAAAATCTGACCAAATAATGATAAAAGTTGCCTCAGCAACGAGGGGGAGTATAGCATACGAGGCTTATTTTGCAACGGTTTTTGATGACTTCCTGTTGATGAATGATTGCCTTTTT
>JAGQMN010000022.1 GCA_020428645.1 Patescibacteria group bacterium
GTCAAACCTATGCGAAATTGGCTTGAAAGCGTCAATTCTCTCTGTGAAATAACCGAAAGTGGCGATTTTTTGGCTATCAAGAACAAGTTGGCGGAAATCTACGGGTCAAACCTGTTTCTAAAAGATAAGACCATAACCCCCAAAGGCGAAAAAATTGCTGGGGGCGTTAGTCAAAAACGTCTTTTTGAAAGGGGGCAAAAAGACGTTTTTGGTCTTTATTCGGCTCTCCAAACCTTAAATCAAAAAATCCGCCTTTCGGGCGGAAAAATTGAAGATTTCTCTGATGTGGTGCGGGTGGAGAGAATCGAACTCTCGTCCTCTGGTTGGAAGCCAGATATTCTGCCACTAAACTACACCCGCGTATTGAAAATGCCCCGATTGGGACACCTACGATATTAGCAAAAGGAATCAATTATGCAAGAAATTAGTGACCAATTCTAAAATTGTTGGTTTATTTTGTATCCAACCCAAATACCAAACAATCCACCAATTCCATTAAAGGTGAGTGCACTGAATGAAAACAGTGAGTCTCCCCACAACAGTGGAATGAAACCGCCAATGGTTCCAAAAATTGCAACACATACCCAAATAATAGTCTTTGAGCTCATAGATATATCATAGCATTGTCGTTATTGAATAGGTACGTGTGACTCATTGCGCTTATTGTTGTGTTACTTTCCGAACAATAAACCAGTTCCCAACTGTAACCAACAAGTAAAATAGAATGAGTACCTTTGCCGTTAACACATTATCGTTGATGGTACTAGCAATGAGAAGTGCGATGGTAAGGTGGAAGGTTCTTGAAAATCCGAGTATGGTGTCTCGCGCTAATAATCCTGAGAAACTACCATTTTCTTGTGTACTAATAATGTTGACTGAACGCAGGTCAATGACGTGTTGTGATATACGGTACATTGGTTTGAGGACAATCATACCGAGTGTGAATATAATGTAAAAGTACAATGAAATATCAGAGAACATGAGCATCCCATACACCACGACGTACCCAACGAGAGCATACTTCATAATCTGCACGCGGTTTCCGGCCCTGCGGATGTTTGCGAGCCACAGCGTTGTTGCAAATGCAATGATCCCGACAATCGATTGCCACATACCGATGTTGAGTGCTGACGTGAGCGCAACCACCGAAAACAACGTGACCGCAACACTCGCCACCTGTTCGTTTGAAAAAATGTAATACCAGGCAACGCGTCTACCGTTTGACCATTTCAAAAAGCGAAACATGGTTGTCAACGATACACGTTGTGGAATATGGTCGGGTAGTGAAAAGAGAAATGGAAGCGATCCGAGGAATACAAATGGCAAAAACCAAAACAGAATAGTAAAGGTTTCAACGTGAAATATTCTTTCAGCAAGGAAGATCAATATCGTTCCGATGATGACTGCAACCATACTGATGATTTGGCTACCAGCATGCTCGATTGATGAGTAAAAATCACGATCCCTATCTTCGTTTTTAGTATAAGCAAGCTCATACGCATGGTTTGCCATCCAAAAGATTCCTCCTCCGACACCATTTACTACTGCAAAAACAAGCAGATTGGTCATTGATGGTGCAACGAGTGGAACCCATACAAAACTGAGAAATGATATCAAAAAACCGTACAGATAGTTTATCTTGACCGACTTTTGTATACGTCCAAACAGATATCCTACTCCAACAAAACCGATAAAGATTGCAATGTGGTAGATCATCGAGTACACAATTAAAAACGTAATTGATTGCGTTTCAAGGAACACGAACACATTAATAAAGAGGCTTGAAATTGCATTCGCAAATGCTTGAATCCAAAACAATGCCATCATGTGACGTTTTTCTTTAGAAAGCTGTTTGATCTGAGAGAGGATTTTTTTCATTGACGTTCATTATATCACTTCACTGTTTTCCAATAAAAAATCCAGAGGTCTCGCGACGTGGATTTTTACAGAAATTTACTCAACATATACAGAATATACCCCTTCACTCTTGAACCCATTGTTGAGGAACGCGAGGATATGTGCCTGAGTTTTAAAGGTGGCATGAATACCCCTCTCAATTATTTTTTTTGTTGCCTCAATGATATTCTCATTAGTGAAACAAACCCGGAATGGCGGTGCTTCACTACCGGCATCTTCCTGCAAATCACCTTTCCGCAAAAGCAGTGCGGTTTCCGGATTAGTTTTCGGATGGATGTGTAGTTTTTTCATACTCTCACGATTTGTTTATTGTAACTATACATTATTTTCCTTAAAGATCAACAATTCCTCACTGGTAACAATATTTGCTATACTGCGTGTAAGCTTACTTCAAGCTATATTTACCCGTTAATGTAACAACCATATTTATTTCATGAAAGGAACAAAAATCTTGATCACTGTTGTGGTGCTTGTACTGTTGGCTGTAGCTGGATACTTCTTCTATGGATCACTGCAAAAACTCAACACTGAACAGACGAATTATGAATTTACTCCTGGGCAGGAAATCATGATGGATGATGTCGAACAAGACCCAGTGCTCGAAACGAGTTTTGAAACTGAAACTGAACTTGAAGCTGTGATCGAGTCTCAGGAATCACAAGAAACCCAGGCAGATCAACAATTTGATGAGCTTGAAAATCTTGATTTCTAAATTTTTTAACCACCCTAACCTATAACCATGTATTATGAGTAATCTAACACTAGTATCACGTGCACTCCTCGTTGCGCTTGCCCTTGGGCTCGGTGTGCACACCGTTATGGCAATTGAAACCGATGTTGAGCTCCAAACACGTATTGCAGAATTACGCCAAGCCCACGCTGACCTCAAAGCTCAAATAGAAGCCGGCGAACTCACGGTCGAAGAAGCACGCGAGACATGGCACACGCTTCTCGAAGAAGCACGTGCAGAAAAAGAAGTATTCTTTGAAAATAAACGACAACAGATTGAAAATCGTTACAAACAACTCGTTGAAAATAACCCAGAGCGGGCTGAAATTTTTAAAGAGCATATTGATGCGATGCGTGATCGTCACGAGGCACGTGTAGAAAATCGAGTCGAACTTCGAGCTCAGATAGAGGCCGGAGAAATTACTCGCCAAGAAGCTAACAAGATGCGTGTTGAATTTGTACAACAGCAACGTGATGATGCTCGTGAATTCAGGGCTGACCTGCAAGAAAAGCGCCAGGAATTTCGTGATAATTTTGTAGAGTCACGTGATGATCGACTTGACCGGGAACTCGTTCGACCAATTGACCCACTGCGTCCTGATGGAACTCGTCCTGTAGAGCCAGTACGACCAAGTACTGGATTAAATGTTGATATTCGTCCTGCTGCGAGCCTGACCCGCCCGGCATTCGATGCTGCAGGTGCAGTCCGCGCGAATGATGTTCGTCGAGTGAATGCTCGATTGCAAAACGCTGGTGCATTCGACGCTCAGTAGTAAAAAAC
Source organism: Patescibacteria group bacterium (assembly GCA_020428645.1). Classification (GTDB taxonomy): domain Bacteria; phylum Patescibacteriota; class Minisyncoccia; order Phycocordibacterales; family UBA1006; genus UBA1006. The sequence continues at coordinate 3,428 of JAGQMN010000022.1, forward strand.
CGTTACTGATTAACGGTTTTTTGTTGCCTGATGATGCTCGATTTATAATTTTCAGGCTCCAAGGCATCTACCTGTACGATTGAAAAATGGTAATCAGTTTTAATCTCTTCGAGTGCTCGTTTCAATGCATCCTGATCATACCCAATGACGATGGTATCTGGTTGGTATTGATGAATAGGTGTCCACTTCCCTTCGATTTCATCACCAACAACAACGGTTGCATCAGAAACCATGGCTGTGAGTTGTGCAACCCGTTCTTGTTCTTCGTACCATGGTTCCTGATTCTTCGTTTTCGCGATTACGCTATCAGGTGCAACCACGATAACGAGGTGATCACCATGCGTGCGTGCTTGCCCAATCAGGTACTCGTGTCCAGGATGAAGACCATCAAATGAACCGAATAACATCACTGTTTGTAGAGTTTCTGACATGGTCCAAGTCTAACAGAGTCGGCACAAAGGAAAAGTGTTGGTATACTGTTTACATAAACAGTTATCAGTAGTATTTACATATATTTAATATATAGTATAATTTATCCACATGAATGAAAAAACACCTGAACTCAATAGTTCCGAAGAACGAGAATTTCAAAAACGAGTGAAAAACGAAGAACAAGCAAATCTCATGAAGAAGGGCATGCTTGGTATGATGCTTGGTGCATCTACATTAGCGAGTAGTATGGATGGTGATGCACATAAAGAATTCAACACACTCGAAAACACCGATGGTATTGAAACAACGTTTGAAAAACCAGTAGATTCATACGAAGATGCAGCTAACCCGTTCAATGTTGAACCAGATAAAGATGGTGTATACGAAAACACCGAACCTGATGTAGAAACTGACCCAGAAAAAAAACCTAATCAATCAGAAACGTATAAAATTGATGTGATGAAATCGTTTGGTTTTGAGAAACCTAACTTAACCCCAGAAGATTTTGAAGCTGGAAAATCCCTGTTAATAAGCCAAATCAACGAGTTACCTGATGCGATGAAGCAAAATCTTGAAGTAACCGTACAAGTTGGTCGTAGTCCTGAACCAGTTGTAGCAGGCGGATATGACACACCGTATGGTCACGTTGATGATCTTGAAACACTTGCACGCTACACCGCAGAAGAAATTGGAAAAATGGTACAAGCTGCAGGACAAGAAGCCGGTGTTGAAAATATAAAAATTGTATTTGAAATTCCAGAAGGTGGTGTTGATAAAAATAACCAAACCCGTTATGGGTTGGTAACGTTTCAAGAAAATGTTGCTACTCTAGAAGATCAATCAGAATCTTTTGAAAACGGTATGTTTGAAATTGGTGAAATTATTAAAAATAACCCAGAATTCACTTCTATTTATGAATCTGACGTTGTTATTCTTGATTCATCTGGTTCTATGAACGAAGATATGGAAAACGCGCTCGATTTTATTAAACTCATTAAAGAAAAAACAGGAAAAGACATCGAGGTTATTGACCTTGAAGGAAAATCTAACGAGGCACATGCGCGCACGCTCAGTAAAATTAACGGTGATGTGAATGCGCTGGTCATTACTGACGAACCAGATTCAACGATTCAGGAACTCTTTGCTGGGGACGATCGACGAGATCTTGCCGAACAACAATACAAAGATTACGTTGATAATGAGGTTTTGGCTGATTCTCAGGCGAATTATAAAATACGTGTTTTGAATCCTAATGCACAAGAAGGCGGATTCAAGGAATTCATGCTCAATGATAGTCCGTACGCTATGATGCCACTCGATAAACGAGGTGACAAACTATCAGGAGGTGAACGTATCCAAAAATGGTATGACGGGCTACCAAATCAAAATATAACACTAGAAAATAACACTGACATCGTTTCACGCTAAACAAAAAACCAAGAAACCTCGGTTTTTTGTTTAGGGTACCATCCAACACAAAAGAGCCCTGCAGAACAGGTCTCTTTTGTTAGATGATCATGGCTCTAAATATATTACCGTAAGTAACTCGCCACTCACATAAGGTATACTACACGATATGGATTTTTTGTCAAGTATATGATACACTGGGTGCAGTGAAAAAGATACCATCACGTGACCATATGCGTCGTCCCAAGCTCGAATATTGGTTCGGTAGTATCTTGCTTGTGGTATTTGCGCTGATTACCTTTGCTTGGCTACACCTATTGCCTATTGTATTTGGTGTATTGGTGCTGATCGGATTAGTGTACATTGTGTACTATGTGTTAGTAAAACAACATCATTATCGCCAATTCTTCGCAGATCCCTACCTAGCACCTCTGTACAAAGCAGATGCGCATAGTGTAAAGAAATACATCTACGACTCATTTATTGGGCATGGTTATACAGGAAAAATGGAACATACCACCGACGAGCTCATTGATATGTGGCTTTCAAAAGACGGTATTACCTACGCTTTGCACTTCCAACACCGATTACCTCGTAACTATGTTCGTGAACAGCGAGTGAAAAAATTCTATCGTACTATCCGTCCAATGCCTGGTGTTCACGGAATTATCGTAACGACAAGTGAGTTTACTAATCAAGCCTACTATTGGGGAAATCAACGAAAAAACCGTCTCAAAATGATTGCAGGTAAAGACCTTGCAAAGATGATGGCCGGTGTTAAGAATTGGTAGAGATAACAAAAACAACCTCGTTAAAGGTTGTTTTTGTTATATGTCCACCCGCCAGGACTCGGTCAGGAGTCCTTATTTTTCTAAAGAAAAATATAGGCTC
>JAGQMN010000023.1 GCA_020428645.1 Patescibacteria group bacterium
TAGGACTTTGATCAGGGTCATTTTTGAGAAATTCTTCGATTGATGTTGAAGCAAACACTATAAAGATGTTCTTTTGGTTTTGCGTATTCATATTTTTCAAAATTTGGGGTTTCTGGCCACTATAATATCACTATTTTTCTACAATGTCAATATTATTCGTACACCTTATCTGCTTGCAAAACAGCGTGTTTTGACTACTATAGTTTGTGTCAGCCGATGACCGCAGGTGTCACATACGACTTAATGTCCTGCATAGGTAGCACACGTCTTTCGAGGCGTGCTACATTCGATCGGCTCTCGTAGCCGATTTTCTCTTGAGAAACTGACATTCTATTTATTATGGCAATTACCAAAGCACAAAAAGAAGCAATCAATCACAAGCTCTCTTCTGCACTCGCGGATTCTGCAACCACGGTATTTGTTTCATTCAATGGTCTTGGTGTAGAGAAGAACAATACGCTTCGTAAACACCTCAAGGCGAATGACTCAGACTACTTTGTTGCAAAGAAGACCTTGCTCAAACGAGCTATGGATGCTGCACAGATTGGGGGAGATCAACCACCGCTCGGTGACGGGATGGTAGCGATCGCATTCGGATCTGATCAAATGGCACCAGCACGAGAAGTGTTTGAATTCTCGAAAGAGAATAATGGTGCAATTGATATCCTCGGAGGTATCTTTGACGGCACATTCAAATCTCGTGAAGAAATGATGGAAATTGCAACAATTCCAGGTATGGACACCCTTCGTGGAATGTTCGCAAACGTTATCAACTCACCAATGCAACGGTTTGCTGTTGTTCTTGGTCAGGTAGCAGCTAAAGCAGATAACTAATTATCTGCTCGCTCGACAAATCAAAGATTTGTTTAGAGAAACTAAAACGAGCTAAGGCTCGTTCGTCCGATCGAACAAAGTTCGATGTAGGAAGAAAGCATAAGCTTGATTGAAATTTATTACGTATTTTATTTATTCTAAATTATTATGTCAGAAGAAAACACAACACCAGAAGTAGTTGAAACAGAAACTGCTACTACTGAAGAAACCAAGGCAGAAGCAACCGAAGCACCAGCTGCGGATGTCACAGAAGCAACCAACGACGTTGAAGTTCCAAAAGAATTTGCAGCTATCGTTGACGCTGTTGAAAAAATGTCAGTGCTCGAACTCAACGCACTCGTAAAGGTTATCGAAGCTAAATGGGGAGTATCTGCAGCAGCAGTTGCAGTAGCTGGACCAGCAGCAGCAGGTGACGCAGGAGGAGAAAAATCAGAATTCACCGTGGTGCTCGCATCAGATGGTGGAGCTAAGATTCCAGTAATGAAGGCAGTAAAAGAGCTCCTCGGACTTGGACTTAAGGAAGCAAAAGAACTCGTTGAAGCAGTACCAGCAACCTTGAAAGAAGGAGTAAAGGCAGCTGACGCTGAAGATATGAAAGCAAAGATTGAAGAAGCTGGCGGAACAGTAGAACTCAAATAGTTTTTCAGTATTAAAAAATCACATCGTGTGTGATTTTTTTTGTTATACTGTAGCCAATATGAAAAATAGTATACTTACTCTCACCTGTATCACGTTACTGTGTACATACCACGTTGCATATGCAGCCACAGTTTCGTGGACGTTCGATGATGTTGCGAATTATACCATTGCAGGTGGTGCACAAATAAATAGCAGTATCGTTGAATTAACAACAACAAATGGTGTGAGTCCAAGTACTCTAGGGAGTGAGACTACCGAAACAACTATTCTTGATCAATATCTCCTTGATGATAGTACGCTCATTATTACAGATCAAAGTGATGGACTCGTTATTGCTGATGTTTCTGATCGAACGAGCCCTAGTATTACAACATCGACAGGTAGTCCAACAGGAGGTGATGTATGGCTTGCAGTGTCACCTGATGGTAACGAAGCGTACGTAACTGCAGGTGGTCATACAGCAACGATTGAAGTATTTGATATATCGACATTGAGTTCACCTGTGAATATTGGAAGTTATAGTCCAGGAGGTGTTGCCTATTCAGGCGTGGTGACTAGTGATGGAAATACGGCATTTTTTGGTACTGGATCAGGTGGATCAAGTATTGAAGCACTCGATGTATCTGATCCTACCAATCCAACGTTTCTCGACACCTACGCACTATCAACCCCAGGGGCACTTACTCTGAGTGCTGATAATAACACTCTGTTTGCTGATTCTGGTTTTGATATCGAAGTACTCGATGTCTCAGATCCGGCTAATATTGTTAATCTTGGTACCTATACAGGTGCTTTTGATGGGGTTACTAATATTGTATTATCGTCTGATGAAAACACTGCATTTATCAGTAGTGCCACTGAAGGGTTCTTTACTCTTGATGTTTCAAACCCAGCGAGCATTACACTCCTTGATTCTGATGCAACGGTTACTGACTATCAAGATGTGGTGATATCAAGTGATGATACCTATGCTTTTTTAGCAAGTACCAACGATGATCTCGTGTGGTTAGATATATCAGATCCTTCTGATATATCCTTTGGAGGTGCATTTTCAGTAACTGGTAGTCCAAACAATATTGAAATTACGAGCGATGATGAAACAGCATTTATTTCAACTTCAGATAATGGATTTTTTGCGATTGATCTCTTTGACTTGGTATACAGTTCAGACTCACCCTACATATATCCAAACACAGGAGGAGATTTTACTTTAACCATAACCGCATTCAATGAAACACTTGGTAGTGGTAATGAGGGTAGCGTTTCGTATCAGGTATCACCAGATAATGGGGTAACGTGGTACTACTGGAAGACGCTTCCGCTCGGTGGCGCGTGGGTGATCAGCGCGCTCACTGATGGTACAGAAACATCATCAGCAACAAGCATTAATGCGAATATAGAAACATTTGATACTGATGGGGGAACCTTTTTGTGGCGTGCCTACCTTAATTCGGATGGTAGTCAGCAGGTAGAACTTGATGCCTTGTCGATCATAATTACTGATCCCGTGAGTACCTCTACTGGTGGACGATCCGGTTCACGTAAGTCCACTACTGACCATGTACGTGAATTTATTGAATCATCTGAAGTGGTTATTGAAGGGTATCTGTATCCATGTGATGCGTTCGGAGGAGCTCTCATCAAGAGGGGTGATCGTGGTACGAGTGTTACTGTACTCCAGCATGCACTGACTCTCTATGGTGTTAATCCAGGTATGTTAGATGGTATTTTTGGACCAAAGACATATGCTGCTGTTGTTGCGTTTCAACAAGAATATAATTTGGTTGCCGATGGTATTGTGGGCCCACGAACACGCAGTGTGCTTTGTACTACACCATTATCATTATCTCTTGAGGATATAGTGAATACCCTAAGAGTACAGATAGCAGTATTGAGAACACACCTGTAACTTTAAGGTGTGCACAGTATGTTGCTCATTGTATTTGAGCTGTCATAATAAAAATATGTTGAATAGTAATGCATTCAAAACGTGTCTGATGTTTCTTGGTATTATTTTTGTTGGTATTATCATTAACCTCTTTTTACATGAGCACGAACTCCTCGTGCGACAGGATACCGATCAACAAACCGCGAGTGTCACTTGTAGTGATGCTGATGGTATGTGTTAACCTCACTGACTTTATCCTCTTGAGGCTTTCGTATATACTTACAGAGGTATGGAACCATTAACAAAAATATTTGGTAGTAGTCGTCGCGTTAAGGTAATGCGATTGTTTCTCTTTAACGAAGAGACACCATTTGATATTGATGATCTAGCGGAGCGTACGCGTAGTAAAAAAACAGAGGTGCGTAAAGAAGTAACCATGTTGGTACGTATTGGTTTTCTCAAGAAAAAAACATTCACGAAGTCTGTTCCTAAAAAAACTCGATCTAAAAAAATAACACAAGCACAATTCCGGAAGGTGAAGAAGCACGGTTGGATACTCAATGAAACGTTTGAGTTACTTCGCCCACTCAAATCACTACTCCTTGAATCTGAGCTCGTTGATGAACAACAGGTGAAGCAACGAGTGAAAAAACTTGGGTCAGTAAAGCTCCTCATTCTCTCTGGAGTCTTTGTTGGTGATGATAACCGATTCGTTGATGTGTTGGTTGTTGGTAACAAGCTTAACCCATCATCACTCAATCGTGAGATCAGTATCATTGAATCTGAAGTTGGACGTGAACTCGCGTATGCATTTTTTGATCAAAAAGAGTTTGAGTATCGCATGGGTATGTACGACAAACTCGTACGTGATGTTCTTGAAAATGATCACCGTAAACTCATTAATACTATTCTGTCATAACGCCATACTGCACTGCAGTATTTTTATGTATGTACATACCTTTATTATTGTAAGGTATTAGTGGTATAATGAGCGTAATCGATTGTTACATGAAAACAGCGAGATTTATTAATTAACTATTAGGATACGTTACGAAACGTAGCTTACTACTAACAACCTTAATTTATATTATGAACGTAGAAGTACTTACTCAACCGTTTGCTGATTTATGGGCGTCATTCGTTGAAGGGTTTGCACTCTTGGTGCCAGCACTCATTGTATTTGCAATCGGAATCTTTGTCGGAAAAATTGTATACAAGGCACTCGTCAAGCTCTTTGCAGCAACTAAAATTGACGAGCTCGTAAAACCACTTGCTGGAGCTGTTGAACGCGCTGGTTACAAACTGCGCATTGGACACATCATCGGGTGGCTCGCAAAGTGGTTTGTTATCATCGCATCACTCATGATTGCACTTGATATCATGGGACTTGATTCAACACGAGGACTCCTCATGGGAATCATCGCGTACATTCCACAAGTGATCATTGCGGTACTCGTACTCTTTGCTGGATTCCTTCTTGCTGACTTTGTAAAGAAGCTCATCAAGGGATCAACCAAGATGCTCAACTACCGATCAGCTGCAATGCTTGGTAATGTTGCACGAGTATCAATCGTGGTATTCACTTTCCTCATCGTACTCAACCTTCTTGGTATTGGACGAGAGGTAGTTAACATTCTCCTCATTGGATTTGTTGCTATGCTTGCACTTGCTGGGGGGCTTGCCTTTGGGCTTGGTGGTCGCGACGCTGCTGCAAAAGCGATTGAAGACGCGAAACGAAATTTTCACCAGTAAACAAAAACCCCATGATGCGGGTTTTTTTGTTTTCCTATTGTATGATTTTAGTATTTACATGGCTTTATTTATAATCTTTTTTTGCTAAAATCATGGTAATGATCGAGGCAGTACAGAAATATTTCATCAGAACATACGTAGTTCTGTTGGTTTTTGCCCTTGTTAGCCCTCCCTTCGGGGCTTTTGCTGCTACGACTACTTGGGATTTTAATACCCCGGGCGACTACACCGTATCTGATACTAGCAAGATTAACCTTGATGGAGATGTAGCAATGTTAACGGTAACAGGTATCTCTCATGTAGGACGTGCTTT
>JAGQMN010000024.1 GCA_020428645.1 Patescibacteria group bacterium
AGGTGGAGTTCTCCCATACCTGAAATCACGGTGTCGAGTGTTTCAGAATCAGTCGATACCTTAAATGTTGGGTCTTCAGCTGCTAAACGTGAGAGTGCGATTCCCATTTTTTCTTGGTCAGCTTTTGTTTTTGGTTCAATTTTGAGTGATACCACTGGTTCTGGGAACACAATTTCATCAAGCACAATTGGTGCATCAGGTGTACAGAGGGTGTCTGAGGTACGTACATCTTTGAGTCCTACCGCTGCTGCGATTTCTCCTGCGTACACTTTCTTTACCTCTTCTCGTTCGTTTGAGTGCATACGAAGTACACGTCCAATACGTTCCTTGTCTCCTGTTCGTGTATTCAATACGTATGAACCAGCTTCGAGGGTACCTGAGTACACACGGAAGAACGTGATCTGTCCTACGAACGGATCAACCGCGAGCTTGAATGCGAGTGCTGCGAACGGTTCATCATCAGATGCCGTTCGTTCAATCACTTCATCAGTCTTTGGATTAACTCCCTGCACCGGAGGAATATCAATTGGTGCCGGCATGTAATCAATCACCGCATCAAGGACGAGTTGTACCCCAATATTTTTAAATGCTGAACCACAGTACACAGGAACAATATTGTTCGCAATGACCTGTTTGCGCAATTCTGCCTTAAGCTGATCAACCGGAAGGTCTTCTCCTTCAAAGTACGCATTCATCATATCTTCATTGTTTTCAACAATTTTTTCGATAAAGATGTTGCGTTTTTCCTCTGCTTTGGCTTTCATATCATCAGGAATATCAAATGAGCTAATTTCATTACCCATGTTCCCTTCGAACTTGTACGCCTTCATCGTCAAAAGATCCACAATACCAGAGAGTGCAGATTCAGAACCAATAGGGAGTTGTGCCATCACCGCATTAGGTGTCAATCGGTTTGTAATTGATCCGAATGCTTTGTCGAAATCAGCACCGATTTTATCGAGCTTGTTGATGAAACACATACGTGGCACACGATACTTGTCCGCCTGTCGCCACACGGTTTCTGATTGAGGTTCTACCCCTGCTTGTCCATCAAACACTACAACAGCACCATCAAGCACCTTGAGTGAACGCTCTACCTCAGCCGTAAAGTCAACGTGACCTGGGGTATCAATAATATTAAAACGATGTTCACGTTCTTTGTTCACGCCTTCATAGGTTGGTGTCCAAAAACAGGTTGTCGCAGCTGAGGTGATAGTAATACCTCGTTCTTGTTCCTGTTCCATCCAGTCCATGGTAGCTGCACCATCGTGCACCTCACCAATTTTGTGTGATCGTCCGGTGTAGTACAAAATACGTTCAGTCGTAGTTGTTTTCCCTGCATCAACATGGGCTACAATACCGAAGTTTCGTACTTTTTCTAATGGGTAATCTCGATTCATTGTATGTAAAATGTATAAATTAATAAGTAAAGTTCGTATGATGATAGAGAAATACATCATTTCTCAACCAAAACAAAAAGCCAAGAAGGCTCATTTGTTGGTGTTCATATTACTACAACAGATGCATTTTGCAATGGACACAGGACTGGTATAGCTTATTGAATAACGCCTTTTTCTGCTGATACATTAATCACATCGTGTTCAACAGTAGGGTTTTCAGACAAGAAACCAGCTTCAAAACCAAATGTTCCGCAGTACTGAGAAATACGTGTTTGTAGAGATGTTTCATACGATTCAACAAAACTCGTAATATCATAGACGATTCCATTAATCAGCACCCAACAATCTTGTGCGTTATTATGTGTTTGAAATTCTTTTGATGAAACCGTTTGTGCTGCGGTACCACCGCCACCGCCACCGCCGCGACGTGCACCACCGCCACCAGAAACGGTACGTTCAATTTCTTCGTTCCGTTTTTCCATAGTGTCGGTAAAACCATCAACAATTTCTTCTTTGATTTCTTCAGTCTTCCCTTTAAAAATTTTATCTTTAAAAAGGATAATAGCTGAAACTACTGCAACGGCTGCAAGAACTTTAAGTAATTTTTTTTCTCTTTTTTGTAATGCCATAGGTCTATATAAATTAACTACATGATGCAAACGGGATAACGATCGTTATATCATCTCCGGTAAAAGCAATGCGGTCCGCACCAGGTGAGGTGAGCGTATCATTGCGACATGGATTCGCGAGTACCTCATCCTCATTTTCATCAAGCAAGTATGGTGATCCCCACGCGTCTTCATAGAATCGCGATGCATCAAAAGAACTATTGTAGTTGGTAACGATAGCATCAAGAGCTGTACGCCAGGTGCTCACACACAGGTGAGCCTCGGACAACCCACTGAGATCCGTTGCTGTTGGACAGTTATTGTACGTACCAGGATCAGCGGCACCCGTCATCGCGAGGAGTGTTTGGTTTGTCGTAATTTGAGCTGATACAAACATAGTACGAAACTGCGTGAGCTCTGATTGAGTTTTTGCATGTTTGGCACGATCACGCGCTGAACTCAGTGATGCAACTACCGTAGCTGCGAGAATACCAATAATAGCAATCACCACAAGGAGTTCAATGAGTGTAAATCCTTTTTCTCTCATATATCCTGTAGTATACCGTATATGTATACAAATCTCATAATTGACAAATAAAAAAGGCTTTCGCCTTTAGTATTGACGCATCGCCACCTGTGCATCGAGTTTTTTGATAAGATCGAGCACTACCGATACAACAATGAGTATCCCTGTTCCCCCGATAGCAACCGCTGCATTACCGGTTGCTGAGAGAAGAATGATTGGCAGTACCGCAATCAATCCAAGGAAGAGTGCTCCAACAAAGGTAAGACGTGATGCCACCTTTGCAAAATACTCTTCAGTTGATGCTCCTGGGCGAATCCCTGGGACGAATGCTCCTGATTTATGAAGATTCTCACTCATAGCTTCAGGATCAAAGGTAATAGCCGTATAGAAGTACGTAAAGGCAAATACCAATACGAAGTAAATAACCGGATACCATACGTTGTGACTCAGTACCATCGTAATAAACTGTGCTGCCTGTGCGAGCCATTCAATGCCTGATGTCGCTAGCCACCCGGCAATCATTTGTGGAAACAAAATAATTGAAAGTGCAAAAATGATTGGCATAACCCCTGCTTGATTCAATTTGAGGGGTACGTAGGTATCAGATCCACCATAAGTAGACATACCGCGTACCTGTTTTGCATACGTAATGGTCACGCGGCGTTCAGCTTCGTTCACCAACACTACAGCAACAATAACAATGAGTACCACAAGAGCGTAGAGTACATAATTAAAGAGTTCCTGAGATGTGTATGCTTGGGTGAGTTGAAAGAGCACGCTCGGTAGTGAGGCAACGATTCCTCCAAAAATGAGCAATGATACACCATTTCCTACACCAAACTCAGTAATAAGTTCTCCAATCCATGTAACCAAGAGTGCTCCTGCGGTTACCACGAGTACGTTGGTAATCATACCAAAGGTCGTCAGTTCTGGAAGTGCCCCCTGGTTTGACAGAAGGGTTAAAATTCCTGCTCCCTGCACGAGTCCAATTGGCACGGTGAGTAATCGAGAGTAGTTGTTAAACTTACGTCGACCAATTGATCCTTCTTCATGAAACAGTCGTTTCAATTTTGGTGAAACGGTCGTCATGAGCTGCATGATAATTGATGATGTAATGTATGGACCAACTCCTAATACGATAACGGAAAGCTGTGAGAGTCCTCCTCCTGAAAATAGGTTGAGAAAGCTAAAGAATTGATTACTCTCCAAAAATTGTGCGAGGACACCTGGATTGACACCAGGTACAGGAATAGATGCAAGAAAACGAAACGCAATCAACATGAGTAAGGTAAATCCAATACTCATACGCAAGCGCTTATCTCTGAGGATAATGTTCAATTTTT
>JAGQMN010000025.1 GCA_020428645.1 Patescibacteria group bacterium
GCCGATCCGTGGTCCATACCATGTCCTCCGTGTTTTGCATTGTCGTCGCCATGACATGAATGTTCATAGTTTTTGTTATGTGTGGAATGATTCATACTATTTTCGTTTTAGTTTATATACCTTAATAATTTCTTCGACCGCTTTCTTTTCTTTTCCAGACTTCATTTGATTAACTACACAGGAAGATAAATGTTGTTCAAGTAGCATATCTTCAAGTCCTCTGAGGGCTGATCTGACTGAGGATGTCTGATGGATAACATCAACACAATAGGTGTCTTCATCAATCATTTTCTTCAAACCCTTTATTTGCCCCTCGATACGATTCAATCGATGAATTGCTTTCTGTTTATCTTCTTGATTCATAAGTATAGTATATACCCCCTATACCTATATGACAAATAGTTTATGAATAAGGTAAGTAGCTAGTTCTTTTTTTGTATTCTCAGCTCTTTATCCTCCAAAATAATCTTTCCCTCAAGACAGTCTAGTAATTCTCGCTTTTCTTGAATCTCACCGTCTTTGAGTATAAATTTCGCAAAGTTCTTAATATCAACCTCACCTATCTCAATTTCTTGTTTAGTCTTGAGAACTGATGATTGAAACTTCTTAATACGAGTAATTTCTCTAGTGATTTTCTCTCTTATCGATTGCTCATTGATTCCTACTGAATCAATGAGTTTTTTGAATTCCTGGATAAGCTTCTTTTCTTCAAGATAACAACCTTTGCAGTTTTTGTCTTTTGATTTGGCACACATGTAATATACGTAACGATGGACGTTCCCATTTTTCATTCTTTTAAACTTCTCATCAGCAGATATTCCAGAACCACATCTTCCACAAATCATTATTTTAGTGAAAGCAAATTCTTTTGATTTTCGTGTTACTAATACCTGACTCTTTGTTTGCTCCTGAACTTGATCAAATAATTCTTTAGTAATAATCGGTTCATGCTTTCCTGTGTACCAATTACCGCTATTCTTTGGATATTCAAAAACACCATAGTAAAAGGTGTTTTGAAGTATTGTATATACATTACTGAGTGAGAGATTTTTATTACTTGTTGCTGTCTTATAATTCAATTCAAATTTAAGCCAGTTATATAACTTACGTCCTGACCATTTTTCATAAGCAACTTTCTCAAACATCTTTTTGATAATAGGTGCTCGGTCAGGATCAACCATGACGTATCCTTTGCGGTCAATCCTTTTTTCATTGAGATATCCTGTTGGTGCTACCGACGGCCACAATCCCATTTCAACTTTCGCTCGTAGTCCTCGTTTAACATTGATACTTTTGTTGTCATTCTCGAGCTTTGCTTGAGAACAAAGAATCATCAACAAAAACTTTTCGTTTGGTGAGTTTTTGAATTGTTGTCCATAGGTTCGTATTTCGACAAGTTTCTTTTCATCCATGAGGTCAACCACTGATCCAAGATCACCTGCATTACGAGAAAGTCGATCAGGTGCCCAAGTAAGGATTCCATTAAATCTATCTCTTCGGATATCTTCAAGGAGTTCTCTAAAAACAGGTCGTTGTCCTGATTCTTTTGCTGAATGCGATTCTCTTCGTATATCGATAATATCAAGACCTTCACGTTCAGCGATAGCGAGCATTTCTTTTACTTGCGATTCAATAGACAGGGCTTGCTTTTCATCTGATTCAGTAGACTTTCTGGCATACAGACAATATTTAACTTTCTCAGTTGCGACAATTGGTGCTGAACCAAGTCGTGCATTTGTATATGTTTCCATACATATATTAATGCCAGAAATCACTAGGTTTGCTAAGCTAGTCAATTGTTGGTAACTTATTTACTCAACATCTACATAATCACTGTAATAGACTGTACTATCATCATCTCCACCCAAGAAGAACATAAGGATTGTTCCTTCTTTAGTATGTTTCTCCATAGTTGCATTAATCAAGAGTGAAAAGGCGTCAGCAAGGTCATCATGCTTTTCAACACCAAATCCTACGAGTTGTTCAATCAATTGTTCGCAACCCTGACGTGGAAATTTAATAATTCCTGATTTGATCGCCGTTGAGGTCAGGGCAAGTCGTGTTCGCTTGTCACCCTTGGGTTTAATCGCTGTCGCTTTAATCCCATGATGTTCAAGCATTTGAGGTAGTGCTTCTTGGTAGGCAACACTCTCGACAAAGAGTTCATCAGATCGTTTGGTCATTTGAGTGTTCCGTATATTTTTCATGAGATCTACCTGTTCAGGGAAATTAATCTTCTTGGCGATAGGGTTAGGGAGAATATAGATACGCATTTTCTCACATCGAGAATAGATATGCGCAAAGACAACCGCAGTATCGTCAGCAGAATCTTTTGCTGATATCGCAAGATCAACACCTGCATAGGTACCACGATATCCTTTGTGTCTATCACCTGGCAATTCGTCATAGTACTGAATCCAATCAGGATAAATTACTTGGTCATCATCAGGAATAATACGAAGTAAATATTCACGTTGCCATGCATTTTCATTGGCAACTTTCTTTTTCTCGTCTTCCAATGCTTTCTCATCAGGATATTTACCTTTCCAGATACACTCGTCATTGCTATCAATCAGTGGGTACATTTTGAAGGTTCCTGATGTTTGTTCAGTTTCAACTTCACCTCTAATACGCATCAGAAGTGAATCTTCATGGAGTAAGTTTCCGACAATAATAAGTCGAGTATTCTTGTCACCTGCAGGAATTACTTCACCTCGTAACCAGTTATAGGTTTTGTTACGACCTTCACGTGTTTTGGTAGATTGTACATCTTCCACGTCATCACAGATAAAG
>JAGQMN010000026.1 GCA_020428645.1 Patescibacteria group bacterium
AATTGTCGCTGACGAACACGTTGATACTGAATTTGGTGTTGGAGCTCTCGGGGTAACCCCTGCTCACTCGATCGCAGATTTTGAGATTGCCGAGCGACACGACCTGCCAATTAAACAAATTATCAACGAGTACGGAAAGATGATGGTTGGTATGGAAGGAGTTAAGGGTCTTAAAGTTGAGCAAGCTCGTGAAAAAGTTGTTGATTGGCTCAGAGTAAAAGCGCTGTTAATTGAAACTGAAGATATTATCCAAAATGTTGGTACCGCAGAACGAACTGGTGCGGTCATTGAACCACTACCAAAACTACAGTGGTGGATCGACGTAAACAAGAAAATCAGACTTCCCTACTCGAACATCAATGGTGTTAATGCTGGGGATGAAGTGAGTCTCAAAGAGCTCATGCTCAAGGTAGTCGACAGTGGGCAGGTCAACATCCTGCCAGACCGGTTTGAGAAAATTTATACACACTGGATTGAAAACCTACGTGATTGGAACATCTCTCGACAAATTTGGTTCGGACACCGTGTACCGGTGTGGTACCGAAATGGAGAAATCTATGTCGATGTACAAGCACCCGAGGGTGAAGGATGGGTCCAGGATGAAGATACCCTCGACACTTGGTTCTCGTCCGGATTGTGGACGTTCTCGACGCTTGGTTGGCCCAACACGGATGCAAATGATTTTAACACCTACCATCCAACAGATGTTCTTGAAACAGGTCATGATATTATCTTTTTCTGGGTGGCGCGTATGATTCTGATGACGACGTACCTTGTTGGTGAGGTGCCATTTAAAACGGTGTACCTCCATGGGCTCGTGCGGGACGCCCAAGGACGCAAGATGTCAAAATCACTCGGTAACATTGTTGATCCAGTTGCATTGATTAAAAAATATGGAACTGATGCCCTCCGCATGGCGCTGATTGTTGGAAACGGTCCAGGTAACGATGTGAACCTCGATGAAAATAAAATCAAAGCCTACAAAAAATTTGCTAACAAAATATGGAACATTACACGATTTGTGTTGAGCGAAACAGAAGATATCAATATAACGAGTGGTTATACATCACGTGATGAGGAACTCATCGTAGTGCAGCGAACACTGATCGATGAGGTAACTACCGAAATGAACGAGTTCAAGTACTATCTTGTATCAGAAAAACTCTATCACTACGTATGGCACACCTTTGCTGATGAAATTCTTGAGGAATCAAAAGGCATCTTTACCAACGGTAGTCCTGAAGATGTCGCATCACGTAAACGATTCTTACGTGAATCGTTAATAACCATACTCAAAGTTCTTCATCCATTTATGCCATTCATTACTGAAGAAATCTGGCAGGAGGTTAAATCTGATAACGAGCGTGATATACTGATGACAGCACTATGGCCAACCTTATAACAACTGACGTACTGTGGGTACTCCTCGTAACAGGGGTGATTCCAACCGTGCTGTGGTTGTTTTTTTGGTTGCGCGAAGATCGTTTTCAACCAGAGCCACGCGGTCTCTTAATTCTCACCTTCATCGCCGGAGCGCTGTGTACATTCCTCGTACTCCCAGCTGAACACTGGGTAAAAGCGCTCGGTGTGGTAGGTACTGAACGAGTACTCATGTTTGCTGCGTTTGAAGAAATTGCAAAATTCGGGGTAGTATTTTTAATTGACTTTCATTCATCGTATCTCGATGAACCGATTGATTACGCCATCTATCTTATCACAGGTGCACTCGGTTTTGCTGCAGCAGAAAATGTAATGTTTCTCTTGGAACCTTCTCTTCAACAAGATATTTCTTTCATTATTGAAACAGGAACACTCAGATTCCTTGGGGCAAGTATTCTCCACAGTGTTCTTGGTGCCATACTTGGACTCACCATAGGTTTTGTCTTCTACAAAAAACGAATAACTAAAGTATTATTTGGTGCCATCGGTCTTCTCATTGTTATTATATTGCACACAATTTTCAACTCTTTTATAATCAAGTACGTAGAGATTAACGGTTACCTGACGCTTGCAATTCTATGGCTCGTTACCTTATTTATTATCGCCATGTTTGAGCGCGTGAGACGTATTAATCACTAACCTTAAGAACATATTTCGCATGGTCAAAAACATCTCATGCGGTATAATACACACTATGAATAGTAAAAAATCTTTTTTTGAAAAACTTACTGGAAGCATTAAATTTAACGGTGATGAACCTGAATACAATGTAACTGATGGAGAGTACCTCGAAGAGGAAGAAGAGGAAGTCTACGAAGACGATGCCCAAGAAGACGAGAACGTCTATGATGAAGAAGTCGGGGAACTCTCTGTTGATATGTACCGAGTTAACAATGCGATTATTATCAAAACTATGGTCGCAGGAATTCAAAAGTCCGAAATTGATATCTCACTGACCCGTGATCAAGTAATTATCGAAGGTTCACGT
>JAGQMN010000027.1 GCA_020428645.1 Patescibacteria group bacterium
TGTTTGTGTTTTGTTATACCCTTTGGACGTGATCGGAGCATCCTGTAATATCTTTTGATTTCAGTTAGAATGTTTGTCTCGTGGATGCTATGAACCAACCGTACTACTGCAGCCTGAACAGCGCGTTCATAATACGCCCCACAATTCCAGCGACTTTTGGGAAAAGGGGATGACGGTTAACTGCAAGGAATTCATTTCAATTTCTGATTTTCAATTTGATAAAATTGATTCATGATGGGTTAATGACCTCTATTCTTCTATGTATTTATTTTTTGATTTTAGATCATTCAGTTTCCAGAGTTCAAGGTGTAAGTATGCATGCTAACGGATCGGGCGCATGCGACGTCCCGCCTTTTTAATGCTTCTCCAAAGTTACGATGTTTGTTGATTGATTCATGTTCTTCTTTCGTTCTGAATTCTTTTAAGGCGGGATGGTCGTTATCGCGCCTTGTTATGGCTTGTTATTTAACCTCCAATATTTTTATAGGATTCGTTGATATAGTGTTTTGTTTCTTCAAAATCACTCATATTCTTTATTGTTAGCTCAAATTCTCCAGTTCCAAAATGTCCAATTTCTCGTACATCACGTCCTTGTGTTGGCATTGGATCAACTTCTTCAGGATTTAATTTTAAGAATAGTGTCAATTTATTCTTAGTTATCTGTATACAAGCGAAATTCTGACTTGTCTTATAAGCGATATATTTCTTCTTTGGTGATTCTTCAATAGTGCTGTCAATTGTGGTGATGTAATCTCTTACGGTGTTGAATAAGTCATGAATGTGATCATCGATATTTTCAAGATGTTCTTCAACTGTATAATTACCAGTCTTTCTTGTTAATGCTGCTTTCCTGCCTGCCTCAACCATTATAGGATTTTTCCCATTGTAATCTTCAATATTCTGGTTAGATGCTGGTTCTGTTCGCTTGTATACTTCTTCGATGTTCAAAATCCCGTTTTCGTATGTTTTGTATTGCCAAAGCTCTATGTTAGCTCCCATAACTTGGACTGCATGAAGATCATATTTCTTGTATTCCGGTGCAAGACAAATTACCCTTATATCCGACCAATCAACTTCAATGCCTTCACCTAATGATTTATTTGTAGCTACTTGAAAATCGCCTTTATGGTCTTTAATCCAATGCAGATAGTAAAGACTTTGATTTAACAGATCTGATGAGGCAACTTTCTTATACTCTATTATTACTGGATTATTGTCTTCTGATATTGCAAGTGTATCTATCCTTCCAGAGTGTATGCTGCCAGTTGAAAATTCGGTTGCAATGAATCTGCAGTTGAAAATTGTTTCAAGATTGTTTTCAACAAGTTTCTGTAAGTCCTTTTCGAGCTTAAAGTCACTTAATCTAACTCTTTTTGCCTTGCCTTTTTCTATTTCAAAGATTGCCATCTTTCTTCTGAGTTGTTTTCTCTAATAATGAGCCATAACGTCTAAGTGTAGCCGAGGTAGCGGGCGCCATTGGGTCCTCTAGTTGGTAACACATTGTATTCTTCTAAATTAGTCATTTCATTCGTAAGTTTCTAAAGCCCGCTATCTTGTGCTACACCGTGTTATCTGGGGCTCCATTTATATTTTAATTGACAATTCTAGTTCACCGCCAAATCCTAATTCAACTATTTTCTGGATCGTTGATAATCTTGCCTCTTTAATATTGTTTTCTATTTTTGATATATATGATTTTGTAGTACCAACTTTATCAGCTAGTTCTTGTTGAGTCATTCCCTTTTTATGCCTGGCTTCTTGAATGAGTACTCCTAACTTGAAATCTTGATATCCTTTCTCAAGTTCTTCTCTGGCTACTGTGCCTCTTTTACCGAAATGTTCCTCTTTCAGTTGCTCCAACGTTTTAAGATTGCTTTCTTTCTTTTTCATATTCATCTTTTATCTTAAGAGCTTTTTCAATTTCTGTTTTTGGTGTTTTTTGTGTTTTCTTTTGGAAGCCATTCATCAACACAACTAATTTGTCTTGATCAAAGAAGCAGAAGATTCTGAAGTTGTCGGTTCCAAATTTCACCTTTACTTCGTATAATCCATCCGTGTTCGTTAGATGTTTTAAATACTTCTCAGGTACCACTTCAATATCTTCGATCAATTCCAATGTCCAGATGATCTTTTGTTTCACCTTAATTCGCTGTTTAACAAAGAATTGATCAAAGTAATCTTTGTATCGAACTACCTTTCGAAACTTCTTTGGTGGATTCACTTTTCAAAGATACTGTTTGTTTCACTAAAGGGCAACATCATATCGGCTTCTTAAGTTCCTTTATGACTATTTGGAGACTCTTTTCATGTAAGAGGCTGTTTTGTGAGTTACAGTCCCAGATAACGGTGGCGGTATGAAACGTT
>JAGQMN010000028.1 GCA_020428645.1 Patescibacteria group bacterium
AAGTGGCTACAACTTGATGAAGAATTTTTCATGAGTTTCATTAAAAAACGAGCAAAGTTTAATATTAACATTAAGCTCTTGTTGCAGGATTCAAAGACAGCTCGATCACACCAAAAAATTGAAAAAGAACTAAATGAAGAAATAAAAATTCTTCCTCCAAAAACTGAACTTAATACTAATCTTGTTATTAGGAAAGATACTATTATTATCCATGAACTCGTTGAGCCAATTAAGATAACAATCATCAAAAATCCCTACATTGCCAATATGCACCAGCAACTGTTTGAAATTATGTGGGAACAGACACAATAAAAAGCCCGGATTCTTCGGGCTTTTCAAAACGTAATTAAATATTACGTTAATACATTATTTGGTTTTTCTATGCTCCATTCCTTACGTATATGGCGAATGTTTCGTGGTTTTTTCTTTTTTGTTTCAATATTTTCACGATACACCTTACGTTTTCTCATCATTTCATTCCAGTAGTTCATAGCAACATCAGAAAGTTGTTTCTTAAACAATTGAATAAAATCAAAAAATACAGGTTTTCGACTTTTATGCTGTCTGATTTTGTTACACACCCAACGAACACTCACCATGCGATCGTTTTTATCACATACTTCTTCGATATCCATCCAGGCACGACAGTCAGGGCACAATGGGTGGTACGTAACAGCGGATTTTAAAATCTCGCTCATTCCTAAAAAGTTTTGAATGAAATTTTTTGTTCGATGTAACGACGGAAGTGTAAGTACCCTAACAC
Organism: Patescibacteria group bacterium; assembly: GCA_020428645.1. GTDB lineage: Bacteria > Patescibacteriota > Minisyncoccia > Phycocordibacterales > UBA1006 > UBA1006. Next base: position 764 of record JAGQMN010000028.1, read on the forward strand.
CTCTTCTTCGTAACATTCCAAACGGGGCATTTTCGGAAAACGTATATCCACCAATCAGTATGCTCGTATTCACTCGTGCTTCGAGTGGTGATCCTGATAATTGAAACGAAAACTGTTTTTTTAAACCCTCTTGTTTTCTTGGGGGTTCTAAACCGAGACTATCCTCATCTTTTTGTAACTGCAACTTGCTAATTTGGGAGTAACCCGCTCCCTTTGTCTTCTGTATTAATGTTCTTGCTCGACGCGATGAAAGTAAGGAATTTTTTCGCATGGTAATAAATTTTATGGTTCAACATTTTTTACCCACTCTAGTTAGTATTGGGAAATATGCAAGACACAATAAAAAGCCCGGATTCTTCGGGCTTTTCACCACAACCCTGAGGGGGAAACCTACGAGCATTACCACATAGGGAAACCTGCGGTTGGAATATGATAGAAAGAATATTAGTCAAATATGAGACCTAATTCTATTGTAACAAATCATGATAACAAATGACAATTAATTGAGTCCGAGTATGTTTAATAGCATTGGTGCAAGTGGGTCGGCTGAAGTTCCATGAACGAGAATACCACCGAGCATTCCAGTAATCGTCAATACCAATAAACCACCGAGTGCCAGTAGCCAAACGATTGTTGTATTCCTGAGAACCTTGCTACAGAAATTCAAGATTGGAGACAACCACACTAGCCACGTTGGCAACCATTTAATAACAAACGGGAGCAATTCACCCGCCAGGAGAAGTCCATACAACCACGATGAAGCGCTCGCAAACGCCTCGTGTGCATGAATGACATCACGTGAACCTGAGGTAAAGTCTTGTGCAGCTTCCCCACTCGACATTGAAGCAAGAATACCAAGAAAACCAAGAATAATGAGCACCCGTCGAGTCACCGTGAACGAGGTATTTTTAAACCAACGCTCTATAGGGAAAATAATGATGAGCGAGTATATAAACAAGAGTGCAATCGGAAAGTGCACGATGATTGGGTGAATGTTGTACGTCATAGTGTACATGTTACTACGATTATCATAAAAGAAAAATCGCAATATAAACATATTGCGATTTTTCTTTTATGTCGGGGAGCCGGGATTCGAACCCGGAGTCACTTGTACCCAAAACAAGCATGTTAGCCGTTACACCACACCCCGTATGCAGGGGCTCTCGCGAGCCTTACTGATTACGAAAATAATAGTAGCATAACTAATCTTTTGAGCAATAAAATCTTTATCAATCAGTAATAAGCAACTTCTAGTTTTATACCGTCAGGGTCAGCAAAACAAATGGCATAATAATCGTTCGTATAGTTAGGGTATTTTTGAGGATTATTAAATATAAAAACATTATTCTTTAGTAAAATATGATATATATCATCGACCATTTCTACAGAATTTGCTTTTAAACAAATATGATGAAGACCTGGGGAG
>JAGQMN010000029.1 GCA_020428645.1 Patescibacteria group bacterium
AGATAATCAAGAAGGTACAGCACTAGAAGAATTTGAATTTAACAACAAACGATATTCCATTGGCCACCTTGGATGTAGTAATTTTGATATAAAAATATTATTACCAATTAATAAAGAGAATCTTTCAAGGCAGGTATTAATTGAAGAGTTAAAAAATCTTCGAGAGATATCTAATTCAGAATACATATTTAATGATTTAATTAATAACTTTGATACCTTAATTGCCGTAGATTATAATCTTAGAAATTATTCATGTGATGAAGGTGTGTGTGATTTTTATACTGTTATTCTTGAGCCAATTGATTGGAACGGAGAAAATTATATTCCAGTTAAAATAACTTACGTTTTATAAAAATTAGAATAAAATCTGGTTTTTGTTATAATTAAACTATGGAAAAACTTTCACTCAAAAATCGAAAAGGTCAAAATATTGTTGGTCTGTTAGAAAAACCAAACAGTGAAGTTAAGGGAACCGTTATTGTATTGCATGGTTACGGTGGATTTAAGGAGCAACCACATATACAAGCTATGAAACAAGCGTTTATGGACAATGGTTTTATTTCTTTTAATTTTGATGCGACAAATACGTTTGGCGAGAGTGATGGTGAGTATGAAAAAGCGACAATCGGTCTTCACTACGAAGATTTTGAAGATGTGGCCAATTGGGTTCAAGAACAAGAATGGTTTCAATCCCCATTGGCAGTAGTTGGGCATTCTATGGGTGGATATGCGGTTGCTCGATATGCCGAAGATTATCCAAATAAAGTCGGTTTATGTGCACCGATTGCACCTGTTGTTTCTGGTGATCTTTCATGGGAAGCTCATAGAAAAGCGCACCCTGGCGAGCTTGAAGAATGGAAAAAAACAGGATGGGTTGAGTCAGCGAGCGCATCAATACCCGGAGTGATTAAAAGGCAACCTTGGTCTCATATGGAAGAACGTCTCGACCATAATCTCATTCCTGATGCAGGGAAATTAACGATGCCTGTTTTCTTATACGTTGGAAGTGAAGATGATGGCATTCCACCAGAACACGTTCAAATTTTATTTGATGCTATACCTATTGGAAATAAAACATTAGTGATTGCTGATGGAGCACCTCATACCTATCGTACAGAGAAAGATATTCAACATTTATATCATAGTTTGTCTGAATGGATTAAAAAACAAATCAACTAATAAAAAATGATCAGCTATCACCGATCATTTTTTATGTTCTTAGATTGATTTAAATAAATAAGTTTTCTTTGGATTTTCAAGGAAATGCCTGAACGTGTCTTCATATGCTTGATTCAATAATTTTTGGCACATACCAATAGATACCAACATTTCCGGGTCTTTCAAGGTTTCTTCATTGCGTGGGATGTAATCGATGAGTTCCATATCATCATTCCACAAAGTAGCAAGGTCAAATAATTGGTCTCCTCCCTCATCTGTTATGTTAAGCAATGGGATTTTCTTCTCAGCTAGATTTTGCATGGAAAATGTAATTGTCCCTTGTTCATGTTCAGAGTGAAAAAAACTGTACAATATTTTTCCTTCTATGAAGGAGACTTGAAAACTTGTACTATCTGAATTGAACGTTCGATCAATTACATCGTCTACTTCATTAGTTTTCATCACTTCAATAACCTTTTGAATTTTTTGACTTAATATTGATTGAACAAGTGTTCCCGAAGTTATCGGCTGAATGCGATCTGTTTCATTTTCTTCATCAACCATGCTGTCTTTAGGTTTACAAGAGTACGTCATCAGCGTAATGAGCGTACAAATAAGAAAAATAATTTGTTTCATAAGATTCTTTTTTATGGTTCTATTTTATTTTTATCTAAAAAATTAATTTAGTCAATATTATCGTTAATACAATTTTTTGTCTTTATCATACTCTCGTGTAGACTAGGGACAGCTTATGGAACGTATTATGCGACTCTTTAACCGGGAGTTTTCCCAAATCTCCGAAGCAGCGCTCGTGCTCGGTTTTTTTACGTTCATATCCCAAGTATTGGCAATTTTCAGGGATCGATTCTTGGCAGGGAACATTGGTGCCGGAAGCACGCTCGACATCTACTACGCGGCGTTTCGGGTGCCTGACCTCATTTTTACCTTTGGCGCTGCGTTGGTGTCGGTGTCTATTTTGATGCCGTTTCTAAAGACTGAGCTCGAAAAATCCTATCCTGATGGGAAGAAA